>JANXTX010000119.1 GCA_025352165.1 Caulobacteraceae bacterium | reverse complement strand
TTGCCCGACCGCGGATCTTCGACCCCACCAAAGCAGTCCCGAAATCGCTCCATCCCGTCCCTCGCGTGCGCCTGTCTGCGCGTCGCGAAGAATCTTGTTCGTCATCCAGCACAACCCCAATTCCGTCTGCGATTCCCCTGGACCCACAGCCCCCTCTCATTCACGAATCATCCGTGCGGCCTTACTGGTACGGGCAACGGTAAATCCCGCCGCGTCAGACCCGATGATAGCGAAGCCGAGATCAGCAAGCGCTGCTCTGACCTCGTCCGTGACGGATGCTCCAACGACCCTAAGACCAGTGTAAGGGGGCCTGGAAGAATAGGGACCGTGGTGCAGATCAATGGCATCCAGTTGGTCTAGCAAGCGGCACTCAGGCGAGAGGCTCGCCACGTGATCAAATCCGGTAACACCGCTGAGGTGATCCACCTCCGGCGTATTTGCCCAAATCTCCCGCACGACCGGTGCGTTCGCCTCGCTCATTGTTACCCACGCAGGTGAGGTTCCGATAATCTCGCGGCGATGATCACCACAGTGTGGATCAATCACGACGACGACAGTAGGGTGCGAACTTGACCCGTCCATGGGCTGACCCTGCCAGATTTCGTTGGGCCCGTTCACTACCAACTGCCGCCGATCCCAAGGCCCGTCTGATTGCACCCAGGGTGCGACAACCGCCATCTGTGAAATAGACTCAGAGTCATTTTCTTCGGGGCTTTGAAGGCACGCCTAGCCGATTATCCACTCTGACCCCATTTCTGAACCCCATTTCTGGAACCCCCGCCCCTTTCCCCCCTACCAATGACGCTGGATTTACCCCCAAAGCCGATCTACGCTCCCGCCCCAATAACCGGCGATAGGGAGAACCCGCGATGACCATGGTTGAAGAGTCCACCCCCGCGCACCTGCGTGGCAACGGGCGGCCGCTTACCGAGGAGCGCACGCTCACCGATCTGGAGGTCACCGGCTCGATCCCGCGTGAGCTGGATGGCCGCTATGTGCGCAACGGCGCCAATCCGCTGAGCGGCTTCAGCGACCACCCGTTCTTTGGCGACGGCATGGTGCATGGCATCCGCCTCAGCGACGGCAAGGCGACTTGGTATCGCAACCGCTACGTGCAGACCCCCTTCATCACCAACCCGGCGCTGAACATTCTCGATCCGGCGGTGGCGCTCGACATGAAGGCGTCGAAGGCCAACACTCACGTCGTGGGCCACGCGGGAAAGATCCTCGCCCTGGAGGAGGGCCACTTTCCCTACGTGCTCGACGGGGATCTCGGCACGGTTGGTCCGACCGATTTCGACGGCGCGCTGAAGGGCTCGTTCACCGCCCACCCGAAGATCTGCCCGGTGACGGGGGAACTGCTCGCCTTCGGCTATTCTGCGATGCCGCCGTTCCTGCGTTACTTGCGCGTCTCGGCCGACGGCGCGCTGGTGCAGAGCGAGGATATCACGGTCGGTGGTCCGACGATGATGCACGACTTCAACATCACCCGGAACTACGTCATCTTCATGGACCTGCCCGCGGTGTTCGACCTTCAGCTGGCGATGCGTGGCGAGATGCCCATCCGCTGGGATGACAACTATCCCGCGCGGATCGGTGTGATGCCGCGCAATGGTACGGACGCCGACGTGCGCTGGTACGAGATTAACCCCTGCTATGTGTTTCACCCGATGAACGCCTATGAGGACGGTGACAAGATCGTCATCGACGTCGCCCGTTTCAGCCACATGTGGCGCAAGTCGGCGATGGATTTCCCGAACCCCTATCTCTGGCGCTGGACCATCGACACCCGGACCGGGAAGGTGAGCGAGGAGCAGGTCGACGACCGGCCCGGAGAATTCCCGCGCGTCGCCGATAGCGTCATCGGCCTCAAGCATCGCTACGGCTACGTGATGGGCATATCCGATGCGGCCGGCGGCGATCCGGCCGCCGTACCGGGCAGCATCGTGAAGTATGACCGCCAGAGCGGCGCGCGCAGCCAGATCGACCTCGGTCCCGGTTGCATGCCCGGTGAACCGGTGTTCGTGCCGGCGGAAGGTGGGAAAAGCGAGGACGACGGCTACCTGATGACTTTCGTCTACGACGCGGCGAGCGATTCCAGTCGCTTCGTGGTGATGGACGCGGCGACGATGGACAGCGCTCCCGTCGCGTCGATCGAGCTGCCACGCATCCCGCACGGCTTCCACGGCAGTTGGATTCCCGCGTCCGTCGTCAGCTGAACCGCGACGATCGTAAGGGCGGCGGCGCCCCGCTGACCGGGGAAAATTGCAAAATGTATATTTGTATTGACATTTTGCAATTTCAGTGGCTATCTCCGCGCCATGCGCTACCGCCGCCTCACGACCCCGCAGCCGACGCCCGAAGCGGAGATCGATTCGCCGGAGATCATTGAGGCGGCGGCGTTCGTGGAGAGTGGCGATGAATTGCTGGCCATGCTCGCGGAACTCGCGCGGTACGGCATGGAGCTGGCCCAGGCTCAGCGGGATTACGCCATGGCGCGGCTCGCGGCGGTGACCGTCGCTGGCGCGGCGCTGAACCACGGCGAGGACCCGACAGCGGCCTTCAACAAGATTTCTCAGACCGTCCGCCGCACCATCGCCCTACAGCTGAAGCTGAAGGAAGACGTCGGCAAGCGCCGCGCCGGCCTGACCGTCGACCGCGCCGCCAAACGCGCCGAACAGGCCGCGGACCATGCGGGCGCCGTCAAGACCGCGATCAAAAGCGCGCTCGTCGGGGCTTACCTCACCGGCGCGAACATGACCGACTTTGACGCCGAGGAAGATCCGGAAACGGCCGACTTCCGCCAGCTCGAGGAACAGGAACTGCTCCACGACGCGGAGGATCTGCTCGGCGACCTCGATCAGTATGGCGACTGGCTGAACCGCCCGGTTGGCGAGACGGTGGTCAGGCTCTGCGTTGCGCTGGGCCTGGAACCCGCCGGCTGCATCAAGCAGGGCGACAAGTGGATGGTCCGCCGCCCGGACACCCTATACGAAACCCTCCAGGAAGAACGGCGTACCTCATCCTCCCTCCCCCAAAGTGGGGAGGGACAGGCCGCGCAGCGGCCAGGGTGGGGTGCGGCAGGCGACCCCTCGATGATAGATGTGGCGGCGACGCCCCACCCTGATCGCTTCGCGATCTGTCCCTCCCCATAAAGGCTACCGGATTCACACATCTCGGAGTTGATCTACAAATCACTTCTCCCGACTGGGAGAAGGCGAACGGCCCGAGCCTCTTGGCGTGGGAAGATGAGGGTCTTTCTGTCAGCGCTTTTGACCCTCACCCTCCCAATCGCTCCCACCTACGCGAAGCAAGGGCTTCGCTTCGGCGGGCAAGCCGCGATCGGGCCCCTTCCTCGCCCAAACGGGCGAGGTGTTTCTTGGGGCGCCTCCGAGATGTGTGCATCCCGTAGCCCAAAAAGGGGAGATAGGAAGAGGCTGCGACCCCTTACCCCCGCTTCCAATAAACCCCCGACCGCGCCACACACCGCTTGGGCAGATCCTTGCGGCCGGCATCGACGTATCCCAGTCCGGTCATCAGTTCCGCGACCATCAACTGCGCCGATGGGACCGCGGCGGCGTTGAGGCGGTACTCTTCACCCAACGCGTCGTGAAGCAGGGTGTCGACGCCGGCCATCGCCGGCAGCCCGTCCAGTGTCGCCTCGACCGCGGCCGACCGCGCGGCGGGTGAGGTCATCACTTCCCGCATCCGCACCGTCAGCGGGTCGTCATCCGCCAGTGGTTCGGGTTCGGCGTAGGGCAGGCCGAGCAGTTCGATGGCGCGCGCCAGATGGTTGCCCTCGGCGGAGTGCAGGGCTCTGGCTCGCTTCCACACCTGATGGCGTTCGGTCTGGCTGCGCTCGCGCAGTTTCTCGCGGGTCCAGCCGCCAATGAAGACTTCTTCGTTCATGGTTGTGGGATTAAGGCGCCGAAGCCCCCAAACTCAAGGGGGCCTTTCCTCAAGGGGCGGCTTGCGGTTAGGCTCGCTGTCATGGCGACCTTTCAATCCGGCGGTCTCACGCTGGCCTATGACGACATCCGCCCCGAGGGCGGCGAAAACGGTGCGGCGGTGCTTGTGCACGGCTTTGCCACCAATCGCGCGGAGAACTGGCGGCGGCTCGGCTGGTACGCGGCGTTCGAGCGCAAGGGCTATCGCATCGTCGCGCTCGACCTGCGTGGTCACGGCGAGAGCGACAAGCCGCATGATCCGGCCGCCTACGCCGGCGCCACCATGGCCGGCGATGTCGTCGCCCTGCTCGATCATCTCGACCTGCGTCGTGTGGATCTGATGGGCTATTCGATGGGCTCGCACCTGTCGCTGGCCATCGCCGCGGAACATGGCGACCGCATCGGCAATCTGATCCTTGGCGGTGTCGGCGCCCGCATGCTTTCGGATGATCCCAGTCCGTTCACCGGCACGATGACCATGGGCGAGGCGATGCGTGCCGATGACCTGTCGGCCATTACCGACCCAACGCTCAAGGGCTTTCGCCAGTTCGCCGAAAATCAGGGCGAGGATCGCTTCGCGCTGGCCGCCTGCGGCGAGGGGCGGGGCGAGCGCCTGGATCGCGACAATCTGCTGCGTCTGCGGATGCCTGTGATGGTGGTGACGGGCGCACGCGATGAGATCGCCGGTGATCCGCAGACCCTTGCCGACGCCATCCCCGGCGCCCGCGCGGTCAGCTTGCCGGCCTGCGACCACTTCTCGGCCATACCCCATGCCCTCTACAAGGCGGCGGTTTTCGACTTCCTCGAAGGCTGGCTCGACGAAATGCCCTGATTGATCAGGCGAGGTTGTAGGGCCCGCCCTTTTCCAGAGCCGCCTTGAACGCCGGACGGGCGTGTATCCGCTCGACCCATGCGGCCAGGTTCGGCAGCGCGCCGAGCCGGCCGAACGCGCGGCCCACTTCGCCAACAAAGCTCAGCTGCACATCGGCGCCGGAAAAGCCGCCAGCCAGCAGATAGTCTCGCCCCTCAAGCGCCCCGTTGATGTAGCCGAGGTGATTGTCGATCTCGCCGTCGATTCGATCCTTCAGCGGCGCGCCCGCCTCGCCCAGCCGCATCACGTAAAGTTGCAGCATCAGCGGCAGCATCGCCGAACCCTCGGCATAGTGCAGCCATTCCAGATAGGCCTCGCGGTCGGGCGCGTCAGGCGTGGGCGCCAGCCGGCCCCCGCCATGCCGGCGAATGATGTAGTCGACGATGGCGCCGGACTCGGCGATTGTCACGTCGCCGTCGGTTATCACCGGCGACTTGCCCAGCGGATGCACGCCCTTCAGCTCCGGCGGGGCCAGGTTGGTGACGGCGTCCCGCTGATAAAACTTGATTTCATACGGAGCACCCAGTTCCTCCAGCAGCCACAGAATGCGCTGCGAGCGCGAGTTGTTCAGGTGATGGACGACGAGCATGCGGAATCTCCGGAAGGGGTATCAAACTAAAGTGACCCTTCGGACGTATCGAGACAACCCGCTCACATGCAATCTTGGCGCAACGGCCTCGCGGGCTTAGGGTCCATTCATGCGTGACATTTTCGACATCCTGGTTCCCATCGCCCTGCTCGCCGTCGCGACAACGCTCGGCTTCGGCATCTTCTCGATGTTCAGGGGTGGTGAATACGGCCGCAAATGGTCGACCAAGCTGATGTCGCTGCGGGTCGGTCTGCAGGCGGTCGCGATCGCCATCATCGTCGCGGCGATCCTGTTCCGCGGCGGCCATTAGGGCCCGGCCGGTGGTCGTCCTCAATCGCATCTACACCCGCACCGGCGACGCCGGAACGACGCGCCTGGTTACTGGCGAGAGTGTCAGCAAGGCCAGCGCGCGGGTCGCCGCCTATGGCGAGGTCGATGAGCTCAACGCGGTTGTCGGCCTCGCGCGCCAGCATACCGCGGGCAACGCTGATCTCGATCCGCTACTGGCGCGCATCCAGAACGACCTGTTCGATCTCGGCGCCGACCTCGCCACGCCCGAACGCGGGGCCGACGCGCCGACCGCGCTGCGCATAGTCTCAAGTCAGGTCGAACGTCTTGAGCGCGAGATCGACGCGTTGAATGACTCGCTGTCGCCTCTGACATCGTTCGTCCTGCCGGGAGGCTCACCGGCGTCCGCCGCGTTGCATCTGGCGCGCACGGTCTGTCGCCGGGCCGAGCGGGCCGCCGTGGCCTTCGCCGAGGCGGAACAGACCGGCGCCCACGCGGCGGCCTTGCGCTATCTCAACCGGTTGTCGGATTTGTTGTTCGTTGCCGCGCGATTCGCCAACGGCAAGGGCGCCGGCGACGTGCTCTGGGCCCCCGCCGCCAACCGATGAGGATTGGCTGAGGCAGCCTTGGCGGCGACGGCGTCGGGTCCGGTGATCGGCCCGCGCCCGGTGATCCGCCAGATCGCGATAGGCGCCAGGCATTGCCGGTCGCGCGCATCCCACCAGTCGCCGGTCTGGTCACATTTCTTTTCCGGCCACACATAGAAATATTCGTATCCAGCCGTCACCAGGCTGGCGATCAGGAAGGCGCCCAACGCAAACAGCTTTGCCGAAGTGATCCAACGCGTCATTCCGCGCCTTCTACAGACGGCCCGGCCATCGTGCCAGTGCCTCGATTTCGAAACCCGCTGCCTCGCAACCCTCGGCCCGTCGCCCCCACCACATCTACCGTCATAGCCGGGTTCTTATCCCGGCTACCCATCGACCCGCCCGCTCACTCTCGCCAGTTTCCCCTAGGGCGCCCCGTGGGTAGCCGGGATAAGAACCCGGCTATGACGGTAGGTGTACGGTAGGCGTAGAGCGACCCGTGACTTGCAAACCGCGCGCAAGGCTTTATTTCCGTGGCCGCGCGCAGTGGCGATATACGGGCGGTGAGGCCGATGAAGATTCTGGTCCCGGTGAAACGGGTGATTGATTACAACGTCAAGGCGCGGGTGAAGTCCGACCAGTCGGGCGTTGATCTCGCCAACGTCAAGATGTCGATGAACCCCTTCTGCGAGATTGCCGTCGAAGAGGCGATCCGCATCAAGGAAAAGGGCGGCGCCGAGGAAATCATCGCCGTCTCGATCGGACCGATCCAGGCCCAGGAAACCATCCGTACGGCTCTGGCCATGGGCGCCGACCGCGGCATCCTGATCCAGACCGACGCCGATCCGGAACCCCTGGAAGTCGCCAAACTTCTTAAGGCGGTTGCGCTCGCGGAAGGTCCCGGCCTGATCCTGATGGGCAAGCAGGCGATCGACGGCGACAACAACGCCGTCGGCCAGATGCTTTCCGCTCTGCTCGATTGGCCCCAGGCCACCTTCGCATCCAAGATCGAGATCGACGGCGCGGTGGTGCGGGTGACCCGTGAAGTGGACGGCGGCCTGCAGACGCTCGAACTTGACCTGCCGGCCGTGGTTACTGCGGATCTGCGTCTCAACGAGCCGCGCTATGCATCGCTGCCGAACATCATGAAGGCGAAGAAGAAGACCATCGACATCAAGACCGCCGACGATTTCGGCGGGCTCGCCGCCGGTCATCTCAAGGTCGCCAAGGTGACAGAGCCGGCCAGGCGCGTCGCCGGCGTCAAGGTGGAAAACGCCGCCGAACTGGTGGCCAGACTCAAGACCGAAGCGGGGGTTATCTGATGGCCGTTCTCGTCGTCGCCGATCACGACAATCTGTCGCTGAAGGACAACACCCACAAGACCGTCACCGCCGCTCTGGCGCTTTCGGGCGATGTCGATGTGCTGGTCGCCGGCCAGGGCGTCGCGGCAGTCGCCGCGCATGCCGCGAAGATCACCGGAGTCCGCAAGGTTCTCACGGCCGAAAGCGACGCGCTCGGCAAGCTGATCGCCGAAGCGGTCAGCAGCTGCATCACCCCGTTGATGGCGGGCTATGACGCGGTGCTGGTGCCCGCGACGTCGGCCGGCAAGAACTTCGCGCCGCGCATCGCCGCGCTGCTGGACGTCGCGCCGATCTCCGAAATCATCCAAGTGGTCGATGCCAACACATTTGTTCGCCCGATCTATGCCGGCAATGCTCTTGAGACCGTGACCTCGTCCGATGCCAAGAAGGTGATCACGGTTCGCGCCACCGCCTTCAAGGCCGCGGAAGAAGGCGGTTCGGCCTCGATCGAGGCGGTCGACGCCGGCCCTGGGGCGCCGAAGACCCGTTTTGTCGCCGATGAAATCGTCAAGTCGGACCGGCCCGAGCTGGCCGCGGCAAAAATCGTCGTTTCTGGCGGCCGCGCCATGGGTTCGGCCGAGGAGTTCCACCGCGTCATAGAGCCGCTGGCTGACAAGCTTGGCGCGGCGGTCGGCGCCTCGCGCGCCGCGGTCGACGCCGGCTATGCGCCGAACGACTATCAGGTCGGACAGACCGGAAAGGTTGTGGCTCCGCAGTTGTACATCGCCATCGGCATCTCCGGCGCCATCCAGCATCTGGCTGGAATGAAGGACTCCAAGGTGATCGTGGCGATCAACAAGGATGCCGACGCGCCTATATTCCAGGTTGCGGACTACGGCCTCGTCGCCGACTACAAGAGCGCGGTTCCCGAGCTGATGGCCGCACTTTCCGCCGCCGGGCTCTGAAGCTTTTACGCTGCAGTGCAGCAAATCGCTTGGAGCCGACGCGATTGCGTGTGTAAGAATGTTGTCACGGACCGGTCGCATTCGTGCGACCGTATCCAATTCCAGCGTTCGAGGCGGATAATATGACGGTAATCAGGACGGTCGGTGTCATTGGCGCGGGCCAGATGGGCGGCGGTATCGCCCATGTGTGCGCGCTCGCGGGCTACGAGGTCCTGCTCAATGACATCTCGGCCGAACGGATTGCGGAAAGGCTCGGGGTCATCGAACACAACCTGGCCCGTCAGGTCGCCAGGGGCATCGTGTCCGAGGCCGACAAGGCCGCGACGCTCGCCCGCATCCACCCCACCGAAGGGCTGGCCGCGATCGGCGCCACTGACCTCGCGATCGAGGCGGCCACCGAGAACGAGGAAACCAAGAAGCAGATCTTCAGGGCGCTACAGCCTCACGTCGCGGCTCATACCCTGCTGGCCTCGAACACCTCGTCTATCTCGATCACCCGCCTGGCCTCGTCGACGGACCGCCCGGAACGGTTCATCGGCCTGCATTTCATGAACCCGGCCCCGCTGATGAAGCTGGTCGAGATCATTCGCGGCATCGCCACCGACGCCGCCACCTACGAGACCGCCGTCTCCTTCACCAGGTCGCTGGGCAAGACTACCGCCAACGCGGAGGATTTTCCCGCCTTCATCGTCAACCGCGTTCTGGTGCCGATGATCAACGAGGCGATCTACACCCTTTACGAAGGCGTCGGCACGGTCGACGCCATCGATACGGCGATGAAGCTTGGCGCGAACCACCCGATGGGTCCGCTGGAACTGGGCGACTTCATCGGCCTCGACACGGTTCTCTCGATCATGAACGTGCTGCACGACGGTCTCGCGGACTCGAAGTACCGCCCGTGCCCGCTGCTGGTGAAATACGTCGAAGCCGGCTGGCTCGGCCGCAAAGTCGGCCGCGGCTTCTACGACTACCGCGGCGAACACCCCGTTCCGACAAGGTAGGTATACGAGGGCCTACGCCTTCGCGTGCAGCCTCACCGGGATCTTCGTGTAGCCCAGGATGAAGTTCGACAGGTTGCGCTCGACCTCGCCGACCACTTCTATGCGATCGAAGCGCTTGAGGATTTCCTCCCACAATATCTTCAGCTGCAACTCGGCGGCGCGATTGCCCATGCAACGGTGAATGCCGAAGCCGAAAGCCACGTGGTGGCGAGCGCGCGTGCGATCGATGATGAACGTGTCGGCGTCGGGGATCACTTCCTCATCGCGATTGCCCGAGCAGTACCACATCACCACCCGCTCACCCTTGCGGATCGCCTTGCCGCCGATCTGGGTGTCCTTCAGGGCCGTGCGCCGCATGTGGGCGACCGGCGATTGAAACCGCACCATTTCTGAAGGAAGATTGTTGATCAGCGCCGGATTGGCCTTCAGCTTTTCCATCTCGCCAGGGAACTGATCCATGAACAGCACTCCGCCGCTCATCGAGTTGCGCGTGGTGTCGTTGCCGCCGACCACCAGCAGCAGGATGTTGCCGAGGAATTCCATCGGGTCGTTGATCATGTCGGCGGTGTCGGGATTGTGCGCCATCAGCGACAGGAAATCGAACTTAGGGGGCGCTGCCGCCCGCTCCATCCACAGCCTGCTGAAATAGGCGTGGCGTTTCATCAGGATCGCCCGCCGCTCGTCCTCGTTCATCACCGTGTTGCCGGCGGTCTCGTTCGCGGTGGTCATGTCGGACCAGTAGGGCAGCAGCCGGCGATCCTCCCAGGGGAAGTCGAAAAGGGTCGCCAGGAACTGCGTCGTCAGCTCGATCGAGACCCTGTCGACCCAGTCGAAGGTCTCGTCTGGCGGCAGTGAATCCAGCACAGCCGCCGTGCGCTGGCGGATCAGCGTCTCCAGATCCGCGAGCCGTCCCGGCGTAACCGCCGGCGAGACCGACTTGCGCTGGACGTCGTGCACTGGTGGATCGCTCGCGATGAAGTTCCTGATCGCGAATTCTGGCGGCTGATCCCCGACCACGATGTCGCGGTCCGAGGAGAACACCTCGTGATTGCTGTCGACCGCGACGATATCGTTGAACTTCGTCACCGACCAGTAGCCGCCGCTCGGACCGGTAGGCGACCAGTGCACGGGATCTTCCTGGCGCAGCCGCCTAAGGTAGTCATGCAGTCGCCCACCCTGCCATAGTTCGCCGGCGCTGACATCGATCGTCTCCAGCGGCAGCAACCACGGGTCAGCGATTTCATGGGGCGTGGGGGTCGTGGCGAGGGCGGTCATACTGGCGTGTCTCCCGGTTGTGGCGCGAGAATATCCGTCGTGGGGCGCGGACTTGGCAGGACCATATCTTGGCGCCCGTGGGCAGGCAATCGAACGCGGCTACCGCGGATTTGACAGCCCCCCGCGCGGCGGCTCAACATGAGTGCTCGTGTCCCGGGGGAACCAATGCGGTACCGTAAACTGACGCGCGCCGTTCTCGGCGCCATGATGGCCGTCGCTACGGTCTGCCCGGTCGCCCCAGCCAATTCGTCGACGCCAAAGGTGGGCCAACCGGCGCCGGACTTTACGGTCACCAGTTTTGGCGGGCGCGTGGTGAAGCTCGCCGACCTGAAGGGTGACGTCGTCATCCTCAATTTCTGGGCGACCTGGTGCGGGCCGTGCCGTCGTGAACTGCCGATGCTGGAGGAATTCTTCAGGAGCTATAACCAGTACGGCTTCCAGGTATTCGCCGTCGCCACCGAGGATTCGGTATCCGAAAGCCAGTTGCGTCCGCTGGCGTCGAAGCTGACCATCCCCTTCGTACGACGCCTGAAGGGGCCCTACCGTGATCTCGATGCCGTGCCAACCAACTACGTCATCGACCGTAACGGCAAGATCGCCTACGCGCAGGCTGGCGCGATCGACATCGACACCTTCAACGCCGTCGTCATACCGCTGCTCCAGGCGCCGATCCCGCGCGATCCCACGGCGGTTGCGACGCCATCGACAACATCGACAACCTCGCCGCCGCCATCCAGTGGGGCGATCAGGGTCTCACCATAGGCAAGCCGCTCAGCAATGGACGCCACAGCAAAAGAGATCATCGAACGTCTCGGCCTGCAGCCTCACCCGGAAGGCGGCTGGTACCGCGAGACCTGGCGCGCCAGGGGCGATGATGGCGCGCGCGGTGCGGTCACCGCGATCCATTTCATGCTCGAACCCGGCCAGCGCTCCCACTGGCATCGCATCGACGCCACCGAGATCTGGCTGCACCAGGCCGGCGGCCCGGTCTTGCTGCGCACGACTTTTGGCGCCGAGATTTCCGGCGTGCGCCTGGGTCCGGATATCCTGGCGGGTGACCGTCTGCAGGCCGTCGTCGCCCCCGGCGAATGGCAGGCCGCCGAGGCAATCGACCACTGGACCCTGGTCGCCTGCGTCGTTTCCCCCGCCTTCGACTTCGCCACCTTCGAACTCGCGCCGCCTGGCTGGCAGCCTGGGCAAGAGGCAGCCAACTGACGGTCGAGCGGCCGCATCGGCTGGGTGCTGGCCTACGTTTGCCTCACCCCTCCGCCCTGGGCAGCGTCAGCTCAAGCTTCAGTCCCCCCATCCTCGACCGGCCCAGCACCATCTTGCCGCCGTAGGCCCGTACAAGTTCGTCGACGATCGAAAGCCCCAGCCCTGAGCCCGGCGCATTCTCGTCCAGGCGCGCGCCGCGCTTGAGCACTTCGGCGCGCTGTTCCTCGGCCAGTCCCTGTCCGTCGTCTTCCACCGTCAGTGTCAGCCAGCGTTCGTCGAGCGGCTCGGCATTTACGCGCACCCGCGTCGCGCACCACTTGCAGGCGTTCTCCATCAGGGTGCCGGCGATCTCCAACAGGTCCTGCCGCTCGCCCAGGAAGCTTAGTTCGTCGGGGCATTCCCAGTCGACAGAGCTGACCTTGCCGCGGAAGATCTTCTCCAGCGTGCGCGAAAGCTCCTCCAGCACTGGAGCCACGTCGGTGTGCTCGCCCAGGCCCTGGTTGCGGGCCGCCGCGCGGGCCCGGCGCAGATGGTGGTCGACCTGCCGCCGCATGGCCTCCGACTGGCGCGTCACCACCTCGGCCAGCGGGCCCGGCCGCTGATCGGCCTCGGTCAGCAGCACGGAGAGCGGCGTCTTCAGCGCATGGGCCAGATTGCCGACGTGGGTGCGCTGGCGCTCGACGACGTCCTGGTTGTGAGCCATCAGCGCATTAAGCTCGGTGGCCAGCAGTTCGAGTTCCAGTGGATACTCACCGGTCACGCGATCGGTGCGACCGGTACGCACCGCGGCCACCTCTCGCCGCAAGGCGAACAGGGGTTCCAGCCCGACACGCACCTGCACGATCACCGCCGCGATCAGGCCGGCGCCCAGCAGCACGAGCGCGATGGCGACGGTAGTGACGAAGGTGCGCACATCGCGATCGAGCGGCGCGCGGTCCTCGGCGGCCATGAACACCACCGGCGTCGCGATTCCCGGCAGCCGCCCCTGCAGCGCCGCGACCCGCAGCCGCTGACCGGATGGGCCATTGGCAACATAGAAGACTGTCTTGCCCTGCACCGCCGCCAGCTTCCTGGCATCGCCGTCCGGCGGCGGCAGAGACTGATCCCAGAGCGACCGCGACCGCGCCTCGGCGCGCAGGCCGGCGCCATTGGGGGTGGCGATCTCCCAGTATTCACCGCTGTAGGTGCGCGAGGTTCGTGGATCGTCGGAGATCGGCGCTGTGATCCGGCCGCCCTCGTCCGATGTGCCGGCGAGCAGGCCATCGACCGTGACCGAAAGGTCGTCGTCAAAACGCGCCGTGCTCGACTGTGCGAAGAAGATCGTCAGCGCGAGGCCGCCCGCGGCCAGCACCGCCAGGCTCCAGATCGCCGCCAGCCCGACCAGCCGGCGGACCAGAGAGCGTCGCGCCGGCGCCAGCGCGCGGCCGAGCGGAGCGATCACACGCCGCTCGCTTCGCCTTCCAGGGCGATCAGCCGGTAACCAAGTCCGCGCACGGTCTCTACCCGATCCGGCCCGATCTTCTTGCGCAGGCGCCCGATGAACACCTCGATAGTGTTGGAGTCGCGGTCGAAATCCTGATCGTAGAGGTGCTCGACCAACTCGGTGCGGCTGATCACCCGGCCCTGATGCATCGTCAGGTAATGCAGCAGCCGGTACTCCAGCGATGTCAGCCGCAATGGCTCGCCGTCGACCGTTGCCCGCGCCGCTCGCGGATCCAGCCGCAGCGATCCGCAACTCAGCGAAGGCGCTGCATGGCCTGCCGAGCGCCGGACCAGTGCCCGCAGCCGGGCGAGCAATTCCTCGGTATGGAACGGCTTGGTCAGATAGTCGTCCGCGCCGGCGTCGAATCCGGCGACCTTCTCGCTCCAGGCGCCGCGCGCGGTCAGGATCAGCACCGGCGTCGCCATATGAGCACGACGCCAGGATTCCAGCACCGAAACCCCGTCGATCTTCGGCAGGCCGAGGTCCAGAACGATGGCGTCATAGGGCTCGTTCTCGCCCAGATACAACGCCTCTTCGCCGTCCGGCGCATGGTCGACCGCATAGCCGGCGTCGCCCAGCGCCAGCTTCAGCTGACGGGTAAGGTCGGGATCGTCCTCGACAAGCAAAATACGCACGAACAGACTACCTCTTGCCTAGAAAACGGCCGGTGTTCGCGTCGACGACATAGTCGATGCGCTGTCCCCCGTCGGTCAGCCAGCGAACCCGATAGACCGGCCGGCCGTCCTCGCTTTCGATGACTGTGTTCAGTTGCCGCCCTGGCGAGCGACGCTGCAGATTGTCGAGCACCGGACCAAGGGGCGCCATATGATCCCGGTCGACGCGCGATTGCGGTCCGTCCCGCCACTCGCGCGACGGCGGCGCGCCATTGGGACCGAATTCGTCGGGCGCCCGTCCAGGAGGAGGCGTGGGTATTCCCGGGGGCGGTGGGCCACCCGGCTGCCAGGGGCGCGGATGGAAGCGGCCAAAACCGCCCTCGTGGAAATGACGTCCGCCGAAGCCTCCGCCAAAACCTCCGGGGCCCGGTCGATCGGCGCCAACCCCGAAGCCGCCAAAACCACCTCTTTGGCCGCCGCCATGGAAGTGCGCTTCGCCGACGGTGGGAAGGCCCACGGCGAGAAGAGAAGCAAAACAAAGGGCTGCTAGCTGGCGCACGCTGCAATCTATGGTGGGGTGAGCCTGAATAAGGGCTGAACAGAACCGCTTGTCTAGCCGAAATTTCAGGGACGGCGACGCGGTGTATAAGGACGGTTTTGTCGCCACGCCTCGGCAAAGGCGGTCAGTTCCTCGTCGTTCGTGTCGGGCAGAGTGACCACGACACGTGCCAACAAATCTCCGCGCCGCCCAGGTCCGTCGTTCAAACCGCGGCCTTTCAGGCGCAGGATGGCCCCGGTGTTGGAACCCTTCGGTACGTTCAGCATCACCGGGCCCTCTGGAGTCGGCGCTTCGACTCGGCCGCCCAGCACTGCATCGGGGACAGAGACCGGCAGGTCCATCGTCAGCGTCGCGCCATCGCGCCGGAACACCGCGTGCGGGCGAATGGAAAGCTCGATCAGCGCATCGCCTGGCCCCGCGCGGCCGGGCGCTCCCTGGCCCTTCAGCCTCAGTACCTGTCCATCGACGGCGCCCGCTGGAATGGTCACGTCCAGGGTCGGCCCGTTCTGGAATGTCAGGCGCTTTTTAGCGCCCAGGATCGCCTCTTCAAGGTCGATTTCCAGTGACGCGCGGACATCGCCCCCGCGCGAGGCGAACCCGCCACGGCGTCCACCCCTGCCTCCAGGCCCGGCCTGATTGGTGAACATCCCTTCAAGGATATCATTCAGATCGACACCATCGAACTCGAACCCCTGCGGTCCGCCGCCCATGCCCCCTGGGCGCCCGGTGAATCCACGATGGATCTCATGGCCGTCGACGTCGATTTCACCGCCGTCGTATTTCTTGCGCTTGTCGTCGTCGCTGAGCAGATCGAACGCGGCGCTGGCTCGCTTGAACTTTTCCTCGGAGGCCTTGTCACCCGGATTGACATCGGGGTGATGTTTCTTGGCCAGCTTGTGGAACGCCTTGCGAATATCCGCGACGCTCGCATCCCGCGATACGCCAAGTTCCTTGTATGGATCCTGCGCCACTCAGTCCGACCTCGAAGAAGATGCTCCGTCAGTTAAGCCTTGCTCTGGCATTTGCAAGTGCATATGTGACTTTTCTGCAACATAGTCGTCCGCCGCGAAGCGGGGTAGGATCTCCTTTTACCAGTCACTGCGGTCTTCCAGCAGGTCGGGGGCCATGTAGGCCACCGCGTCGTCGATGTCGTCGAGATCGTCCTCGTTGGTCGTCTGACCGCGCATCGATACGCCCGCCTTGTGTACGCTCTCCGTGTCGCCGGTGATCAGCGGATGCCAGCGGGGCAGGGGCTTTCCCTCGTGCAGCCGACGGTACGCGCAACTCAGCGGCATCCATGGCAGGGTCGAGATGTTTCCTGGCGTCAGCTTGATGCAGTCGTCCACATAGCGGTGACGGTCGGCGTAGTTGCCGCATCGGCAGCTATGGTCCTCAAACAGCGCGCACGCCACGCGCGTCGGGGTGATTTCGCCGGTGTCCTCGTCCTCCAGGCGGATCAGGCAGCACAGTCCGCAACCGTCGCAAAGGCTTTCCCACTCGCGCCGGTTCATCTTCGCCAGACTCTTTGTTTCCCAAAAGGGTCTCGTCGTCATGCTGTCCCTGTCCTAAACCCTCCGGGCTCTTATTCCATACCTCGCGAGGAATTTCGCCACACCATGGCCGCACCACTGCTCGCCCTGCGAGATGTTCATCTGGTCGACGGCCGTCGCGCGCTGTTCGCCGGGGTCGATCTCGGCCTGGAGGCGGGCGGTCGCGCCTGTCTGGTCGGCCGCAACGGCGCCGGCAAGTCCACCCTCCTGCGCATCCTGGAGGGTCAGGCCGCCCCGGATGACGGCGAACGGTTCGTCACGCCGGCGCTGCGGATCACCTTCGTGCCTCAGGAGCCGGAAATTACCGGAGCCACGCTGGCCGAGTACGCCATGGCGGGCGGCGCCGCGCGTCATGAGGCGGATGCCGCGCTCGAGGCGTTCGGCGTCGACCCTGATCGCGGGACCAACGGCCTGTCGGGTGGCGAGATCCGCCGCGCCGCGCTTGCCCGCGCCTTCGCCGAGGCCCCGGACATCCTGCTGCTAGACGAGCCCACCAACCACCTCGACATCACCGCCATTGAGACCCTCGAACAACGTCTCGCCAAATGCCGCGCCTCGATCCTGGTTGTCAGCCACGATCGCGCCTTTCTCGCCCGTGTCACCACTCGTTGCTTCTGGCTCGAAGACCGCAAGGTCCGTCGCCTCGACGCCGGCTTTGATGCATTCGAGCCCTGGGCCGAGCAGATCGCCAACACCGAGGCCGAAGCCGCCCGCAAACTCGACAAGGCGATCGAGCGCGAGACCTGGTGGATGGCCCACGGCGTTACCGCCCGGCGCGCCCGCAACGAGGGCCGCCGTCGTCGCCTCGTCGCCCTGCGCGGGGAGAAGTCCGAGCGCCTGCGTCTGGCGCGCGGCGAACTGTCTATCGGCGCGTCGCTTGCCGATCCCTCCGGGCGCCTAGTGGTGGAGGCCAAGGGGCTGAGCAAGGCGTATGGCGGCCGCGCGCTGATGCAGGGTTTCTCGACCCGGATCATCCGCGGCGACCGCGTCGCCGTGGTCGGTCCGAACGGCGCTGGAAAAACCACACTGGTCAGGATCCTGCTCGGCGAGATCGAACCGGACGCCGGGAGCGTGCGCCTCGGCGCCAACCTCGCCATCTCTTATGTCGACCAGGCCCGCGCCGACCTCGCCTCCGAGATGACGGTCACCCAGGCCCTCGCGCCGTTGGGTGCTGATCAGGTGATGGTCAACGGCCAGCCGCGTCACGTCGCCGCCTATGCCCGCGACTTCCTGTTCCGCGACGACCAGCTTCGACAGCCGGTCGCCAGCCTGTCCGGCGGTGAGAGAAACCGCCTGCTACTCGCCCGCGCCCTGGCCACGCCGGCCAATGTCCTGGTGCTCGACGAGCCGACCAACGACCTCGACATGGAGACGCTCGACCTTCTGGAGGATCTGCTGGCGGACTACGCGGGCACCCTGATCCTGGTCAGCCACGACCGCGATTTCATCGACCGCCTCGCCACATCGACCATCGCGCTGGACGGCCGTGGCCACGTCGTCGAGACGCCTGGAGGCTGGTCGGACTTCATCACCCAGAACCCGGGCTACCTCACGCCGCCCGAACCCGCGCCCATCAGACCCAAGGCCGCACCAACGCCGCGTCCGACCAGCGCGCCCGCCAAGCTTTCCTATAGGGACGAACGCCGCCTCGCCCAGCTTGAGACCGCGCTACCAGCCCTCGCCGCCGAGATCACCCGCCTTGAGGCCCAACTCGCCGACCCCGCCCTGTACTCCCGCAATCCCGCCGCCTTCACCACCGCCACCACCGCCCTCGACAAAGCCCGTGCCGACCTCGCGCTGGCCGAGGAAGACTGGTTGACCCTTGAAGAACGCAAGGAAGCCCTGACTAAGTAGCCCTTCCCTCCAACATTATCCTTGCCATCGACCCGCGATGCGGACGAAGCCTGTGATACAGCGGTCAATGAAAACCGCAATGATCGAGGAAGCGATGTCCAGCTCGGGAGAAACCGCCGCCGGTTCCGCCCGGCCGCCCGCTTTCGGGTTCATTTTCATCAGCGCGGTGACCTGCGCGCTGTCGATCGGCGTGATGTTCCCGATCCTGCCCAACCTGCTCAAGCAGTTCACCGGCGGTGACACCGCGTCGGCGGTCGAGTGGAACGTCATCTTCGCCACCAGCGGCGGTGTTATGAGTTTCCTCGCCGGTCCGTTCCTCGGCCTGATGGCCGATCGCTGGGGCCGCCGGCCGGTGCTTCTGCTCTGCCTGTCCGGGCTGGGGATCGATTTCGTGTTCATGGCCTTTGCCCCGAGTCTCGGCTGGCTGCTGGTTGGACGGTTGATCAGTGGGGCGACCTCGGGGGTCTTCTCAACCGCCAACGCCTATGTCGCCGATGTCACCACGCCGGAGAACCGCGCCCGCGCCTTCGGCTGGATGGGCGCGGCGTTCAATGTCGGTTTCCTCGCCGGCCCGGCGATCGGCGGGCTGCTCGGACAGATGGACCTTCGTCTGCCGTTCATGGCCGCCGCCGCCCTGACGTTGGCCAATGCGGTCTATGGATTCCTGATCCTGCCCGAGTCGCTGCCGCTGGACCGGCGTACCACGCGATTTCGTCTCGGCCGCGCCAATCCGGTCGGGTCGTTGCGTCTGTTGCGCTCGCACCCCGGCCTGCTCGGCCTGGCCGGGATCGTCTTCCTCAGCGGCCTCTCGCAGATGGTCTGGCCGAGTGTGTTCGTGCTCTACACAGGCTATCGCTACGGCTGGAGCCCGGGCGTTGTTGGCGTGACCATGATGGCTGGTAGCCTCGCCGGTATCGCCGTGCAGAGCTTCGTCGTCAGCCCGACGATCCAGCGTTTCGGTGAACGAGGAGCCATGCTTGCCGGCGCAACCTCGATGTCTGTCTCCCTGTTCTGGCAGAGCCTGGCGCCGACCGGCCTCTGGTACTGGCGAGGCATGCCGCTCGGCTTTGGCGGCGGGTTGCTCAACCCCGGCCTGCAGGGACTGATGACACGCCGGGTATTGCCGGACGAGCAGGGCCAGTTGCAGGGCGTCAATCAGAGTCTGATGGGTCTGGCCTCCGCCATCGGCCCAAGCCTGTTCGGCATCTCCTTTGCCTGGGCCGTCCGGCATCCAGAGGCGCACATGACCGGCTTGCCGCTGTTGATGGCCTCCGTGATCATGGCGATCTGCGTGGGCGTGGGGGTCCGCTACGCCCGCTGACCCGTCCGCGCCGCTTGCTCAGAATCGCTGGGCGTCGGATGGTGCGATGTCCCCACAAGAGGAAGCCCGACCATGACGCAAGCCCATACGCCGCATCCCCATATCGCCGCTCGCAAGGCACACGGCGTCCACACCACCAAGAACGAACATGGTGGGTTCAACGGCTGGCTCGCCCTCAGGATCACCAACAGCGTGGGGACCATGTGGTGCGCCTACGCCTTCGCGGTTCTGGCACTGATCAGCTTGCCAGACGCAATCAAGACCGGCACCGCCGCCCTGATCGCCTGGATCGCGCAGACTTTCCTGCAACTGGTCCTGTTGTCGATCATCATGGTAGGCCAGAAGGTCGCCGCCGCCGCCTCCGACAAGCAGGCCTACCAGACATACAAGGACGCCGAAGCCCTGTTGGAAATGAGCAACGACATGCAGCAACTGCTGAAATCCAATACCGAACTGACCGAGGAAATTCACAAGGTTTTGCTGGCGAAGGAAAACGGCTGAGCAGCCCCCGGAGGAGTTATGCAGTTGAGTCACCCCGATCGGGAACTCGATGTCGAGGCGGTGCGCGAGCAATTTCCCTCTCTGGCGATCACCGACGACGGCGCCGCGCGTGTCTATTTCGATAATCCGGCCGGGACGCAGGTCCCGCACCAGGTCATCGACCGCACGGTGGAATGCCTGACGTCCCGCAATGCCAACCTCGGCGGTTATTTCAGCACGACCTTAGGCGCCGGCAAGCTGGTCGACGCCGCCCACCGCGCCTGCGCCGACTTCTACAATGCCGCCTCGGTCGAGGAGATTGTCTTCGGCCAGAACATGACCACGCTGACCCTGCACATGTCGCGTTGCCTGGGGCGGCGTTTCAAAGCGGGTGACGAGATCGTCTTGTCCAGCATGGACCACGACGCCAACGTCGCGCCCTGGCTGTTGCTGGCGGAGGACCTTGGACTCGTCGTCCGCTGGATGGAGTTCGATCCGCGGACCTATGAGTTTCCCGAAGACGCCCTGTCGGAAGTGCTGACGGACAGGACAAGGCTCGTCGCCTTTGGCTATGCCTCAAACTGCACAGGCACGGTCAATCCGGTGAAGGCTTTCGCTGCCCAGGCGCGCGCGGCGGGGGCGCTGGTCTATGTCGACGCCGTACAGTTCGCCCCGCACTACGCCATAGATGTGCAGGATCTGGGTGCGGATATCGTGGTCTCGTCCGCCTACAAATGGTTCGGGCCGCACCAGGGCATTCTCTGGGGTCGTCGCGAGTTGCTGGCCGAGACCTTCGGCTACAAGGTCCGACCGGCCGGTGAGGAACTTCCCCACAAATTCGAGACTGGCACGCTCAGTCACGAGGGCATGGCCGGAACCCTGGGCGCGGTCGAATACCTCGAGCAGTTCGGCCAGGGCGCCACCCGCGCGGAGCGGCTGAGGTCAGCCTGGGGTGTCCTGTCCGTGTACGAACAATCCCTGACTCAGCGCCTCATCGAAGGTCTCAGCGCCTTCGATGGCCTGACGATCCGCGGCATCACCTCCGCCAACGCCCTGCATCGCCGCGTGCCGACGGTGTCCTTCACGCTTGAGGGTCACCGCCCGGATGACCTCGCGAGGGCCTTCGCCGCAGACAACATATTCGTCTGGTCCGGTCACAACTACGCGATCGAGCCCGTCCGGCGCATGGGCCTCCTGGACTCCGGCGGCGTCCTCCGTGTCGGCCTCGCGCACTACAACACCGCTGCCGAAGTCGACGCCCTGCTCGACTCGCTGATGCGGCGAATTAAGGCCGGCTAAGGAACCTTTCTTCCTGCCCCCCCCTTCTGGGCTAGTGTCGGCACACATCTCTAAAAAGAACTTTTGATCAATCGGTTGCGGTATTCACGGGTCCTTCTCCCGCAAGGGTGGAAGGAAACCGGGCGCGCCCCGCGATTCGTTCCCTGTGGCAACAAAAAGATGTGTGCCGACGCTTCCAACAATCTCTCAGGTTGGCGCGGCCCGACCGTTCCCCACCCTGGCCTTCGGCCTGCCCCCCAAGAAGGGGAGGGAGGAAAACCCAGACTACTCCCTCAACCCCAGCGCCTTCAGGCTCGCCAGCACGCCCTCGTACCTTGGCCGGATGTCATCCCCGATGTGCGCGTGGGTGGGAATATAAAAAAGGCCCAGGTCCATGCCCTTCAGCGCGATCTCGGCGCAACGGTCGGGGAGAATGATGTTCATCTCCGGCGGAAACATCGAGATGTCCGGCAGGCCGGCCGCGATCAGCGGGGTGTAGACGCCGCCGGGCAGCAGCACATGCAGGTCGATCGGCTTCCGCAGTGTCTCCTCGCGCAGCCACTCGGCCATGATCAGCAGGCCGTGCTTGGAGGCCGCGTAGACGCCCATGGCGAAGCTCTTCACCGCATCGGGTACGCTCAGCGAATTCTCCGAGCCGGTCAGCATCAGTCGTCCGCGTTCGCCGCTCGCTTCCAGCCGCGGCACATAGGCCTGCGCCAGGCGAAAGCCCGCCAACATGTTGACCTCGAACACCTTCATCGAGATTTCGTCGAAGGGCTCTTTCAACATGCGCTTGCCGCGGCCGACGCCCGCGTTGGAGCAGACCAGATCCAGCCGGCCGAGGCTTTCATAGGCAGCCTCGATCAATGCCGCCGGCGCAGCCGGGTCGCTGAGCTCACAGCTGATCGCGCCGGCCCCACCGCCGATCTTCCCCGCCACCCGTTGCGCGCCCTCCAGATTGCGGTCGGCGACCAGCACGCGCGCGCCACGCGCCGCCAGGGCCTTGGCCAACGCTTCGCCGATCCCCGATCCGCCGCCGGTGACCAGTGCGGTCTTGCCAGCGTAGTCGATCATTTCGGCGCCTGCCGTTCCGCCCGCAGCCGCTCGTTCAGCTTGAGGCTCTCGTCCATCCGAGCCAGTTGCTCGGGCGTCGCCGCGCCCTGATGGCGCGCTTTCCACTCGGACTGCGGCATGCCGTAGATCGCCTCCCGGGCCTGATCGCGGCTCAGCGCGCCGTCGGATGCTTCGCTGATCCAGTCGCCCAGGCAGTTGCGGCAGAAGCCGGCAAGGCCCATCAGATCGATGTTCTCCGCGTCGGTCCGCATCCGCAGGTGTTCGACGAGGCGGTGAAACGCCGCGGCGGCGAGGTGGTCGTCGATCTGGGTCATGTGCGCTCCGGGTTTCTGAATTTGGCCACAGTCTATCCGCACTGGAGTCGGCCCGCGAGTTGCTATCTAATGGCCTGAACAGCGAGGGACATCGTAGGCGCCATGGCTGGCGGTTGGACGCGCGATGGCGCGGTTCTGGACCAGATCGAAGACACCGTTACCGACGGCGTGCTCGCCGCCCGCGCCCGCCTGCCCGCCGGCGAGGGAACAGACCACTGCGTCGAATGCGGCGATGAGATTCCGGAGGCCCGCCGCCGGGCCCTTCCGGGCGCCCGCACCTGCGTGCAATGCCAGTCCGGTCGCGACCGTCAGGTCGTGCACACGGCCATCAACCGTCGCGGCAGCAAGGACAGCCAGCTACGCTAGCCGGGCGTTCGAAGCCTTGTCCGCCGTGTCGATGTCCAGGTGTGATGCTGGGTCGCCCAACGCCAGGGCCACGGTATTTCCTCGCATTCTCCCCACGATGAACACGTTGTGAATGGCGCAATCCGGCTTCGTTCAGACGCGGTGCGCGATCGTTCGGGCATGACGAAATCATCCGTCAATGAAAAGGAGCAAGCCATGAATACGAGACACAGGACGTTTCTGGTGATCGCCGCGGCCGCTCTGGCCGCCCCTTTGGCGGTCTCCGCGCAATCCTATGGCCAGGGACAGTATCCGAGCGGCCAGCCTCCTTACGGCCAATCGTCCGAAGGTCACCAGGCGTACGGCCAGCCCGGATATCCCCAGCCGGGCTATGACCAGCCCGGCTATGGCCAACCGGGTTACGGGCAACCGGGCTATGGCCAGCCTGACTACGGTCAGCCGCGTGGCGACTTCGGTCATGGGCGCCACGGACATTGGGGCGTCTATCCACAATTCCGCCCGATCGAGCAGCATATCCAGCACGAGATCGATGAAGGCATGCGCGAGGACATGCTGATGCCCGATGATGCACACGAGCTGGTCGGCCAGCTGCATCGGATTCAATACGAGGAAGCCCGCGAATACCGGGTGCACGGCTGGAACCTGCCCTATGATGACCAGATCCGCATCCAGGGTGAACTGCACCAGCTGGATCACGCGGTCGACGAGACTCGCGACGAACCGTGACCTTATGGGAGAAGATGGGCGAGCTTCCCTAGTGGCGACTCGCCCTTCCCAGTCCAGCGTCAGTTCGGCAGTCGCCGATTCAGCACCTCGAGGCCGGCGGCCCAACTCCACCAGGAATGGCCCTGTTCGAGGATCGGGCTGCTGCCGATTGCGACGACAACTGGGGGCTGCCGGTCGCCGGGTGCGAGATGAACTTCCACTGACGCGCGCTCGTGAGCCCGCTTCATCCAGCAACCCCGAAACACAGCCGCCTTCAAATGGTCGCCCTGACGTCGCGCGTTCGCGGGCTCTATGAGGACGCCAACCGCCTGCTATAGGCTCGTTTCATCGACCTCCTTTTCAGGCCCACCGCATGACCCGTAACTCCCTATCGATCGAAGCCCTGGAGGCCGGGGCTCTGATCCTTCGCCGGCGGGTCGTGCGGATGGTGGCCAAACTTCGCGTCGGCTATCTGCAGCAGGGCCTGGGCGCCGCCGACCTGTTCGCGGCCCTCTATTTCGGCGAGCTAAATCTCGATGAGACCGATCCTGATTGGCCACAGCGCGACCGCTTCATCCTCTCCACCGCCCACAACACCGCCGTGCTCTACGCCGCCATGGCGGAACGCGGCCTGATTCCCGCCGAGATGCTCGATGGCTACACGCAGGACGGCTCGCCACTGGAGGTAAACGCCTCCGAACGCCTGGGTTCACTGGTCGAGGCAACCTGCGGCTCGTTGGGGCAGGGGCTGTCGGTGGGCGTAGGCATGGCGCTCGGCCTGCGGCGCAAGGGCCTGAGCAGCCGCGTCTACGTCGTCCTCGGTGACGGCGAGTTGCAGGAAGGGCAAGTCTGGGAGGCCGCGCTCAGCGCCGGCGGGCACGCGTTGGACAATCTCTGCATGATCATCGACCGCAACTTCATGCAGGTCGAAGGACATACCGACAAGGTCGTGCGGATGGACCCGCTGGCCGACAAGTTCGCCGCCTTCGGCTGGAATGCACTGGAGATCGACGGCAACAGCATGGCCCAGATCGTCGGCGCTCTTGATGCCGCGCGCGATTTCAAGGGCAAGCCGACTCTGATCGTCGCCAATACGCTGCCCGGCGCCGGCGTCGCCTTTCTCGAAGGCCAGCTCGCCCACGTGGCCAGGATCACCTCGGACGACGCACAGCGCGCGCTCGACATTCTCGAAGGAGCCGCGGCATGACCGATCAATCGGCCGACGTGATGGGCGGCTTCAAGGACGCCCGCACCTTTCGCCAGGAAGCGCTCAGCGCGCGCTCCTATGGCCAAGCCCTGCTGGCGGCGGCGAAGGCCGATCCACGCATCGTCTGCCTGGGCGCTGATCTGAGCCAGCCGACCCAGACCTATCTCTTCCGCGACGAACTTCCCGAGCGGTTCTTCATGCTCGGCATTCAGGAAGCCAACATGGTCGGCGTCGCCGGCGGGCTCGCCCGCACCGGCGACATTCCATTCGCCCACAGTTTCTGCGTCTTCATCACCCGGCGCGTCTACGACCAGATCGCCATGCAGGCGGCCTATCCGAAACTGCCGGTCAAGCTGGTCGGCTTCATCCCGGGCCTGCACACGGAACTGGGTGTCTCGCACCAGGCCATCGATGACATCGCCCTGATGCGCGCGCTGCCTAACATGGCCGTGATCGAGCCGTCCGGGCCCGAGCAGATCGCCGCGGCCGTCGATGCGGCGCTCAGCTATGACGGTCCGGTCTACCTGCGCCTCTCGATCTCGCGGACCAAACCCGACGAGACGGTCCCGCTGATCCCGCTTGAATTGGGCAAGGGCCTGATCGTGCGGCGGGGTGAAGACATCGCCATCCTCGCCAGCGGAAGCATGGTCGCCGAGGCAATGGCGGCCGCTGACCTGCTTGACGCCCAGGGTCTGTCAGCCACGGTCGCCAACATGGCCAGCCTCAAGCCTCTCGACACCGGTCTGGTCGAGCAACTGGCCCGCAACCACCGGGTCCTCGTCACCGCCGAGAACCATTCCATCATCGGCGGCCTTGGTTCCGCTGTCGCCGACGTCCTCGCTCTGGCTGGCGTGTCGACCAAATTCGCAATGGTCGGTGTCCGCGACATCTTCGCCGAGGGCGGTACCACGCCTTACCTGATGCAGAAATATGGCCTCACCGCCCAGCACATCGCCGACAAGGCGCTCGAACTTCATCGCCGCCCGCGGGCCTAGGGGGAACCAGCCAATGGCTCCACCCATGCCATCAGCCCTGACCTAAGACGATGTCGTGCTCGGACGCCGCGGCATCCGCGGCTTCAAGTCCGATCCGGCGCCGAAGGCGTTGGTCAGGGAAGTCATCGAGCTCGCCGTTCGCGCGCCGTCGTCGCTCAACACCCAGCCGTGGAACTTCTACGTGGTCGCCGGCGAGCCGCTCGACCGCATCCGCGCCGGAAACACCGAACGCAACTTTTCCGGCATCCCGGCATCCCGGCGTCGCGCAAGTCGCGCAGCCACGGCGAGTATGGCGGCATGCGCCGCGAGCGTCAGAACGGCGTTGCCAAGCAGCTCTTCGCGGCGATGGGTATTGAACGTCACGACCAGGAGAAGCGCACCGACTGGGTGCTGCGCGGGTTTCGGCAGTTCGACGCGCCGGTCTCGATCGTGGTGACCTACGACCGCTCCATCCATGGCGGCGATATAGGGCCTTTCGATTGCGGCGGGGCGACCAACGCCCTGGTCAACGCCGCCTGGTCGCGCGGCCTCGGTTGCGTGATCAACAGCCAGGGGATCATGAAGTCGACGGTGGTGCGAGAGCACGCCGGCATCCCCGATGATCAGGTGATCATGATCTGCGTCGCCATGGGCTGACCCGACGACAGTTTCCCCGCGAACGAGGTCGTCTCCCAGCGAAAATCCGTTGATGAGGCCACCGTCTTCGTCGGCTCCGACGAGTAGTTTCGATCGCGTCGCGGGCGCCTCTCGTTTCCTTGACGGGGAAGGCGTATGGTCCCCTCTGGGAGGGTCATCGCCATGGCCCAAAATAGCAACGACCGTCGCATTGACCGGAGAGGCTTCGCCGGCGTCCTTGCCGCGTTCCTTGCCCTGCCGCGCGCTTCATCCGCTATTGTCGTCGAGCACGTTGAACGTGCGTCACGCCTGAGCGGGCCAGACGATCTTCGCTACACGCCTCCCGCCAGGATCTCGACGGTGGCGGATATCTACAGCCGCATGACCGTGCCGATCCGGGTCAATGGCGCGGGTCCGTTTCCCTTCGTTGTCGATACCGGAGCCAATCAGTCGGTGATCTCGCTCGAGCTTGCGACCCGGCTCGGCCTTGTCGCGGGTCCGAGCGAACCGCTCAATGGCGTCGCCGGCGTGCAGGATACGCCGACCACCTCGGCGGACCTGGAGATCGGCTCCCGCCGGCAGGCCGCCGTGGTCCTGTCGATGCTGCCGTCCGCGGCGCTGGGGGCCAACGGCATGCTCGGCCTCGATCGCCTCGACGGCCAGTTGCTGACGCTGGATTTTCGCGAACGGACAATGGGGATTTCCAGTCCGCGCCGGCTGTTCCGCGATCCGGGCGATATCGCCGTGAAGGCCCACAGGCGTGACGGTCAGCTGACCCTGGTCGACGCCGATCTGGCCGGCATTCCATTGGTCGCCTTCCTGGATTCCGGAGCACAAAACACTGTCGGCAACATGGCGCTGCGTGCGCTCGCCCAGACCCGCAATCCCACCAGCAAGTGGACGCAGACGCCAATCGTCAGCGCCACCGGCCAGACGATCATCGCCCAGATCGCCGATCTGCCGGCCTTGCGGGTCGGCGGCATGCATCTGCCCAACTGGCCGGTCGCGTTCGCCGACCTGCACACTTTCCGCATGTGGAACCTGACCAGCAAGCCGGCCATCCTGCTCGGCGTTGACGTGCTCAGCCGTTTCGAGACCGTCTGCCTCGACTTCGCCCGCGACGAGGTCCGCTTCCGTCTGCCTGCCCGGTACTGATCATGGCGACATATTGACCCTGACGGCAATAAGGCGTGCGTCGCGCCTTGACCGACGGGCTCGCCATCCTTGAAGGTCGTACCGGTGGCAGGAGTTTCGCCGATGGGTCCGATTGAGCATTTGCGGCGGGATTGGCGTTATTTCCGCGGACTGTTACGCACATTGGCGAAGGTGCGGTTGATCAAGGCCGATTCCGCCAACCTGATCTGCGACGATCTGGAAGCGGCCGTTGACCGCTGGCGTGATCGCCCGGCGATAGAGTTTCATGGCGCTGCTTTGACCTATGGCGGGATGGACGCCATGGCCAATCGCTATGCCGCCTGGGCGCGGGCGCAGGGCATCGGGCGCGGTGACGTCGTGGCGCTGTTTCTGCCCAACCGCCTGGAATATCTGTCGATCTGGTATGGCCTGGCCAAGCGTGGGGTAGTCACCGCGCTGATCAACAACCAGCTCACCGGCGAAGGACTCGCGCATTGCCTGACGATTTCGGGAGCGCGGGCCTGTATTGTTGATGCCGCCACGGCGGCCGCGTTCGAGGGCGTGCGCCCTCGGCTGTCGGCGCCAATGGAGGCCTGGAGCCTCGACAAGGGGTTCGTGGCCGAGCGTGATCTCACATCCGCCGTCGCCGCCATGAACGACGTCCGCCCCGACCGAGCACAGCGGGCCGGCATGACCGCCCGGGATACGGCGCTCTTCATCTATACCAGCGGCACAACCGGGCTGCCCAAGGCCGCGCGGATCACCCATATGCGGGCGCAACTGTTCATGTGCGGTTTCGCCGGCGCGACAGGCGCGGTCGCATCTGATCGGGTGTTTCAGACCCTGCCGCTGTATCACGCCACCGGCGGCATGTGCGCCATGGGGGCCGCCCTGCTAAATGGCGGCGTCGTGATCCTGCGGGAGGGGTTTTCGGCGAGCAGTTTCTGGCGCGACGTGGTGGATAGTCAGGCGACCCTGTTCGTCTATGTCGGAGAGCTGTGCCGCTACCTGGTCGCTCAACCGCCCGGTCCACTCGAGCGATCACATCGGCTGCGGATGGCGTTCGGCAACGGCATGGCCCGCGACGTCTGGACGACCGTGATCGACCGTTTCGGCATTCCCAACGTGCTGGAATTCTACGGCTCGACCGAAGGGAACGTCGCCATGTTCAATTTCGATGGCGGTATTGGCGCCATCGGACGGGTGCCACGCCTGGTCGAGCCTTCCTTCAACGCCGCCCTGGTCAGGTTCGACGTGGAGGCCGAGGCGGTGGTCCGTGGTTCGGACGGACTGTGTGTCAGGGCCTCTGAGGGTGAGGTTGGCGAATGTGTCGGCCGTATCGCCGGCGGGGTCCGCGAGAGCTACAGCGGCTACCTCGACAAGTCCGCCAGCGAGAGCAAGGTTCTGCACGACGTCTTCCGCAAGGGTGACGCCTGGTTCCGGACCGGCGACCTGATGAAACGCGACGCGGACGGCTACTACTATTTTGTCGACCGCATCGGCGACACCTTCCGCTGGAAGGGTGAGAACGTCTCCACCACCGAGGTCGCCGGACGTCTGATGAGTTTCCCGGGTGTCCAGGAAGCCATCGTTTACGGGGTCAAGGTCGGCGCCAGCGAGGGCCGCGCCGGCATGGCCGCCCTGGTGGTCGACGCCGATTTTGACATCGCCGCCTTCGGGCGGCACGTCGTCGAGTCCCTGGCTCCGTTCGCCCAGCCGCTCTTCGTGCGCCTTGCCCTCCACCTCGAGATCACCGGCACCTTCAAGCCGCGCAAGGTCGACCTGATGAAGGAAGGCTTCGACCCGGTCCGTATCACCACCCCCCTCTACGTGCTCGACCGAGACGCCGGCTACATTCCCCTGACCGCCGAACTCCACGCCCGCATCGTCGCCGGAGCGGTGAGACTTTGATTCCTCCCGCCCGCTCGTTCGGACAATGTGTATAAAAAAGTACTTTACAATACAAAGTACATTGCGTATTCGTGGGTGATCCCAACCGGAGCTCATTCCCATGACCGACCAGATAAAAGCCATTCAGGACGACATCGCCTTCCTCAAGAGCCTCGTCGACGAGGGCGGCGGAACCG
This sequence comes from Caulobacteraceae bacterium, assembly GCA_025352165.1. Lineage (GTDB taxonomy): Bacteria > Pseudomonadota > Alphaproteobacteria > Caulobacterales > Caulobacteraceae > Acaudatibacter. Next base: position 1,704 of record JANXTX010000119.1, on the reverse strand, counting down.
CCCGGACAGGCGGACGCATCATCGCCACAGCCGGTGTCGTCTACGGCGTCGCGGCGATAGTCCACTGGCTGGTTCAGACGGGGCGTATCGTTCCTTCAGGCCCGATCGGCGAATGGGCCTTTCCGATCATCTGGTCGGCGGCGTCGATCGTATTCTTCGCCATCCTGTTCACCTTGAAATCTCGATCCGACGCCCCGCGAGCCTCGGGCGCCAGGGCCAGCGGCGTCGCCTGGACGGGAGTCGGCTGGACGATTTTCGCCATGGCCGCTTCCATGGCCATCGTCTGCTGGCGCGCCCATAGCGCGGTCCCGACGCTGCTTTTCCCCTCGCTCATTCTCGGCCTCTACGGCCTTGGCTGGATGGTCGCGGCCGCGGTGGCCCGCAAGTCGTGGATCTGGCTGACCTCGATCGGCTCCTATCTCATGGCCCTGGTCGTCGCATGGTTCAGCGTCACCGACTCCATGATGCTGATCTACGCCGCCGCCCTGGCGCTCCTGGCCGTCGCTCCGGGCGTGGTCATGATGCGCCAATCCGACCGGCCGGCGTGAGGATCGACAACCGTGGATGATTTCAGCATCGACGGCATCGACGAGGTCATCCATGGCCGGCTGCGGCTGGGCATCATGGCCTACCTCGCCAGCCGCGGCGGATCGGATTTCAATGAGCTCAAGGCCAGGCTCAAGACAAGCGACGGCAACCTCTCGGTTCACCTGCGCAAACTTGAGGAAGCCGGCTACGTGGCCATCGACAAGTCCTTCGTCGACCGCAAACCCCTGACCCGCGTCACCCTCACCCCGCCAGGTCGCACCGCATTCGTCACCTACCTCGACGCATGTCGAAACTGGTGTCGGAGGGAGGTCTTTAGTTCGACCCCCGCACCGTCGGCTTGCCCAACAATCCATCCGCGATGATCCGCTGCTGGATTTCCGAGGTGCCCTCGAAAATCTTCGTCAGCCGCGCATCGCGCCAATGTCGCTCCACCGCGTGCAGCGTCGTGTAGCCGGCCCCGCCGAGGATCTGCAGCGCCTCGCTGGCCACCCGCTCCGACATCTCCGCGGCGAACAGCTTGACCATTGAGGTTTCCACCCGGCTGGTGCGGCCTGCGTCGATCTCGGTGCAGACGTGGTGCATCAGCTGCCGCGCCGCCTCGATCTCGGTGGCCATGCTGGCGATGCGGAACCGGGTCGCCTGGAAATCCGAGATCGGCTGGCCGAACTGTATGCGCTCTTTGGAATAGGCGATGGCGTCTTCCAGCGCCCCTCGCGCCAGACCGATGGATCGGGCCGCGGTGTGCGCCCGCGCCAGTCCCAGCCCGAAGGCCGTGGCCTGCGCTGCCCGTCCATCGTCACCGCCGCCGAACACGCCTTCCGCCTGTTCGGCCGACGCCCAGACGTTGTCGAAGTGTAGTTCCCAGGTCTTCCAGCCGAAATAGCCGATCTTCGGGATTGGGCTGCCCGAGACGCCCTCGGGCAACTCGCCCTTCGGCTTTTCCACCGACAGGCTGATGGTTCCCGCGCGGCGATCGGGTGCGGCGGGATCATCGATCCGGCAAAGCACACTGATGAAGTCCGCGCCATCCGCGAACGTGCACCAGTACTTATTGCCGGTGATCCGCCAGCCGTCCGCCTCGCGCCGCGCCCGGCAGGTTACGCCCGACAGGTCCGAGCCGACGCCGGGCTCCGACAGCGATGCCGCGCCCAGATA
>JANXTX010000113.1 GCA_025352165.1 Caulobacteraceae bacterium | reverse complement strand
CGTTTCGTTACGCCAGCGCTGCCGCAAACTGCGCTCTTAGAGGCAATCAGACGGATTCAGTCCGAGCCGCCAGAGTATGGAGGGGAACTCGAGGCGGCGTAGTGTCTGCGCGGATGTCCGGAGGGAGGTTTCAAGATTCTTCAATTCGTCGCGAACATCCTGCATGCGCGGTGCGGGCGCAACCATCGCACGGAGTGTGGGAAGCAGGGCCGCCAACCTAATAGTCTGCGCCTCAGTCACGTGGAGGTCAGATAGTGTCCGCAGATGGTCAGCATTAAAGGCCGGGGGACCAAAAGACGTCATCCCGCTTCCCTTAGAAAGCTGACAGACCCGTTTGAGGGCACGGTGTCCAGAAACTTCGCCCAATCAGCCATCATCAAGCAGCGCTTTTCAAACAGATCGCCGCGCCGATAAGCAGCTTCAACCTTGTCGCCGATTGTGTGGGCTAGGGCCATTTCAGCGGCGTCACGGGGGTAGTTGGTCCGTTCGCTGGCCCAATCGCGGAATGTGGACCGGAAGCCATGTGGTACCGCCCCAACTTTCATCCGGCGCAGCACGGCGGAAAGGGTCATATCGGACAGTTCGCCTCCACGCGGAGCGGGAAAGACAAGGTCGCTGCCCGCGATACGTGGCAGGGTCCGCAGGAGGGCTACAGCGGGCGCTGAGAGCGGGGCGCGGTGTTCCTTGCCCGCCTTCATGCGATTGCCGGGAACGGTCCACACGGCGGCTTCCAGGTCGATCTCTGACCATCTAGCACCGCGAACCTCTCCAGATCGCGCGGCGGTCAGGATCGCGAACTCTAGAGCGCGAGCGCCCATCCCTTGACCATCGCACAGTTGAACCATGAACGACCCGACCTCTGACACCGGCAACGCGGCGCGGTGTTCGATGCGGGCAACCTTTGAGGGCCGCGCCAGGAGCTTATCCAGATGCCCACGCCAGCGGGCTGGGTTCAGGCCATCGCGATAGCCGCGCGCGGTGGCCCAGTCCAAGACCTGTTCAATTCGACCGCGCAGCCGGGAAGCGGTTTCGGTCTTTTCCGCCCAGATGGGTTCGAGGATCGCCAGCACATGCGTGAGGTCAACGTCGCGGACCAAGAGGGAGCCAACCACCGGGTAGGCGTAACCCTCCAGGGTGTTCCGCCACTGCTGACCATGCTTGGCGTTGCGCCACCCGCCTTCGTGTGCGGCGATATAGGCCAACGCCGCCTGTTTAAAGGTCAGGGCCTTAGCCCGGCTCGCCCGTTGGGCGCTGATCAGGGCCTTTGCGTGGTCTATGGGGTCCGTGCCTGCCTTGATCAGCTTGCGCGCCTCACGGGCCGCCGTGCGGGCGTCGGTAAGGGGAACGTCGGGAAAGCCACCTAGGCCCATGTCGCGGCGTTTGCCGCCCATCGTGGCGCGCAGCACCCATGTTCGACCGCCGCCCGGCAACACTTGAAGCGCCAGACCCGCCACGCCCCCTACGAAGTGCAGGCCGGGTTCGGTCAGCCTGCCGACCGCGAGCGGTCCTAGTTCCTTGGCTTTTTTCGGCATCGCCCGGCCCATCCATCACTACACCCATCAATCGGGGTGCGATTGGACGATACCGTGTGATACGCAGTGAGGCTAGGGGTTTTGAAAAGTCTTTACGAATCAAAGGCGAGCGAGGCGTGGTGAGACGGCTTGGAGTTATATCGCGGAGGACACCCCGTCCGCCACCTCAGCTATGGTGCTTCGCTGCATCGAAGCCGGCCTTGGTGAGCACGCGTTGCCCATTTGGGGATGCGGTGAATTCAATGAAATTCTCCACATCAGGCTTGCTGGGGTGAAGCGTCGTATAGAAGAACATCTGAAGTTTGCCCCCTGCATGGCCTGGTGTGGTTGTCGGCGTCGTGTAACCCACGAGATGACTTGCGGTTTGTCCGGCGAGGTCTCCCTGCCGTAGTTCGGCAGGATCGATGGCTCGAGTCGCCATGGCGATGTCTGCCGCGCTGCTCGCCAGATCCAGAAAGCCGGGGCCATCACCGGCCGAATCGATCTGGATCTGAATAGGTCCTCCATCGAGTTGAGCCTTGATGATTTGCCCTGTGGGGTTTGGGGACCTGCCGCGGACTGGCTGATATGGCTCGCGCCCCTGGTCTCCAGCCAGGCCTCAACCAGGCTGGGCGCCAACTGCTGGCCGATAGTTTCATCACCTGAAAGGCGCAGCAGAACCGGGCCGCCCGCGGCCGGGTATTTGTTCTCCGTTCCGCCCCCGCCGGTAGGATGATGGTGGAACATCAGAAAAACCGAGGCTGCCACGACGAGAAGTCCGAAGACCGGGACAAAAACCTCAAGGCTGGACCCCATCTTGAAGGCATCTCTATGTTCCTCCGGCACGAGCAGCGTGCTGCCACATTCCGGACAGCGGGGATCGTCTCCGTCGGCGCGTAAGCGCTTCTTCGACGCAGCCAGACGACAATTTTCCGGGGCATTGCTGCAGACACCGTGCAAGATATTTCTCCCGACCGATTGCGCGCGGATTTCTGAAGCCCTGATCGGACGATTCATGCGCGCAAGTTGCCGGACCTAAACACGGGTCAGGCGACGGGTGAAGTGTCCTTTGGTTGAATGCCGTGGACAGGACAACGACAGCGCTGGGTTCGCTCAAATACGTTGACGACCGAGCATGGACACGTTGTGTAGCGCGCGGGTTTGGTGATCCCACTACGCGGTGATGTTTTCGGGCCTTCGCCGATCTTTGTGATACGTTGACGATAACGGGAGATACCATGCAGCCAACCAGACGTATGACCTTGTGGGCGTTGCTCGTCTCGGCGAGCTGGAGTTGCGCGTCACTTGCCGCTGCGTCTGATGACGATGATGAAGAGGACGGCTTGCCGAACGTATTCATCAGTCCGTGTGGTCAGCCGTTTCGAGCGCCGCTTGGTTCCCCCTACCCTGTTGTCGACTGGTTCAAGGTGACCGACAAGAACAGCGACGGTAAGATCGATCACGCCGAATTCGTTGCCGACGCGGCGGCCTTCTTCAAGGTCCTCGATCTCAATGGTGATGGAGTCCTCAGTCACCATGAAGTGGCTTACTATGAACAGCGCGTGGCTCCCGAAATCCTCGGGGGAAGGATCCGTACGGGCTGGAATCAACCGCGTCTCTGGTTCGCGCAGATGGAACGGCCTGGCCCGATCGACCCGGGCGGAGATCAGCCTGAGCCGGAGGAAAAGCCTCAGGGGCTTGACGAATCCACGCAGGGAGCAGCGCCGTTTGGATTGCTGGGTGAGCCCGAGCCGGTGCTGGCGGCGGATCTCGACCTGACGGGCGTTGTCACCAAGGCCAATTTCCTGAAGCTGGCCAACTTGCATTTTACCACGCTGGACCAGGCGGGAGACGGCTATCTGACGCTGGCCAGGCTTCCGAGAACCCCCGTTCAGATTATGCTCGCCAAGTATCGCCCAAAGCGTCGCCGCTCGTAGGCGTTCTGACTGGATCAACATCCCACGCGAAGGATGTCCCGGCGCGGCTGCGACACAAGGAAAAGGGCATAGGATTTGGCGGGAGGGGAGTGCGGAACTCTCGAATAGACGGGGAGCGCCAACACTGTGCCGAAACACCTGTGGAGCTTCGCCACGTCCATCCGACGTTGCAGGTCGACGATCAGCCCCGGGCGTGACAAATCCGGGAACGGCAATCGTAGTTCCGTATACCGCTCCCGTTCGGTGATCTGCAGGACGGGGACTCGCAGGACGGGTTCGTCCGACAGCTGCGCTGCCAGACCGTAGCTCATCGCCCCTACCCAGGCGCCTCCGTTTTGGGTCCGCAAAGCGTCAAGGTGCTGGGCGAACGGCCTCCAGCCGATGACAGGCGCCAGTAGGCGGGAGGTTACCCCGGTCGGCGCAAGCAGCAGCCCGATCAGAATGGGATACAGCGCCAGTCCGGCGATGGGCGCCGCTCGGCGGACTAGTCGCCATCGCGCGTCATCGCTGTCGGAGTTGGGGCGCGCGGCGATGGCCGCGCATATCGCCAATGCGGGATAGAGCGGCGCGGGCCAATGCGCCTGCACGCTGTCATGCAGGCTGTGGATGACCAGGTAGGCGGCAAACGGCGCGCTTGTCAGAATCAGGGGGGCAACACGCGACCGAACATCCCGCGTCGCCAGCGCCTTGATGACGAACACCCAGATAAGCGGATTCAGCAGGAGAATTTGCGCAAGCAGGAAGTTCAACAGATGAACGGGCGCGAAGCCCTTCGGTGCAATCCGGCCGAACTGCTTGCCGAACGTCAGCCATTGGTGATCGGCGTTCCACAGGATATTTACGCTGAAGAGCGCCAAAGCCGTGATTGCCGCGAGCCATGGACCGGGCGTCATGAGTTTTTTTCGGGTGTCGCCGCGCCAGCAGAGCCAGAGGAGTATGCCGGGCGCCAGAAACAAGCTTGAGTATTTCGATAGCGCCGCGAGGCCCGCGGCGATGCCTGCCGCTAGCCACCAGGGTACCGAGCCACAACGCTCAGCCCTGAGGACACACCAGATGGTCAGGCCCCAGAAAAGCTCAGCCGCGGCGTCCGGGACCGCCAGGATCCCTCCGGCCGCCACCAGCCACATGGCGTTGTACCAGATGGCGGCTCTCAACTGGTCTGAGGTATCTCCGCCTGTCAGACGGGCGATGTCGTAGACCAGCAGGGTAGTGAGTGCTGGAGCCAGGATAGGCAGCAACCGCACGCCCAGGCCTGTGTCGCCCACGATCTGACGGCCGATCCACACCCACCAGGAAATCATCGGGGGGTGATCGAAGTAGCCGAGCGCGGGCGTCATCGACCAAAGTCGATAGTAGGCTTCGTCTTCTGTCAGATGGACCAATGATCCCGCCAACAGGCGGGCGCACAATGTGGCCAGGATGATCAGATAGAGCGCGAGCGGCGCGAGCGTCTTGCGCTGGGCGTTGTCACCAGACCGCGAAAGAGGTGCTGACATAATTCCAGATCGCGCCAAAGCCCGCCCCTGCCGCGCCTGCAAGCCACCAGTTGTGAGTGGGGCTGTATACGAGGTCGGCTACAAAAATGTTACCCAGAAGACCAACACCGCAAAGCGCGCAAAACCTCAGATAACCCCTCAATAATTTCATGCCACGTAGCCGGCGATCACGGTAGGTCACCGCGTTGTTGATCAGGAAATTGGTGGTCATCGCGGTGACTGCGGCAAACGTCTGGGCAACCGCAAACGTGACGTGGCCGCCCAGCAGCAGCCGTAGGACCGTCAGGTGAACGACAAGTCCGCTGGCCCCGACAATCCCAAACATCAGTGCGCGTGGCGACACAAGATCTCCGGTCGCCTTGGCGATAATCAGGCCGATGTATTCGATGATAATCCGCTCATCCAGTTTGCTTTCGCCGGTTACCCGTTCGCGAAATCGATATGGAATCTCGATTATCCGTAGCGGTTGTTTCTGGGAGGAAATGATATCGAAAAGGATCTTGAAGCCATTCCTTGAGAGGCGCGGCAATACGGCTTCGACCAGTTCCCGCCTGATAGCGAAAAACCCGCTCACCGGGTCGGAAAGCTTCGCCTTGATCACCTGCTGTGCTAACCAGTTAGCGAATCCGCTCCCAGCCTTGCGGAACGCGGAAAGTCCTCGTTCGAGGTCCTGATCGCCAAGATACCGGCTTCCCACCACCAGATCCGCCGTGTCATTCCGCAGGGCTGTAAGCATCTTGGGGAGCAGGCTTTCGTCGTGCTGCCCGTCCGCGTCGACTACGGCGACAAGCGGGGTGGCGCTGGCCATGATTCCATCGACCACGGCGCCGGCGAGACCCCTTTGTCCCATTCTATGGATGCAACTGATACGCGGGTCGCTTTCGGCGATGGATTTGACCAGTCCCGCGGTTCCGTCCGGCGAATCATCATCGACCACAATCATTTGCCAGGCGATTCCCGCCAAAGCTGTCGCGATGCGTTCAATCAGGGGCAATATATTTTCCCGCTCATTGAAGGTGGGTACCACCACGGTCAGAACTGGCGAGGATGGCGCCTTGAAGTCCAATGGCCTTGGAGCCTTATCTAAATTCAATGGGCTTGCGCTGAGCGCAACGGGTCTACCCAAATGCCGGGAGAGTCGCCAACCACCGCGAGTGAAGAGCGGGGAAACGGGAACAATTTGATGGAGCAGCCCAATGTGATTCTGGTCGACGCGCGTGGACACCGCTGTCCCGTGCCGACCTTGCGATTACGGCGAGCGCTGGAGACAGCGCCTCCCGGCGTCAGTCTTCGCGTTCTTGCAGATGATCCGATGGCGCGGATAGACGTACCCCATCTGGCGTCACAACTTGGGTTGACGGTCGCCAGTGTCGAGCAGGACGGCGAGACGATAGACATACTGATCTATAACACCCCTTGAACAAGGGTGCGGCGCGCCGCGGGGGAACGGCGCGCCGCCAGGAGGATCTTGCCTTCGTCCTGATCGATCACCGCCGCTTCGGGGGACGGGAGAGCGCGGTCGGCGATCAACATGACTAATATGATGACCCGACCCTGAACCGGAAATGAACGGGTCAGAGCGCGCCGGCGGATTGCAGGGATTCGATCTCGGCGGAATTGAAACCCCAGTCCCGCAGGGCGTCGGTATTGTTCGCCCCAATGGTCGGCGGCGGACCTGCAATGGCCCCGGGGGTCTCGGAGAACCGAGGCGCCGGCGCCGGTTGCATGACGCCTTCGACCTCCACGAACGTCTGGCGCGCCACGTTGTGCGGGTGCTTTGGCGCCTCTTCGAGCGATAGCACCGGTGCGAAGCACACGTCGCTCGCGTCCATGATTTCGCACCATTCATCCCTCGTTTTCAGCGCGATCACCTTGGCGAGGCGGTCGTGCAGCGACGGCCAAAGCCCGCGGTCCATCTGCGACTTGAAGTCCGGATCGGTGATACCGGTCTTTTCCAGCATCAATGCGTAGAACTGCGGCTCGATCGAGCCCAGCGAAATCCATCCACCATCGGCGCACTGATAGGTGTCGTAGAAATGCGCGCCGCCGTCGAGCAGGTTGGACCGGCGGTCATCGGTCCACACCCCGGCCGCCTTCATCCCATAGAACATCGCCATCAGCGAAGCCGCGCCGTCGCTCATCGCGCAATCGATCACCTGTCCCTGACCGGTGGCGCGGGCATGAATAACCCCGGCCATCAGGCCGTATGCCAAGTAGAGGGCCCCTCCCCCGAAATCTCCCACCAGGTTCAGCGGCGGGATGGGCTGGTCGGCCGTGCCGATGGCATGGAGCGCGCCGGTAATGGCGATGTAGTTCATGTCATGGCCGGCGGCCTTCGCGTAAGGGCCGGTCTGGCCCCATCCGGTCATCCGGCCGAAAACCAGCCTGGGGTTTCGCGCCAGGGCCACATCCGGTCCGAGACCAAGGCGCTCCATCACACCAGGACGAAAGCCTTCGAAAACGATGTCGGCTTTTTCCATCAGCCTCAGGCAGGCCTCGACTGCCGCGGGCGATTTGAGGTCGAGAGCGATTGAGCGACGCCCACGGGCGGTAACATCGGTCTTGGAGGCCCGTCCCGCTCCCTTACGATCGATACGAACGACATCGGCCCCAAGGTCCGACAGGAGCATCCCGCAAAACGGACCAGGTCCGATGCCGGCGAATTCGATGACCTTAAGTCCTGACAGTGGTCCCTGACCCATGTTCGCTTCTCCCGTTCTGGTGTGCTTTGCGCCTGCCATCATGCGGTGCGCATAAACAATTAAGCGGTCATTTCCGCTTCGTCACGCAATCCCCAAACAAAAGAACTCCAAGCGGTACGGCGAACGTCGTCGGTGGCCATGAGGCCTTGCCGAAGGTCAGCGCGCCTCACTGGCGGAGCGCGCCAGTTTCGCGAGTTCAGTCAGCAGTCGCTCCGCCGCCGTCAGCCGCTGCGCAGGCGTTTCCCATTCGCCTTTGACAACGACCTTCTGGTCTGGCCGCAACCGCCAGGAGATCTGGTTCTTCTGGATAAACGTCACCAGCCCCGCCGGATTCACGAACTGATCATTGCGGAAACTGATCACCGCGCCCTTGGGTCCAACATCGATCTTGCCGACATTCGCCTCCCGGCACAGGCCCTTGATCGCGACGACCTTTAGCAACTGATCCGCCTCGGCCGGCAAGGGTCCGAATCGATCGATGAGTTCCGCCGCCAGCGCCTCGCGATCATCCGCGCGTTCAGCATCCGACAGACGTCGGTACAGCGCCAGGCGAACGTTGAGGTCCGGCACGTAGGCTTCGGGAATCAACACCGCCGCACCGGTATTGATCAGCGGCGACCAACCGCGATCCAAACCGATCGGTGAGGCGCCGCCCTTGGCGCGGATTTCGGCGACCGCGTCCTCCAGCATCTGCTGGTAGAGCTCGACGCCAATCTCGCGAATATGTCCGGACTGCTGGTCGCCGAGCAGATTCCCGCCGCCTCGAATATCGAGGTCGTGACTGGCGAGCTGGAAGCCCGCGCCGAGGCTGTCCAGCGATTGCAGAACACGAAGGCGCTTATCCGCGGCGACGCTGATCGGTCTTTCAAACGGCGTTGTGAGATAGGCATAGGCTCGCGACTTTGCCCGTCCGACACGGCCGCGCAGCTGGTAGAGCTGAGAGAGGCCAAACATGTCGGCGCGGTGGACGATCAGGGTGTTCGCCGTGGGGATATCCAGACCGGACTCGACGATGGTCGTCGAAAGCAACACATCGTAGGCGCCCTCGTAAAATGCGCCCATCACTTCTTCGAGCTGCGTCGGCGTCAGTTGCCCGTGGCCGACAACGAATTTGACCTCCGGGACCTGTTCGCGAAGGAACCGCTCCAGTTCCGCCAGATCCGAGATACGCGGAGCGACATAGTAGGCCTGCCCGCCACGGTACTTCTCCCGCAGCAGCGCCTCGCGAATCGAGACTGGATCCCAGGGGGTGATGTAGGTCCGCACCGCAAGTCGATCGACAGGCGGCGTGGCGATGATCGACATCTCCCGGATGCCCGACAGGGCCATCTGCAGCGTGCGCGGTATCGGCGTCGCGGTCAGCGTCATCACGTGAACTTCGGCGCGCAGCGCCTTGAGGGCTTCCTTGTGCTTGACGCCGAAGTGCTGCTCTTCATCGACGATCACCAGCCCCAGGTCCTTGAACTGGACCTGCTTGGAGAGCACGGCGTGGGTGCCGATAACGATCTCGACATCCCCGTTCCGCAGGCCTTCCCGGGTTTCGTTGGCTTCGGCTGTCGGAACCAGGCGGGACAGCCTGCGCACGCGCACCGGCCAACCCTGGAACCGTGCCTGGAAGGTCTTGAAGTGCTGCCGGGCCAGAAGCGTGGTCGGGCACACCAGCACCACCTGCCGACCGCTCATGGCCATGACAAAGGCTGCTCGTAGCGCCACCTCTGTCTTGCCGAACCCCACGTCACCGCAGATCAGGCGATCCATTGGCTTGCCTGACGACAGATCCCCGAGAACATCGGCGATTGCATTCAACTGATCGTCGGTCTCGTCGTAGGGAAACCTGGCGCAGAACTCGTCGAACAGTCCGTGCGGGGCCTCGGTTTCCTCGACGTGATGGATTGCCCGGGCCGCGGCGATCGCGATCAGGCCTTCGGCCATTTCCCGCAGGCGTTCCTTGGCCCTGGATTTGCGCGCCTGCCACGCCGCGCCACCCAGTTTGTCCAGGGTTACGCCGTCGCCCTCCGCGCCGTATCTGGTGAGGAGATCGATATTCTCGACCGGAAGATAGAGTTTGGCGTCGGCCGCGTAGTGCAGTTCGAGGCAGTCATGGGGCGCCCCCATGACATCGAGTGTCTTCAGGCCTGAATAGCGACCGATGCCGTGTTCGACGTGTACGACCAGGTCGCCTGCGTCCAGGGAGGAAGCCTCGGCCAGGAAATTCGTGGCGCGCCGCCGGCGTCTGGGCCGCGCCAGCCGGTCGCCGAGGATGTCGGTTTCGGAAATGACCGCCAAGTTGTCGGTCTCAAAACCGCTGTCGAGCGGCAAGATCGCGCGCTGCGGCTTCTTGGGATCCGCCGCCTTGGCGGCCTGCCAGTAAGGCGCAAGCGTCAGGCCCTTGAGACCGTGATCGGCCAGCATGCTGGCCAGACGCTCCGACGATCCCTCCGACCACGAGGCGAAGATCACCCGCTTTCCCGCCGCCGCCGACCGACGCGCATGGTCGGCGGTCGCCTCGAAAAGATTTACGCTGTCCTGCGCCCGCTCCGCGGCGAACACGCGTCCCTGCCGGGCGCCCATATCGATGGTGTCACGGGATTCCTCGCCGGCTGTCGGCCCTTGCTGGAAGGGCGAGAAATGGCGGTTCGGCCGTTGCGCCAGCCGGTCATCCCATTCCTCGGCCGTGAGGTAGAGCGAGGTCTCCGGCAAGGCCCGGTAGTGGCTCCTGCGGTCGGCCTGTTCTCTTGCGCCAAAGGCGTCGGCGATCATCGACAGGCGCTCGTCGCGCGCTTCGCGGGCCAGGTGATCCACGCCGATCAGCGCGCTCCGCGGCAGGTAGTCGAACACCGTCTCCAGGTGCTCATAGAACAGCGGCAGCCAGTGCTCCATGCCGGCGCGCCTCGCGCCCTCGCTGACCGTGCCGTACAAAGGGTCATCCCCTGGCGCGCCGAAAGCGGCCAGATATCCCGCCCGGAACCGGGCGACCGCGGGAGCGTCGAGCAGGACTTCGCTTACCGGCAGCAGATCAACCGATTTCAGTTGCTTGATTGACCGCTGGGTTTCGCGGTCGAAGGCCCGGATCGACTCCAGAGTGTCGCCGAACAGGTCAAGGCGAACCGGTTCGTCCGCCGCCGGCGGAAATACATCGATCACCCCGCCACGGATCGCGAACTCGCCGCGCTCGGAGACGGTGGAGGCCCTCTGATAGCCGTTGATGGCAAAGTATCGCTCAAGTTCGGCGATATTGACGACCGATCCGCTTGCCGCGCTATAGCCGGCGCGATCAACGGTCTGCCGCGCCGGTACGCGCTGCAGGAGCGCCGCCACCGAGGTGACCAGCAGGACGGGCTTTTTCGGATCCAGTCCCCTCGCCAGTCTCGTCAGCGTCGCCATCCGCCGCGCCGCGAGACCGGGCGACGGACCGGCCCTGTCGTACGGCAGGCAATCCCACGCCGGCAGGCTCAGCATCTCAACTTCCGGGGCGAAGAACCCCATTGCGTCGACGAATGCCGAAGCCCGTGACCCATCGCGCGCGACGAACACGCTCAGACCGGATCGGGCCCGGGCGATATCCGCCATGACCAGCGCGTCGAAGCCCTCCGGCGTGCCTGAAAGCATCAGGCGCCCGCCGTCGTTGACAACCCGCTTCAGTGTTACCGGGTCGGACAGCTGGAAGGCTCTCTGGGCTCGGGGTCTACGGATTTTGCGCCCAGGTCCGGCCGGAATGTCCGCAATTCGGCCAGCAGGTCGTCATCGAATTCCGCCGGAGGTTCAACCGCTCCGACGATCCAGGCATATAAGTCGTGGTCGTTCTGTTCCAGCAGTCGCTCAAAGCGCTCCAGGCGTTCCACAGACATGTCAGGCGCAGCCTTGTCCGCGAACGGCCCCAGGATAAGGTCCGCCTCGCGGAAGCCGCGCCGCCAGGCGCGAAACCTCAGTCTGTTTATTCGGGTCTGATCCATGCGAAGCGCAGGCCTATAGAGGCGCGCCGCGCAACGCGCCAGTAGCCTCAGGCTTCGTCGCGGAAATACGGCTCGACTTCGCCGCGCAGCTTGATGGTCATCGGCCGGCCGTGACGGTCCGTCGTTGTTCCGACACTCAGGCGAACCCAGCCCTCGCTGACGCAATATTCCTCGACATTGTTCTTCTCGACGCCCTTGAACCGAACGCCGACGCCGCGCTCGAGCAAGTCTGCATCGTGGTGGGGGCTGTTCGGGTCGGCGCTGAGCCGATCTGGAGGAATGTCGGTCATTATGTTTACCGCTTCTATTTTCACAGTCGACGAATGTTGGCGCAGCGGGTGTTAGCCGCGTCACGGTCGAATGACGATGGTTTTTTGCATCCCCTGGCGACAATCTCCGACGGAAATCGTTTCAGGCGGCGCTATGCTGTCGAAATGCGGCCCCAGATTCTGTTTCCGCTCTTTGCGCCGGTGACATCCCTCAAGGGTGTTGGTCCGAAGATTGCGCCGTTGGTCGCCAAGCTGGCGGGCCCGCGAGTACGCGACCTTATTTTTCTTGCACCCCAATCAGTTGTGCAACGTCCGCGATCAACTGTCGCCACGGGCGTCGAGGGGGAAATTCAGACCTTTTCAGTGACCATCCTGGGGCATGTCGCGCCACCGCGCGGCGGGCAGCCATGGCGCATCCGGACCTACGATGGGACGGCTTTCCTGACCCTGACCTATTTCAAGGGACACGGCCCACACCTTGAGCGGGCACATCCGGTCGGATCGGCCCGGGTCGTAAGCGGTCGTCTTGAGCGGTTCGGTTCGGAGTTGCAGATCGTGCATCCGGACTACCTGGCCGACCCGGTAAAGTCCGGCGATGTCCCGGAGGTCGAGGCGATTTACCCCGCGACAGCGGGTCTGCACGCGCGGGCCGTTCGCAGGTTGGTTCTCGAAGCCGTTGAGATCGCTCCGGAACTGGCGGAATGGCAGGACGCTGCCTGGCTCTCCCGTCAGGGATGGCCATCATGGCGCGCTGCTCTGGCAGCTCTACACGCCCCCTACTCGGACGACGACTGCGCAATCCTGGCCCCACATCGCCGCAGGCTGGCCTATGATGAACTGCTTGCGCATCAGCTGGCGTTGGGCAGGCGCAAGCTGGAACAGCGGTGCTCTCCCTCGCGGCCGATCTACCGCAGCCCTCTTGCGGATCAGGTCGAGGCCGCCCTTCCCTTCAGTTTGACCCGTGCGCAGGGGCGGGTCCTCAGCGAAATTCGCGCAGACCTGTCATCTGGCGCGAGGATGAACCGCCTTGTTCAGGGAGATGTCGGCGCCGGCAAAACGGTGGTGGCCATGCTTGCCCTGGTCGATGCCGCGGCGGCGGGCAGGCAGGCCGCTCTGATGGCGCCAACGGAGCTATTGGCGCGCCAGCATTTCGACACGCTGACCGTGCCGCTGATGAAGGCCGGAGTCAGACTGGAACTGCTAACTGGCCGTGACAAGGGGGCATCGCGGGCCGCCAAGTTGGCGCGCCTTGTGCAAAATGAGGTGTCGGTAGTCGTCGGCACACACGCGCTGTTTCAGGATGACGTCACGTTCCGTGATCTGGCGCTGGTTGTCGTCGATGAACAGCACCGGTTTGGCGTATCCGAGCGGGCCCGCCTTCTGAAGAAGGGCGTGGACGTCCAAATGCTGGCCATGTCGGCGACGCCTATCCCGCGCACGCTCGAATTAACCATGTATGGCGACTTGGATGTCTCCCGAATTGACGAAAAACCGCCAGGTCGACGTGCTGTAATTACGCGGGCGGCGCCGATGCCCAGGATAGGGGAGATTGTTGAGCGCCTCCGTCAGGCGGTAGGGCAAGGCCAGCAGGCATTCTGGATCTGTCCACTGGTTGCCGAATCCGAGCTAACCGATCTTGCCGCCGCCGAGTCCAGAGCGGCGTCGCTCACCGAGGTGCTTGGAGGTCGGGTCGGCCTTGTGCATGGCCAGATGCCGTCGGCGACAAAGGACGCGGTGATGGCCGATTTTGTAGCCGGTCAGTTGTCGGTGCTCGTCGCGACAACTGTCGTGGAGGTCGGCGTCGATGTCCCGGCAGCCAGTATCATGGTGATCGAGCAGGCTGAGCGTTTCGGCCTCGCGCAGTTGCATCAGCTTCGCGGACGGGTTGGCCGCGGCGCGCGTGAAAGCAGTTGTGTGCTGCTATACGATCCGCCACTTTCAGCGGTCGCTACACATCGTCTCGAGGTGCTACGCGAGACTGATGACGGTTTTTTGATCGCGGAGAAGGATCTGGAGCTTCGCGGCGGCGGAGACCCGCTGGGTCTAAAGCAGAGTGGCTTTCCCGCTTATCGGGTTGCCGACGCGGTGGCGCACAGGGACCTGATCGCGGTCGCGGCGGATGATGCCCGCCTTATCCTCAACCGCGACCCCACCTTGTCGTCACCCAGGGGCCAGGCGCTTCGGGTCCTCCAGGAACTCTTCGACTGGCGAGCTCAGTCCTCTCTCAATGATGCGGGTTAGCCTGCCGCCAGGCGGCAACGCGGACGCGGGCATCCGCTGTTAGGTTGGCATAGAACAGGTTGAAGGGAGCGGCGCGCAGTCTCTGCGGCCAAGTCAATGGCGGCTGCAGGCTGGCGGATCGCGGTCGCATGACGTTCAGAATCCCGCCTTTGCAGACTGCGCCGACCTGCCTTGCCAGAAAGCCTGGCCGCAGACCCCACTCAAGTCCGCTGGCGTTGGCGGCTCCGAGGTTAAGCCTGGCGTCGGCGGCTTCGTCGCCGACGCCGCCCAGCAGCGGGTTGATGCAGAGCGGCAGCCGCCTTCCAAGCGGTACGAGCCGGCCCCGGTCATTCCAGACAACGCTGCGATGAAGGAGTCTCAGTGACCGGGCGAAATCGCCGTCGCGAACGGATACCCAGGCAAGAACGCAAGCCGTCTGTTGAACGTTCTGGCAGGCGGGCGTCGTCGAGCCTTGGGTGAATTGGTCCGCGGGGACCACGGCGTCTTGGAGATAGGCGGCGACGAGCCTCTTGCGGAGGTCTGGACTGGCCGTGATCTCGTCCTTCAGCAGTCGAGCGGCAAGCAAGCCGCCTTGTTCGACGCCAACCAGGATAAATGGCCGACCGGCCACGAGATTGTGAATGAAATAGTCGAAGGATGATTTGATATCCCGATAGGCGAATTCCCTGGATTCCAGCGCGTCGTCAAAAAGCGATAGCGACGTGTAAAGGCTGGCCTGCCGGTATCGTGGGGCAAAGACCTGTCCGACAGTTGCGAATGGCGCGGCGTAGTTCGGCGCCATGACGGATGCGAACAGGTCGGCGGCCCCCTTGTCGTTGATCGGCCCGTTCCAGTCCTTGCCGCCATCGAATGTCGTCGGGTGGACGAAGAACACCGCGACAGGCTCAACTGGTCCCTGGCGGGATAGCAGCGCCCATGACGAAGTGCGGGAATAATCCGGGGCCGGCGGAGGCCTGTACACCGTGAAGGGTACCTTGGGGTCGAGCCAGGCCTCGGTTATGTCATCACGCCAGATATACAGGGCAACCGCAAGCAGCCCGGCGAATGTTACCGCGGCGACCAGCAGCCAACGACGAAAATCGCGTGTGCCTGACATGGGCGCAGGATACTCCGCGCCGTGGGCTATCGATACGGGTCGGCAGTGGCCAAATGGGATCGGACGTAATCGCCGATCCCGTCTTCGAGGCTGGTCATCGGCATGGTGTAGCCGGCAGAACGAAGCCGCTCCATACGCGCCTCCGTAAAATACTGGTATCTGGGCCGCAGCGCCTTGGGCATTTCGATATATTCGATCTGGGGCTCTCGTCCCGCGGCCGCGAACACGGCTCCGGCGAGCTCATTGAAGGACCGCGCCTTGCCGGAGCCAAGGTTGAAAACGCCGCTCACCGACGGTTGCTCGAACAGCCATTTGACAACGTCGACCGCGTCCATGACGTAAACGAAGTCCCTCATCTGTCCGCCGTGAGCGAATTCAGAATTGTAGGACCGGAACAGTTTCACCGTTCGGCCGGCGGCGACATCGGGCCAGATCTGCGAGGCGACCGACCTCATGACGCCCTTGTGCTCCTCATTTGGGCCATAGACGTTAAAAAACTTCAGACCGGCCCATTGCGGTGGAGCGTAGCCACGGGCCGCCTGCCGCGCTGTAAACACATCGAACAGGGCCTTGGACCAGCCGTAGACGTTCAGCGGTCGCAAGGTCGCCATCGATTGCCAATTGGGTTCGTCGTCGAACGCTTGTGCGCCGTCGCCATAGGTTGCCGCCGACGAAGCGTAGATGAAGCGCCGCTGATGATCCGTGCACCACCGGTACAGATCGCGCGAAAGCCCGAAATTGCTCCGCATGAGCTTGTCGGCGTCAGCCTCGGTCGTCGAGGATATCGCGCCCATGTGAATGACGACCTCGATCTCGCGCCAGCGCTTTTCGAGCCAGTCCCACATGTCCTCGGGCGAGACGAAGTCGCCGATGGCGTGCTTTGAGAGATTGCGCCACTTTCCGAGTTGGGTTTCGCCGAGCCAGTCGCAGACGACGACATCAAGTGACGGATCCTGGGCGAGCGCCGCGACTACGTTGGAGCCGATGAACCCGGCCCCACCGGTTACGAAAATTATACGGCGGGTCATTGCTGCTCCGAAAGTTTGCGGATTGTCGCCGTCGTGGAGTGTCCATCGACAAAAGACGCCAGGCGCACATCGCCGCCATAGCTGGTGACGAAACCATACCCTACGATGTCTTCCAGCCGGTAGTCGCCGCCTTTGATCAGGATGTCAGGGCGAGCCTTAATGATCAGCTTCTCGGGCGTTTCCTCATCGAACGGGACAACGAGATCGACACACGACAGGCCCGCCAGCACAGCCGCGCGCGCGGCGAGGCCGTTCACCGGCCGGTCGGGTCCCTTGAGAATTCTGACGGAGGCGTCGGTGTTGATGCCGACGATAAGTCGATCGCACCAACTCCGGGCCTGATTGAGATAGGCCACGTGCCCCGGGTGCAGAATATCGAAACAGCCGTTGGTAAAGCCGATCCTGAGCCCGCGGGCCCGCCAGCGGAACACGGCTCCCGCCATGCCTGAACTGGTTGCGACTTTTCCGTTCGAATTGGCGCGATGGGTCGTGCGCTCGGCTTCGATCAGCTCATCCGGTGCGACGGTCGCCGTTCCGGCCTTGCCCACGGCAACGCTGGACGCAACGAGCGCCGTCTCGATTGCATGGTCGGTTTCCGCGCCGGCGGCGATAGCGGCGCCGAGCGCGGCCAGAGCGGTGTCCCCTGCTCCGGATGTATCGAACACTTCGGGCGCACGGCGTCGAAAATGCCGCGGGGGCGCGCCACGATCGGCGAAGGTCATGCCCTTTGCGGCGCGAGTGACCAGGATGGCGCGGCAATCGTTCAGGGACAGCGCTTTCATCAACGCTGCCTCTATCTCGGTATCGGTTGCGGTCGGCAGGTCGGTAGCGTGGGCCAGCTCGGCGGCGTTGGGCTTGATGATGTCCGCCGCCCCGTAACGGGCGAATCCCCGCGCCTTCGAATCGACGATCAGGGCGATATTTTCCGCCTGCGCCGCCTGCAGGCAGGCGTCGATTACCGCCGGGGTGACAACACCTTTGCCGTAGTCCGAGAGCAGTATTGCCCGGGCGCCCCTGGCCACATCGCGTATGGTTCGCACCAGGCGATCTTCCACCTGACCGGCTATTGGCGCATTGCTTTCGGTGTCGACCCGAAGCAGCTGCTGTCCAGCCGACACGTAGCGGGTCTTGACCGTCGTCGGGCGCCCGGGGTCCGTGATCAGGAATCCTTCGACCCCGGCATCCTCTCCAACCAGTTGGAGCGCCTCGACCCCAGCGCTGTCCTGACCGATCACCCCGACGAGCGCGACCTGACCGCCGAGGGCGGCGACATTGCGGGCTACGTTTCCCGCCGCGCCCAGCATCACGTTTTCACCAGATCGGTGCATGATCGGAATGGGCGCTTCCGCCGAGATGCGGTCGACGACGCCATAGACAAACCGGTCGACCATTACATCGCCAACCGCCACGACCTTGGTAACGGCGATCTGTCCCAGCAGGGTCTGGAGGGTCTCCACGTCCATGGTGGTCAGCGTCTGCCCCCTGCTGTCAGGCCGGTCAAGCCGGCCGGAGGCCCTTTGCCAGCGCGTCAAACTCCAGCAGGCCGCGCACCAGAGCCTCGAACTCGCCGAGCGGCACCATATTGGGTCCATCCGACGGAGCATTGTCGGGGTCGGGGTGTGTCTCCATGAACACCGCAGCCACACCTATGGATACCGCCGCGCGCGCCAGGACCGGCACGAACTCCCTGTCTCCCCCGGAACGGTCGCCCTGGCCGCCGGGCTGCATTACCGAGTGTGTGGCGTCAAACACCACCGGGCAGCCGATCCGCGCCAGGATAGGCAAGGCGCGCATGTCGGATACCAGCATATTGTAGCCGAACGTAGCGCCGCGCTCGCACGCCATCACGTTCGGGTTGCCGACGGCGGTGGCCTTCTCAATGACGTTCCGCATGTCCCAAGGAGCCAGGAACTGGCCCTTCTTGATGTTCAGCGCTCGCCCGGTCTTCGCCGCGGCGACGATCAGGTCGGTCTGACGGCACAGGAAAGCCGGGATCTGCAGGATGTCGACCACCTCGGCGACCGGCGCGCAGTGGGTGATCTCGTGGATGTCAGTGATCACCGGCAGGCCGAGCGTCTCTCTGATTTCAGCGAAGATCGGCATCGCCTGTGACAGGCCCACGCCTCGGGCCGCCGCCGCCGATGTCCTGTTCGCCTTATCGAATGAGCTTTTGTAGACTAGGCCGATATTCAGCCGGTTGGCGATCTCCCGTAGTTCATGGGCCGTCTCCAGCGCGTGCTGACGGCTTTCCATGGCGCAGGGGCCAGCGATGATCGTCAGGTGTTCACCATTGCCGATTCGCACCGTGCGGCCATTGGGAGCGGTGACCTCGACAACGGCATTGGGTTGCATGGCTGACGTCTCTCCGTGATCTGCGGGTGGTTGCGGTCCGTACAAGTGACTTCCTGGCCCAACCGGCGCAAGGGTAACCGCTTCTAGCACGAGCATGCATGACAAAGCTCTCGCCGGTCATAGTCTGGTTTAGGAATGACCTCCGACTGGCCGACAACCCCGCGCTCACCGCCGCCGCCGAAAGCGGACAGCCGGTGCTCGGCCTCTACATTCTCGATGAAACACCAGACATCAGACCGATGGGGCCAGCCGCGCTTTGCTGGCTGGACAAGTCCCTTGCCAGCCTGGCGGCAGACCTGCGGGAGATGGGAGGACAACTCGCGGTCAGGAGTGGCGTCGCATCATTCGTGATCGACGAGCTCATCGATCGCACCGGAGTCGACGCGGTTTATTGGAATCGCGCATACGATCCGGTCTCGATCGCCAGAGATGCAAAGCTCAAAGCCGCCCTGAAGGCGCGGGGTATCGGCGCCTGGTCGTTCAACGCCTCGCTGCTCAACGAGCCCTGGGAAGTTCGCCGGCAGGATGGCGGCGACTATCAGGTCTTCACATCCTACTGGCGGGCGGCCTGCTCGATGAATTCGCCACTCGCCCCCCTCCCTCGGCCGCGCGATGTCGCGTGGTGCAAGCACGACCTGCAAAATGATCGGGGGCCATTCCGGGCGCTTTCATCGTTAGACTCTGACGCGATGAGCGGTCTCGATGGGTGGTGTCCAGGGGAAGCTGGAGCCCGGCAATGCCTCGACGAATTCTTGCCCGCGCGCCTGATGGGTTACAGCGCCGGGCGAGACGATCCAGGGTCGCCGTCGACGTCATGCCTGTCTCCGCACCTACATTTCGGCGAGATCGGACCGCGCCAGATTGTCCAGTCGATATCAATCGCCGTTGAGGCCGGGACCGTTACCGAGGAAGCGGCCCAGGGCTTCGTGCGGCAACTGGGCTGGCGGGATTTCAATCACCACATCCTGTTTCACCGCCCGCAAGTGCTCAGTCGGAATCTGCGATCCAACTTCGATTCGTTTCCATGGCGCGACGATCCAGAGACCCTTGATGCCTGGAAGTTCGGCCGGACAGGCTACCCGATCGTCGACGCCGGCATGAGAGAGCTCATGCACACGGGCTGGATGCACAATCGCATACGCATGATCGTCGGATCGTTCCTCACCAAGCACCTGCTGATCGATTGGCGACACGGAGAAGCATGGTTCTGGGACAGGCTGGTGGACGCCGACCAGGCGAACAACGCTGGTAACTGGCAGTGGATCGCTGGCACGGGCGCCGATGCCGCACCCTATTTTCGTATCTTCAATCCCGCGCTGCAGAGCGCCAGGCATGATCCACAAGGTCGATATATCCGTCGCTGGGTCCCTGAGCTGGACCGCTTGCCGGCTGCCGCTCTGCACGAACCCTGGAAAGCGCCATCACAGGTCCTGGCGCACGCGGGCGTCCGCCTGGGAGAGACCTATCCACGCCCCATCGTGGAACATGCCTTCGCGCGCACCCGTGCGCTCGATGCCTATCGTTCTTTGACATCAAGGCTGCAAACTCATGAACCATAGTGCTAGGGTCCCCATGGTTCATGGTAGACACAGTCAATTGATAGTGCCGTCGGACTTGATCATCTCCGGGAACGATCCGGACCTGCGAACCGCTCCGGCGGCGTTTCGTACGGCGGTCTCGATTGCCCGCAAGAACTGGCTCGCCGGGTCGTTGACCCTCGTCCTGCCTTCCGGCCGCAAGATCCGCGTCGAAGGCAGCGAGCCTGGCCCCGACGGTGTCCTCATCGTGCATGATTTCAGGTTCGTGCGCCGCGTCCTGGCATCGGCCGATATCGGCTTTGGCGAAGGGTTTATCGCCGGCGAATGGGATACGCCGGATCTCTCGGCCCTTCTTGAAGCCTTCACACTGAATTTCGATCGTCTCGAGCAGCTTGTCACCGGCAACAGCCTTATGCGGGCGATCAACAATCTCGCACACTTCTTCAACCGCAATACCCGTGGGGGTTCCCGTAGGAACGTTCATGCCCACTACGACCTGGGCAACACCTTCTATTCCCGCTGGCTGGACTCGAGCATGACCTATTCGTCCGCCAGATTTGAGATGCCAGGCCAGCCTTTAGGTGAGGCGCAACGCAACAAGTATGCCAGCCTGGCGCGGGAGATCGGACTTGAGCAAAGCCATCACGTCCTTGAGATCGGCTGTGGCTGGGGCGGATTTGCGGAATTCGCCGCCAGGGAGATCGGCGCCAATGTGACCGCCGTGACCATTTCCCGGAAGCAGTGGGAATTCGCGAAAAAGCGACTTTTCCAGGAAGGTCTCGGCGAGAAGGCGGAGATCCGCCTGATGGACTACCGCGATGTCGAGGGACAATTCGATCGCGTGGCGTCCATCGAGATGTTCGAGGCCGTGGGAGAGGCCTATTGGCCCGCCTACTTCGCCAAGGTGCGCGATGTTCTCTCACCCGGCGGCCGCGCCGGACTGCAGGTAATCACCATCCGCGACGAACTGTTCTCGGTTTATCGGCGTCGTTCGGACTTCCTGCGCAAGTACATCTTTCCCGGTGGGATGCTGCCCAGCGAAATGCGTCTGCGCCAGGAAGCCGATCGCGCCGGACTGGAATGGGGCTCTATCGTGCGCTTCGGCCAAAACTACGCCGACACGCTGTCGGAATGGGGCAAGGCCTTCGAGGACGCCTGGGATGACATTCGCAAGCTGGGCTTCGATGAGCGGTTCCGACGGCTTTGGCGCTTCTACCTGAGCTATTGCGAAGCCGGCATGCGCACCGAACGCACCAATGTGGTTCAGCTCAGTCTCGGGAAGATTTGAGAGGAACAGGTATTGTACCCTGGTCAGCTGAGAGCCCGAAAAATTTAGCGACCCGAAGCGAGTTTCATGAGAAGGCGCGAAACTCACTTGGCCTGCTATCCGCGATCGGCTTGCGTACGTCGCACAGGCCTCGCGCCTTCGCGTGAATTTCATGGCGCCGAACATTGTTCGAGTTGTCAGAAAGGCGGGATATAAGAATGATGATTTGTGCCCCGGCGCGTGGGGTAACTGACTAACGCGGCCTCCACGGCCGCCTTTCGAGAGCGGTCCTGAACCGTCGGATAGACCCGACGAACTGCCGGATCGGATCGGATATCCGGTCGACGCAACCAGACGCAACCGGACGCACGTCAACGCAACTTACCGCGGTGTCCCCGCCATGGGACAAACCACTGGTACTCGATCAGGGGAATCGCAGACGGAATTGGGGTTGTGCTGGATGACGAACAAGATTCTTCGCGACGCACAGACAGGCGCACGCGAGGGACGGGATGGAGCGATTTCGGGACTGCTTTGGTGGGGTCGAAGATCCGCGGTCGGGCAA
>JANXTX010000098.1 GCA_025352165.1 Caulobacteraceae bacterium | reverse complement strand
CGGCCCATCCGGCTGCCGGCGTCCGGGCCTGAACTCTGGCGCGGTGATATCCTCGACGTAGGGCAGGGTGATGACGTCGGCATCGCTGACGTGACGAAAATACCCGGCTTCCTCGTCCTTGATGGCGATGACGAAATCCGCGCGGTCGAGGCCGGCCGATTCATTTCGCCGGTTGGTATAGAAGAACTCCGCCGGGAGGCCATGCGCGGCAAGCAGCTTTTGACGATCCGCGAACAGGTCGTGCGTATCGAGGACCTTTACTGTCGCGCGATCGCATAGTTCATACACACGCGACATAAAAATATAGTTGCAGAAGACGATCTCATAGCCGTTATTGGCAAACAGCCAGCGGCAATATTCAGTCGCCTGTTCCGGCCACCATTCGTCGACCTGATAGAAGTCGCCGATCGGCATTCCCGGCGTTTCCGCATGCACGAAATGGGCGACGTCCCCAAGGGACTGTAATTCCCGAAATGTCTCCGCATTGAATAGCGTCGACCATTCGTATTCACGTGAGATGAACAACACGTCCACCTGATAGCCGTCGGCTACCAGCCGATCGAAGGTCATCGCCATCCGCTTGCGATGGCCTTCCGTGCGTGGCGTCAGAGCGAAAGGGGTGACGAAGAGGGCGCGGCGTACGACCGGCATCGGTCAACCTACCGTCTGAGCGAGTTGCGGCCTTGATCGCAATTGCACGAATGGCAGTCCCAGTTTGCGGGTATCGCCGCCTGATCCCTCAAGATGGGCGCGCGATGTAACGGACAGCCTCAGCACCCCCGTTGTGGGCCGGGTCAGGACGGTGACGAACTCCAGCACGCCATTGTCGAGCGGTTGCACTGCATCGAACTCAATTTCTTCGCCTTCATCGGTTTTGACGATGATATCCATCGGCGAGCGTACATGAGGCGTATGCAACGCGCGCAACTCAAGCACAAACGGTATCGAGCCGATCACCGCGATATCGAGCCGTCCAGCATCGGGAAAGCGTGTCCAGCGTATATTGACACCGCCTCCCGCAATTTCGCGCCCATAGAAGCCCGCGGCTTCCGCCGGGATAGTCTCCGCGGATTGAATGCAATCGAAAATCCGCGCGGCCGCCCCCGCGAGCAGGCCGGGCAAGGCAAGCAGATCGATCAGTCTATGGTGCGCTTCAAGTTCCTGGACCCGGGCTTCTAGGCGCTCAACGGCGTCGGCCAAGTCTTCTGGATTCGTCATGCGAATTGCAACCCTCGAGACCATTCACCCCTACGTCCGATTAGGCGAGCGGCCCGCCAGCGTCAACAGCGCGGCCGTACCCGCAATGATATGGCAGTCCGCTGACGCCTCGGCCGATCAGGGCGCCCATCGTTGACGGTAGCGAGGTTTGCTGAATATAGCTCGCCTCGCCGTTACCCGTCGTGACCCAGGCGCATGCAACCCAGCCGCCCACCGCAAGCGCCCTGTTTCAGATGCGGAATCGGACCCGCTCACTGCCCGATCCTACAATCCGGGATTGTATATTCGCGTATTTGCGACTGTTCGCCTTCCGGCGCGTCGGTCGATATTTTTGAAGACGCCAGGGAATTACACTCGCGATGATCGTGTTGCATATCGGGTTACGCAAGGCCGGATCGACAACCATACAGCACTTCCTCAATGACAATGAGGAAGCCCTGATCGGCCTGGGCATCGAGTATCCACGCATTGGACGCAAGATGCGGGTGGATCACAATAATCTTGTCAATGAATTGCGTGGGCGGAAGAGCTTCGATCCGAAATACGGGAGCTTGTCGGAGCTGCAGACCTTCTGGAGGAATTCGCCCAGCAGCACGCTGATCATATCCGGAGAGACCTTTGAGGCCTGTACGCACGCGCAATGCCTGCGGCTGAAGCGCATACTGGATCGCGGTGGCGAGGAATTCCGCATCGTGCTGGTCCTGCGCGATCTGCTGGATTTGATGATTTCCAGCTACGCTCAAAAGATCAAATTCGGCGAAAACACCTACGACTTCGATACCTTCTATCAGGACCGGATGAATATGCCGCGCGTGAATTATGCACGCACAGCGAGAATCTGGGCGAAGATTTATGGCTGGGACAGTCTGCGAATTCGGCTGCTCGACCGGCAGTATCTGCTCAACGGCGATCTGCTGGACGACTTCCTGACGGTCGTGGGACTCGACATCGAAAGCGAAACAGTCCGCTCGTTGCCCCGAAAGGGTCCGGTAAATGTCTCACCCGGCTGGAAGGTCATCGAAGCGGTGCGTGCACTTTATCTGGACAGGGCAGGCCTGCCCGCGGGGCATCCTCTGGCCGACTGCAAGGAACTCACCACCAATCAGCGTCGCGTTCTGGGCGCCAACGCTCTCGACCTTGGCGGCGAGCTCGGCTGGAACAAGGACCGCGGTTCCTATCTCACCAGGGGACAGGCGGAAATGTGCTACATCACCAACCGTCAGGGCGTCCGCAATCTGAACAACAATCTTAAGGAGCCGCTGCCTCTGCCCAAAAGCCTTGAGGAACGGGGCTTCACCGCCCGCGACAAGATACCGGATGTGAGCGACATACCGGCGGTCGAGTTGCGTGACTTCTATGATCGGCTCGGCGCCATGCCTCTGACATGGCGCCCCGGCATCTACTGATCGGCGACGTTTTGGCGCGGGCGGGCGGCCCAACGCAAGGCGACCGATCAGTCAACCAGGAGGTGTCAATTGCAGCGTGCAGGCCGATCCGACGGCGTCTGGACAGTCATCTGGGCCACTGCTAGACGCCTCGCGCCGAGGGGCCACGCAGTGCGGATCCCGAGGTATGACTGGCTGGTGGACACCAACACCCCTGCCGCGGGACCTTGGTCTAGCGGCACGGCCGCGTTGCTCACCTCGCCTCCAGTGCAGACACCGCGGTGAGTTGAATGCCTTCGAGCCGAACTTCAGAGGGGCCTGCCTCCCAGGATCAGTGGGCGCTAGGCGAATTCTCCGCTAAGTTGTGGGAATGGCTCTCGGCTGACGCGTTACCGCTTTGGTGGCGCCTTGGCGCCGATCACGCTGGAGGTGGATTTTTCGAGACACTCGATCATGACGGAGCACCATCCGTGGCGCCGCGTCGCTGTCGGGTGCAGCCGAGGCAGATCTACTCGTTTGCGCTGGCTGAAGCCGCGGGCTGGAGCGGGCCGGCGACAGAAGCGGTCGACCACGGCCTTGCCTTCTTTTTGAGCAAATACTGTCGCCCCGATGGACTATTCAGGGCCAGCGTAGCGCCCGATGGCGCTCCGGTCGATGAACGGGCGGTGCTCTACGATCAGGCGTTTGCACTGCTTGGACTATATGGTGGCTATTGTGTCACAAAGCGTGCGGAACTGGCCGATCAGGCCAAGAGCCTTCTGGAATGCATTTTGCAACACTTCAAGCATCAGCCAATCGGCTTTCGCGAAGACGACGGGGCGCCATACCAGTCGAATGCGCAGATGCACTTTTTCGAGGCCTGCATAGCCTGGAGCCCGGTGCTTGGCGGCGCTTTCGCCCGAACGGCGGACGAGCTTGGTGATCTCTGCCTGGAGCGCCTTATCGACTCTGGACGTGGATGCATCGACGAATACTATGATGCCGACTGGCGCCCCAAAGGGATCAATGCCGACGCCCCGCAACGCCGCGTCGAGCCAGGCCACCAATTCGAATGGGCGTGGCTGCTGGCGCAATGGGGTCGGATGCGCGGGCGCGACACAACCGCCGTGGTCCGACGCCTGTTCGAGATAGGCGAAGCCAGCGTTCAGGCCCGGATCGATGCGGCGCCCGCCGCCATCACGCCGGACGGAGCCCTGGCTGAACCGATCGCACGCCTGTGGCCGCAGACCGAACGTCTGCGCACCGCGGCCTGGCTGGCCGCCACCGAAACCGGCGACACTGAGGCTTTCACCCGTGCCGCCTGCGACGCGGCGCGTTGCGTCCTGCACTATCTCGAAATGCCGATGCCCGGTCTGTGGCGCGACAAGCTTCGTGGCGACGGAACCTTCGTCGACGAGGCAGCACCCGCCAGCAGCCTCTACCATCTCGCCACCGCAATCACCGCGTTGAAGTCGCTGGTGCTCGATGCAACGGTCGCGGCGAGCCAGACAGCATGACCGATACGAAGCAGAAGCCACCCGCCGGCGGCGCGGCCACAGGGAGGGAAATCGGCTTCGAGTACAATGGCCAGCCATGTTCGTTCCGGGTCCCGCCGCCGGGCGATGTTTCAATCCCTAGCGTCTTTCTAATCGGACTGCCGAAGGCCGGCAGCACGCTGCTCAACCGGCTGATGCGTCCGATCCTGACATCCGCGGGACTGACGTTCGTCGGCCTGCAGGACATCATGTACCGTATGGGCGTCCCGCCGCTGGACACGCCGCGCGAGGTGAACCTCGCCTTCGAGCCAGCGGGCTATGCGTTTGGCGGATTTCGTAGCCTGCCCGGCGCCTTCCGCCCGCCCATGTTCGCAGCCAATCGCACCATCCTGTTGGTGCGCGACCCGCGAGACATGCTCACCTCCCTGTACTTCTCCCTGGCCAGCAGTCATGGCCCCCCTGGGGAAGCCGTCGGCAGTGAACTCGCCACTCGGTTCTTCGAACAGCGCGAAGCGGTCAATCGCCAGGGTATCGACGCCTTTGCCTTGGAAAACGCCGACGCCGTCATCGGCCAGTTCAGGACCGTCAAGCGAAAGCTGCGCGAAATTGCCCACCGGCGCTATCGCTATGAAGACATAATCTTCGACAAACTGGCCTGGGCGCGGGACATGCTGGATTACCTGAAACTGAGCGTCGACCCCGCTGTAGTGGAACGCGCGGTCGCGACCAACGACGTGCGTCCTGACGTTGAGGATCCCGCCCAGCACATCCGCAAAGTGGCTCCCGGCGATCACTTCGACAAGCTTGCCCCGGAGACCATCGCCGAACTCAACGAGAAATTCGCGCGGATACTTAAACGCTACGAATACACCTGAACCACCCCCACCGCCCGCGACCTGGAGACCGAGATGACACAGATCATTCCCGCCATCATGTCCGGCGGGGCCGGCACGCGCCTGTGGCCGCTGGCGCGGGTGGCAAATCCCAAGCAGCTTCATGCCCTGATGGGCGAGCGCACCATGCTGCGTGAAACGCTTGAGCGCTTTTCGTCAGCCCCGGACGTCTTTCAGCCAAGCATGATCGTCTGCGCCGAGGGCCACGAAACCATTGTCCGTGAACAACTGGCCGATATGGATGAGCCTCCGCGCCTGATCCTCGAGCCAATGGGTCGCAACACCGCCGCCTGCGCCGCTGTCGTCGCCTATTGGGTCGCGGCCGAGGCGGCCCCGGACAGCCTGGTGCTGCTGGCCCCCGCCGACCATCTGGTCTCTTCCGCTGCCGCATTTGCCGACGCCGTGCGCCGAGCCATTCCGGCCGCGCGCGATGGCCGACTGGTCAGCCTCGGCGTGCGCCCGACCCACCCGGAAACCGGCTATGGCTACATTCGTCTGGGCGAGCCGATCGGCGACGTGTTCGAGGCCGCGCAGTTCGTTGAGAAGCCCGACCGCGCCACCGCAGAGCGCTACCTCGCTCACGGCGGCTATCTGTGGAATGGCGGCTATTTTCTGTTCCGCGCCGACCGCATGATCGCCGAAATGGAACGCCATGCCCCCGAGATCGCCGCCCGCGCCCGCGAGGCGCTGGAGCGCGGCGCGCCTACCGCCGCTGGTGGACTTCTGCTCAATGCCGAGGCCTTCGCCGCCGCTCCATCCGATTCGGTTGATTACGCCGTCATGGAGAAGACCGACCAGATCGCCGTCGCGCCCCTCGATGCCGGCTGGAGCGACGTCGGGTCATGGGCCTCGGTCTGGGACGCGTCGGCCAAGGACGAAGATGGCAACGTTCTGATCGGCGACGCTCTGGCGATCGGTTCGAGCGATTGCCTGATCCGCTCTGATTCACGCCTGATCGCAGCGGTCGGCGTCAAGGATCTGGTTATCGTCGCCGCCGGAGACGCGGTGCTTGTCGTTCCCCGGGGGCTCACCCAGGACGTCAAGAAGATCGTCAACCGCCTCGCCGACCTGAAACGTCACGAACTGCTTTGAGGCAATTGAACGGGGACCGACGTCGCTATTCGACGCCGTAGCCAAACCGCCCCAGCACGCCCTCGAACAAGGCGTTCAGCGTCGCTATCGTTTGAGGCTGCAGCTTCACCCGGTGGTCGCCAGGCGTGACGCGGCGGATATGTTCAAGCGGCATCTCGTCGTCGGGCACGATATCGTTGCGCGCCACCACCGCTTCGACCAATCGCGCCGGGACGTCGAGTTTCAGATAGTCGACCATGTCGTGCATCCACGCCAGTTTGTCGAAAATCACTTCCTCGTAGCGATACAGGTGATGCGCCGGCAGATTTGTCATCGTCTTTTCGATGGTGCGCAGATGGCCAGGCGCCTCGCGTAACACGAAGGTGTCGATCGAGCCCGCCCTGGCGTCCGCGCGGCGGGCCTCGAATTTGCGCAGCAGCTTGTCGCCCTGTGCGGATCCGGGGGGGCGATGGCTGTAGGCGACGCTGAAATAAAGCGAGGTCAGCGCGTCCCTTGGATCGCGCACCAGCATCACCGTCCGGCCGGATGCGAACGTCGGCAGTGGCCACGGCAGATAGCGGAAACTGCCGTAGGCATAACCTTGCGGCTCGAAACTTACACTGCTTTTGCGCAGGTCAACGCCCTGCTGGAATAACTCGCTTGCCGGAGCGCGATATTCCAGCCCAGCCCTAGCGACGACCGGCCGCAACAGGCTGTTGAGCAGGGTGCTGCCCGATTTGACCAAGCCGACGATGAAGACAGAATCCATTGACCGATAAGTTTACGCCCACGTCTGCCTACCCGGAAATGGCGGCGCGGACTTGCGACGCCCGGCAACGTGGGTATGAAGTTGACCATGAAACGGCGGCTCATACTTCACCTGGGGCTCTGGAAGACCGGCACGACCACGATTCAAAGATTTCTGCGCGATAACCCTGGACCGCTCGCAGCGGCAGGGATCCACTACCCCAAGGTCCTCCCGGCCAATCCTGATCATCCTCTGCTTAAGTCGAATCCAGTCAATCCCTGGATAGTCAATGAAATCAACCATCTCGCGCTAGGCAACGAAATCAGGAAGCGCAAGCGACGTATCGCCGACGCACCGGTCGCATTGCCACTCTGGTCGACGGCCTTCCGCGGGTTCGATGAAAGCGGCGCACAAGCGGCGATTATATCCTATGAGGACTTCTCGGCGCGGATCGAGTCCTATGATTTCGCGCTCCTGAGCTCTTGGATGCGTAAGTATGATGTCCTGGGACTGATCTACCTTCGTCATCAGGAAAGCTGGGCGACGTCGTTATACGCGCACATGGTTCGTGCATTGACCCGTCCGTTGTCGTTCGAAGAGTTCATGTCCACGATCAAGGATCGACTCGCCTACTCGCACCTGCTGGACGCTATCCGAGAGGAGATCCCCCTCGACAAGCTCGTTGTCGGCGCGTTCGAAGAGGCGGCGGCCTCGGGTCTGCTGGAGGACTTCATCGAAAGGGCCGGACTGCCGCGCGAACTTCTGGCTACCGCGGAAAATTATTCGATTGTGAACCGTTCGCTTCCCGATTGGGCGGTGCTGTTCCTGCAGCAATGTCTGCTGGCCGGGATGCGTAACAGTGACCTCGTCGAGGTTCGGGCCGCCCTTGGCGGTAGAGACGCGAAACGCAGCGGCACGATGCTGAAGCCAGGACTCAATGTCGCAACGCCGGACCAGCGCAAGGCCTTGCGGGACGCAGCAGGCGCCGACACCAAACGATTGCAGGCGCGCTACGGAATAGGCCTAACGACGCCGCGGCAGCAGACGACGCCCTATCGTCCCTTTGACGGCGATGACTTCGTGGCGATCCGGGATACAATCGCGCCGACGCTGTCGCCCGCCGCCAAGCAGGCGCTGGCGAGCCTCTGACCACGCCACGCGTGCGCTGGCGGCCCTCGTCCGTAAGCGCTACAGGTGGCGACTATTGCCTAAAAGCGCGGGGTGACCAACGCCATGACCGAGGCTGTTCGTCTCGTCATCTGGGATATGGATGAAACCTTCTGGCGGGGCACGCTGACCGAGGGCGGGGTCACCTGGCGCGCCGACACACAGAACATCGTCGTCGAGCTTGCCCGGCGGGGCATCATGAGCTCGATCTGTTCGAAGAACGATTTCGAATCGGTGCGTACGATCCTCAGCGAGAAGGGCGCCTGGGACTACTTCATCTTTCCTAGCATAGACTGGACCCCCAAGGGCCCTCGCATCCAGCGTTTGATCGAAACGGTCCAACTGCGCGCCGAGAGCGTGATGCTGATCGACGACAATCACCTCAACCTGGAGGAGGCCCGGTTCTTCTCGCCCGGCCTGCAGGTCGCGGCCGACACGATTATCCCGAGCCTGCTCGGTGACCCGTTTTTTCGGGGTAAGGACGACAGCGGCCTCAGCCGTCTGAAACAATACAAGGTGCTGGAGACCCGAAAGGCCGACGAGGAACGCGTTCGCGCATCATCCGGCGGCGACAACGTCGACTTCCTGCGATCAAGCGATATCCGCGTGCGCATCGAGCATGACGTCGAGGCTCACCTCGACAGGGCCATCGAACTGATCAACCGCACCAACCAGCTCAATTTCACCAAACGGCGGCTGCCGGAAAACGTCGAGCCCGCGCGTCGGCGGCTGCGCCGCGAGATTTCCCGCTTCGACACGCAGGCGGGATTGATTGAAGTCTCGGACAGATACGGCAATTACGGCCTTTGTGGATATTTCCAGATCAGCACGCAGCGCGACGTCGCGCGCCTGCACCAGTTCTGCTTCTCCTGTCGGATTCTCGACATGGGCATAGAGGCTTGGCTCTATCAGCGGCTTGGCCGGCCCACGCTGGAAATTTGCGGCGAAGTTCTCTCTGATCCTGTGTCGCATCCCGCGGTGGACTGGATCGGTCTCCGCGCCTCCGTGGGCACGGAAAACACCCGCGAGGCAGGCACTGCCGAGCATATGCTGGGCTCTGTGGCGGCGCGTGGCGGCTGCGTTCTATGGCCAGTGGCGCACTACTTCAGGGTTTCATCCACAAGCGTCATCGGCGAGTTCAACACCGTTCGCGACGGGAAGTTGATCATGCTGGATCATTCGCTTTGCCTGCGAAATGCGATCCTTGGAGTGAGCGAAGATCAGATCGCCGCGCTAGCCCCGCTCGGCTATATCGCGGAAGACTTCCATCCCCAATTCTTCGACCATTCGGGCGAGCGGCCAATCTGGATTCTGAGCAACTGGGCGGACCTCGCGAGGAAGGTCTTTCGTCACAACAAGACCGGGATCGCAATTCCCTATCAGCCGCCGCGAACCGACGCGGAAATGGCCATTCATGAAACCGTCAGGCCCTACCTCGAAGCCGAATTCACGCCCGCCTTCTACGACGCGAATGAGGTAAAAGAGACCCTGGGCCTGGTCATCTCAAAAATACCGCGCCACGGCCTGCTGTTTCTTCTGCAGATTCCGGAGGTCGAGCGCCAGCCCGGCGGTGAAGCCAAGGGGAACAGGCAGCGCCAAGCGCTCAATCGTTGGTGCGCCGAGGCAGCGGCGGGGCACGACAATGTCCGCCTGGTGCAGGTGTCGGATTTTATTGATGATGACACCGAGTTCCTTAATGAAAAGATGACCCATTTCGATCGCAAGGTCTATTATCGTTTGTATCTGCATATGCTGTCGCAGGCGACGGCGGACAGCGGCTGACCCCGGAGAAACGACATGACGCTCAAGGCAGTTCTGGCGCTGGCCACTCTTGTTCCGCTGCTCTACGCATGCTCCGGAATGTACGTCGCGGGCGACGCCGGGCCACACCATGACACCCGTAACCTGATCGGCGCTCCCGTCGGGGCAAACCCGACAGCGCAGCGCTAGGCGAAGATAGCCTTGTCGCTTCCAGCTGTTTCCGATCCCTCGTCCGAAGCGTTCGCGGAGCCGGAGCTGAGTCCGTGGGAAGCCCGCCTGCGGGGCTTTCCCGGCCACAGATTGGGCAAATACACCAATGTCGTCCCCCGCGACGCTCCCCCCGCCTGGCCACATTTCGAGGGGTGCCTGGTGATGCTGTTCATCGCGCGCAGTGGTAGCAGCTTCCTCTCGACCGAGCTCGAACAGCACTACGACATCGGCCGGATGGGTGAGCACATGAACAAGGCCCACCTGATCGGGGACGGTAGAATGCAGCGCAAGGCCCGCCGGATCGCCGGCAGCTGGTTTTCGTTCAAGGCCGGCATTCAGGGCATCATCACCGCGGAGGCTTCCGGGTTCACATTGGTCAACCTGGATCGGATGCATTTTCTGCGCCTGGTCCGCCGCGACATAGTCGCCCAGACAATATCGCGGGTGAAGGCCCTCCAGACCCAGCAATGGCACACTCACGTGGAACGGATCGCCGAGCCGGCCTATAATTTGGCCGAGTTGGAAATTGGCGTGGAAAAGATTGCCGCAGGGGTAGATTTGCTACGCCAATATGCCGAGAGGACTGGCCGCCCGTCCCACCAGGTGGTGTATGAGGATCTACTCGAAGGCTCACTGGCAGCGGCCTTCTCCGCCTGCGACGCACTGGGCGTGCCAAAGCGGATTGAAGATATCGACAGGGTTCGTTCGGTGGAGCGAATGCCACGTGATGTCGCCGACGAATGGCGACAGCGTTTCCTCGACGAAGCCGGACCGAAAACACTTGAGTGCATCGAGAGGTATCAACAATCGCTTGAGTCGTGACCCGGCGCGCGGGTCAGAGCTGATCGGTCAGATCTCCCAGCACATTTCCCGGCTTGAGAATTCCAGTGGGATCGAGCGCGCGCTTCAGTGTCCGCATCACTGCTTCCGCCGCGTGTGGTTTCCCAGCCCGTTAAATCAACCCCCGCGAGGCCGCTCGAACACGGTGATCGGCGAGTCCAGGTAACGGGTCCTGGTGATCTCACGATACCCGACCTTGCGCGCGACACCGATAGAGGCGCCGTTCTCATCGCTGATGATCGCCACCGTGCTGGCTGCTGCAAGGTTCCGGTCCGCCCAATCGACAATGGCTCTGACAGCCTCTGTCGCGTAGCCTCGGCCATGCGCTTTGGGTGACAGCACCCAACCGGCCTCAGGGCGATCCTCCCGCGAGGGGTCGATGCCGCGTTCGAACTTCTGGAAGCCGATCTGTCCAATGAACTCGCCGCCGTCGCGTTCCTCGACGATCCACCCGCCATAGCCGTAGAACGCCCAGTGACCAGTCATCGACAACAGGTTCATCCAAGCCTGCCGGCGCGCCAGAGGCTGACCGCTGATATGCCGTGTGACGATCGGGTCGGCCCAAAGCGCGCAAACCAGCTCGATATCCTCGACACGCGGGCGGCGCAGGATCAGGCGTTCGGTTTCGATCATGAGCCCCTCGTGGTTGTCCTTGCGGAGACGGGCAGGATACCACCAATGGAAGTCGGTGGATCATCTTGTCCGAGCTCGCCATCTGCGCTGTAAAGGGCGGCAGGATCACACGCCTCGATGAATATTTCGACTCGGCCCACGGGCCCGAATTCCGCAAGGAAAGCCGGCCCCAATCTCGAAAGACACACCATGCCCGTTCTGCGCCAGGTTCCTCGCTCCGAAGTTCAATCCGAGCTCATCAACCGCTATTTCGATCGCCTGTTCGGCGAGGGCGTTGATCCTGTCGCCACACCCGGCACCGCGACCGGGACGCCGGGAGACTGGTGGACGGTGTTCGCGCTGGCGCCCGACATCTTCAAGCACGCCGTCGACGGCTTCGCGGTCTATCGCCATCCCGACAGGAAGATCGATCCAGTGTTGCGCGAGCTCGGCCAGACCCGCGCCGGCTGGGTCAAGTCCAGCCAGTTCGTCTTCTCGCAGCACTGCAAGTCCCTGCGCGCTCTGGGCGTATCGGATGAGAAGATCGCCGCCGTGCCGCACTGGCAGGTGTCGGACCTGTTCAACGACCAGGAACGCGCGGTGATGGCCTACGCCGACTGCCTGTGCCAGGCCGGCGGCCGCACGCCGCTGGCGGTGTTCGACAAGCTCAAGACCTTCTGGAGCGACGAGCAGATCTTCGAATTCACCTACATCACCTGCCTCTATGACATGCACGCGGTGATCACCCGGGCGCTGCGCATGGAGTACGACAATCGTGACGAAGCCATCGTCGAGGTCGCCGCGCCCGAGGGCTTCCAGGCGACCGACTTTCTCGGCGCCGCGCAGCCGCCGAAGCGCTAAGCTCCGTCAGGCGATGTCGAAGTCCTCGAGCACCTGCGTGGCCATGTTGCTCAGGAACTTCTCGTAGCTGAACCGCCACGAGGCCACGTCGCAGGTGAGGCCCGGATAGCGATTGTCCCGCCAGGCGCCGCCGAGGTCCGACGCCTTCTCGAACACCACCAGATCCGAATGTCCCGCCTCACGCCGCTTGATCGCCGCCATGATCCCCGATGCGCCCGCGCCAATTATGGCGATGGGCGGATCGCGCCTGCTCTGGCTCATTTCTTCCCGCACTCCCGATGCCGTGCCTCCTGATTAGCCCAGGGCGCGGGTCAGCAGTCGGCCGAGGCGGGCGGAGAAGCCTCTGGCGTCTTCGGGGACTTCGCCATCGGCGATCCTGGCTTCGTCGAACAGCAGCCGGGCGGCGTCCTCGCGCAGGGTCTGGTCGGCCTCGTCAAGTCGGCTCAGCGCCTCGATCAGCGCATGTCGGGGATTGATCTCGAGAACCGGCTTTGAGCCGACAGTAGGGCGACCGGCGCCGGCCAGCAGTTTCTCCAGTTGCCGATCCATGCCGTGATCGGCGGCGACCAGGCAGACCGCGCTTTCGGTCAAGCGATCCGACGAGCGGACGTCAGAGACGGCCTCTCCCAGCGTGGTCTTCACGAACGCGATGAACCGTCCGACCTCTTCCGGGGCATCGGCTGCCTTTGCCTGGCCGTCGGGCAAGGGGATGAGGTCGAGGTCGGCCGCGCCCTGGGTGACCGATTTGAAGGGCTTGCCCTCGAAATCGAGCCCCGAGGTGACCCAGAAGCTGTCGACCTGATCGGTCAGCAAGAGAACCTCGATGCCCCGGGCACGGAAACCCTCAAGCTGTGGCGACGACGCCAGCCGATCGAGGTCAAGGCCGGTGGCGTAATAGATCGCCGTCTGGTTCTCCTTCAGGCTGGCGACATAGTCCTTCAGCGAGCGCCGCTTGCCGTCGGACGTCGAGGTCGTGAACCGGGCAAGGCCCAGCAGCGTCTCTCGCCGCGTGTAGTCCTCGTAAAGCCCCTCCTTGAGGACCGCGCCAAAGTTGTCCCAGATCTTGTCGTAGGCCCCAGCGTCATTGGCCGCGAGCTTGTCCAGCTCCGACAGCACACGGTTGGTCACCCCCTTCTGAATGGCGGCGAGCAGGGGGCTCTCCTGGATCATTTCCCGCGAGACATTGAGGGGAAGATCGGCGGAATCCACCAGCCCGCGCACAAATCGCAGATAGCGCGGCAGGATTCCGGCCTCATCGGTGATGAACACGCGCCGGACATAGAGCTTCAGCCGCCCGGACCGGTCGGGATCGAACAGGTCGAACGGTTTGGACTCCGGCACGAAGGCGAGCACCGAATACTCGTGCAACCCCTCCGCGCGGTAGTGCAGGGTCAGGGCCGGCTCATCGAACTGCCCGGCGACGGTGCGGTAGAAATCCTTGTATTCCTCCGCCGTGATGTCCGCCTTGGGCCGGGTCCACAGAGCCGTGCCGTCGCCGATCAGCCGTGGTTCCGCGTCGGGCTTTTCGCGCAGGAAGATTGCCACGGGCACGTGCCCCGACTGCGCCTTGACCATCCGCTCGATCGTGTAGTCTTCGGTATAGGTGGCGGCGTCCTCCTTGAGATGCAGCGTCACCCGCGTGCCGCGCGCAGGCGCCTGATCGAGGTCGACCGGCGCGATTGTGTAGGTTCCCTCCCCATCCGACGACCAGATCGCCGCCTCTCCGTCGCCGGCGCGGCGCGAGACCACCTCGACACGGTCCGCCACCATGAAGGCCGAATAAAAGCCGATGCCGAACTGGCCGATCAACTGCGCGCCCTCCGCCTCCTTGGCCTGCGCGATCCGCTCCATGAACGCCCTGGTGCCCGACCGGGCGATGGTGCCGAGCGCCTCGGCGAGGTCGGCCTGGCTCATGCCGATGCCATTATCCTCGACCGTCAGCCGGCGCGCGTCGCGATCGAGAACCAGGGTGATGCGCGGCTGAGCATCGTCGCCCAGCAACTCCGGATGGCTGATGCCTTCGTAACGCAGCTTCTCGCAGGCGTCGGCCGCGTTCGAGATCAGCTCGCGAAGGAAGATCTCCTTGTCCGAATAGACCGAGTGCACCATCAGGTGCAGCAATCGGGCGACATCCGCCTCGAACATGCGGGTTTCCGGCGCGGCTTCGGTCAAGGTGGTCATGGTGTTGTTCATCTCTCCTCAGCTCTGATGGTGGCGCAGGAGATGGCCGTGGAACCCCGGCCATTCAAGGGCCGCAACGCCTTTGTCGCTCCGTCGAAGCGGGGAACCGCTGCGGGCG
Source organism: Caulobacteraceae bacterium (assembly GCA_025352165.1). Lineage (GTDB taxonomy): Bacteria > Pseudomonadota > Alphaproteobacteria > Caulobacterales > Caulobacteraceae > Acaudatibacter. Next base: position 10,648 of record JANXTX010000098.1, on the reverse strand, counting down.
TCAATTACCCGCCAGCGCCTCCTCGACGGCCTTGGGATTCTTCTCGATGACCGTCAGCAGAACCCTGGCGCTCGCCTCCGGACGCCGACGCCCCTGCTCCCAATCACGAACAGCGCCCACGGAAAATCCGTATCGAGCCGCGAACGCCGGCTGGGACAGGCCAGCGCGCTGGCGGATCGCCTTGACGTCTATGGTCTTGGGAACATGCAGGCGATAGGTCGCCGGGTCGGCCTTGCCGGCGGCGATGTCCGCCGCCTGGTCCAGACCGCCCATGACCATGGCGAAGTCTTCGTTGCTGATCGTTGTCGTGGCTAAAAAGCATTCTTTCACAGTCGTCTGTTTCACCCACACCTAAGGATGCACTGCTATACAACCTTCAAAATCGGGCTGGTGCGACTGAATTGCGGAACCGTTGAATGCAGCGACCGCACCGAAGACAGCAATCACTGCGTCCAGGGCGTCGGGAGAAGCAATCATCAAATCGACGTGCAATCGTTGCAGCGATATGCGCGACGAGAGCGCCGCCACAATACGGTCGCGTGCTGGCGCGCCCGACGAGCCAGAATAGCCTTGGTGCGGCAGGTCCCAATAATTTAGCTGCGCGGCAGGGAAACCTTCCACAAGGAGGCCGCGACCGGCTCTCGCCCATGGCCAGCAAGGTCTGCCTGACCGAGCGATCAAAGCCATGCATGCTGCTGCAAATGGCGCGCCGCCGCGTGGCCCGTTCCAAAGTGTAGATCGAGTGTTGACCGATCGTTTGGTCCAAAACCGCTCACACACTCTCAACGGTTTAGGCGTCGCTTTTCGGCAAACTGTCTCGGCGAATGTAACGAGAGCCGCACCATAGGGAAACGGCCTGTCTGCCCCATTTGGCAATCCCAATACGGCATCAAGCAAAGCCCGATGGCCACCGGGAGGGGCGTGCGCCAACGGGATCGAGAAGGGCGCATCGATAGCCGCCGCCGCATAGTCGCCCTTCGAAAGAAGTTGTGTCAGGCGGTCGAAGGGCTGCCCATTTCCAGGCAAGTCTTGCACGGGCACGAGACCAACAAGCGCGAGTGTGGCTCCCACGATTTCAGCCGTCGCTATCCAGACGGTAGGGCTTTTCACCCCTTCACGCCATGGTCGCGAGCCCCCCGAAAAATCAATGCCGAGAAATTGTTCACTCACATGCTGACCGACAAGTCAGATATTCGCCAAGTGAGTTTCATGCTCGATCCCCCTAAACGTCCACCTCCGCGTCCAGGGCGTTCTCCTGGATGAACTCGCGCCTTGGTTCAACCAGATCGCCCATCAGGCGGGTGAACAGGTCGTCAGCGTCGTCGGCGTGGTCGACTTTGACCTGCAGCAGGGTGCGGGCGTTGTGGTCGAGGGTGGTTTCCCACAGCTGGTCGGGGTTCATTTCGCCAAGGCCCTTGTAGCGCTGGATGGTCAGGCCGCGCCGGCCCGACTCGTAAACGGCCGAGACAAGATCCAGCGGTCCGCGCACGGTCTCCGAGCGGTCGCGGCGACGGAAGGTGGCGGGTGACGAGAAGGTCTCGGCCAGGGTTATCGACCGTTCGGCCAGGCGCCGCGCGTCGGCCGAGTGCAGCATCGCGTCGTCCAGCACGATGCTTTCCCTTACGCCGCGCTTGGAACGGATGAACTGATAGCCCCCGCCTACCGCCGGCTCGCCCGCCCATGGTCCGTCGCCGTCCTGGGCGTAGAGGTCCAGCCGGCGCGCCGCGGTTTCAAGGTCTCCGCCCTCGCCCAACAGACCAGACAGCGCCGCCTGCTCGATGGCGAACGCCGGCGCGCGCGCCGACAGCCGGTCGATGTTGGCCTTGGCCTGACGGGCGGCCAGGGCCAGGGCGGCAAGATCGCCGCCGGCCATGCGCTCACCGTTGGCCAGGTCCAGCGTCGCGCCGTCCAGGCCTTCGTCGATCAGAAAGGCCTGCATCTCGGCCTCGTCCTTCAGATAGCGCGAGGACTTGCCCTTGCTGGCCTTATACAGCGGCGGTTGGGCGATATAGAGATAGCCACGCTCGATCACCTGCGGCATCTGCCGATAGAAGAACGTCATCAGCAGGGTGCGGATGTGCGCGCCGTCGACGTCTGCGTCGGTCATCACCACGATGCGGTGATAGCGGATCTTCTCGATGTCGAAGTCGTCGCGGCCGATCCCGGCGCCCAGCGCCGTGATCAGGGTGCCGATCTGCTCGGAGCCCAACATCTTGTCGAAGCGCGCCCGCTCGACATTGAGGATCTTGCCACGCAACGGAAGCACCGCCTGGTTCTCGCGGTTGCGAGCCTGCTTGGCGGAACCGCCGGCGGAATCGCCCTCGACGATGAAGATTTCCGACTTGGCCGGGTCGCGTTCCTGGCAGTCCGCCAGTTTGCCGGGCAGGGAGGAGATATCCAGCGCCGACTTGCGCCGGGTCAGCTCACGCGCCTTGCGCGCCGCTTCGCGGGCGGCGGCTGCTTCGGCGATCTTCTGGATGATCAGCTTGGCCTCGGTCGGGTGTTCCTCGAACCACTGGGCGATGCCCTCGCCGACCAGACCCTCGACGGCCGGGCGGACCTCGGAGGAGACCAGCTTGTCCTTGGTTTGGGAGGAGAACTTCGGATCGGGCACTTTCACCGAGAGCACGCAGGTCAGGCCTTCGCGCGCGTCCTCGCCGGTCACCGAGACCTTCTCGCGCTTGGCCGCGCCGCTGCTCTCGGCATAGCCGGTGATCACCCGGGTCAACGCTCCACGGAACGCCGACAGATGGGTGCCGCCGTCGCGCTGCGGGATGTTGTTGGTGAAGCACAGCATCGTCTCGTGATAGCCGTCGTTCCACCACAGCGAGAGGTCGATCTCGACCTTGTCGCGCTTGCCGCGGATCACCAACGGGGCCTTCAGGAGCGGCGTCTTGGCCTTGTCGAGATGGCGCACGAACGCTTCGACGCCGCCCTCGTAGTGGAGGATTTCCTCAAACGGCTCGGCGTCGCGATGGTCGCGGAAATAGATCACCACGCCGGAGTTGAGGAAGGCCAGCTCGCGCAGTCGGTGCTCCAGCGTCTTGCGGTCGAAATCGATGTGCGAGAACGTCGACAGCGAGGGCATGAAGGTGACCTCGGTGCCGGTGAGGAACTCACCATTCTCGCGCAGCGGCGCCGCGCCGGTGATCTCCAACGATTTCACCGTATCGCCACGCTCGAAGCGCATCTCATGGCGCTGACCATGGCGATAGATGGTGAGTTGCAGCCAGTCCGACAGCGCATTGACCACCGAGACGCCGACGCCGTGCAGACCGCCGGAGACCTTGTAGGAGTTCTGGTCGAACTTCCCGCCGGCGTGCAGCTGGGTCATGATCACTTCGGCCGCCGAGACGCCTTCGCCCTCGTGGATGTCGGTGGGCACGCCGCGACCATCGTCGGTCACCGTGCACGATCCGTCGGCGTTGAGGATCACCTCAACCCGGGTCGCCCAGCCGGCCAACGCCTCGTCGATGGCGTTGTCGACTACCTCATAGACCATGTGGTGAAGGCCCGAGCCGTCGTCGGTGTCGCCGATGTACATGCCCGGCCGCTTGCGTACGGCGTCGAGACCCTTGAGCACCTTGATCGAGTCGGCGCCGTATTCGTTGGCGGCGGCGTCCGCCGCTTCGTTGTCATGTTCGGAGGAAGGAATGTGGTCGTCGGTCATCAATCAGGAGTCCAGGGCGGTCAGGGTCGATGCGTCGACATGAACGCCTATCGCCCGACCCTTCAGGGTTTCGAAGAGCAGCTCGTCGGTGCCGGTCAGAAAGGCCTGCAGGGAAAGCGCCTCTATTTCGTCGAAAAGCGCGGCGCGTCGGAAAGGATCCAGGTGCGCCGCCACTTCATCGAGCAACAATATAGGATTCGGCGCCAAATTCGAACCGGAAAGTCGCGCCGCCTGGGCGAGCACCAGATTGAGGATCAGCGCCTTCTGTTCCCCGGTCGAACACTCCGCCGCCGGACGGTCTTTCTGGCGGTGCACGACCAGCAGATCGCCGCGGTGAGGACCGCTGAGCGCGCGGCCCGCGGCGGCGTCGCGATCCCGTCCGCGGGCCAAGGCCGCGGCCAGACGCGCCTCGATCTCGTCCACCGCCAGGCCGCTCAGGGCAAGCCGCTCCCATTCCCCGGCGAGATCCAGGCCGGCGGTCGGAAACGCCCGGTCGCCGCGGGTATCGATCTCGGCCTGCAGGTCGATCAGCGTCCGCCCGCGCGCCATCGCGGCCAGAGCGCCGGCCTTGGCCATCTGCGCCTCCAGCGCGGTCAGCCACTCGGGGTCGGCTGGACCATCGCCCAGCAGACGGCTGCGTTCGCGCAGGGCGCGATCATAGGCCGCGACATGGCCGCCGTGCCCGGGGATGGCCGCATAGACCAACCGATCGAAGAAACGTCGCCGCTCGCTGGCGCCGTCCAGGAACAGCCGGTCCTGCGCCGGCGTCAGCCAGATCGGTCGGACATGTTCGGTCAGGGCGCCGGGAGAGACGGTCTCGCCGTCGATGCGCACCAGGCGCCGCGTGGAGGCTCCGCTCTCGACGCCGGCGCCCAGCCGCGCTGTTCCCGCCTCACCATCGACCTCGACCGAAATCGCCCAGGCCCTGCCGCCCAACTCGCCCGGCGTACGCCGACCGACCTCGGTCAGCGCGGCGCCGCGCAATCCTCGCCCCGGGGAAAGGAAGCTGATCGCCTCCAGCAGATTGGTCTTGCCGGCGCCATTGGGGCCGAACAGGAACACGCTGCGCCCGCCCGTGCTCAGCGTCGTCCGCGCGTAGGAGCGGAAGTCCGTCAGCAGAATATGGTTCAGCCGCGAGCGCACGATCCGCCTCGCGACAGCGCCGTTTCCTAAGCCCGAAGCGGCATCAGCACGTACTGCACGCCGGCGTCGGTGGGGTCGAGCGCCAGCACCGGATCGAGCATAGTCGCCGACGCCGCGCGGTCGGCGAAGCGGAACTCCGCCGTCTCGCCGCCGATCTGGCCCGCTACATCCATCAGGTAGCGGGCGTTGAAACCGATGTCGAAGGGCTCGCCATCGTAGTCGACTTCCAGTTCCTCGGTCGCCTGACCGGTCTCCATGTTGCGGACCATCAGCATCACCTTGCCCGCCTCCACGGCCAGCTTCACCGAGCGGCTTTTCTCGGACGAGATTGTCGCGACGCGGTCAACGGCGGCGGCGAACAGGCGGTTGTCGACGCTCATCAGGCGCGTGTTGTCGCGCGGTATCACCCGCGTGTAGTCCGGGAACGAACCGTCGATGACTTTGGAGATCAGCGCGGCGGCGCCGAACTCGAAGCGGACCTTCTGCGAACTTATCCGCAGGCCGATGGTCTCGCCGGCGTCCTCCATCAGGCGGCGGGCCTCCTGAATGGTCTTGCGCGGCACGATCACACCCGGAAGCCCAGCCGCGCCTTCAGGAGCCGGCATTTCAGCCAGCGCGAGCCGGTGGCCGTCGGTCGCGACCGCGCGCAATAGCTGGCGGCCATCCTCGACCACGCTGTGCAGGTAGATGCCGGTCAGATAGTAGCGGGTCTCCTCGGTGGAGATGGCGAAGCGGGTCTTGTCGATCAGCCGCATCAGATCGGTGGTGTCGACGGTGATGGTCGGCGACAGGCCGTCCGACGACATCACCGGAAAGTCGCCGGCGGGAAGCACCGGCAAATTGACCTTGTAGCGGCCGGCCTGAACCTGCAGGCGAGGATCCTCGCCGGAATAGCTCAGCGCGACATCGGCACCCTCGGGCAGCTTGCGGACAATCTCGTATAGCGTGTGCGCCGGGGCGGTGATCTGCCCCGGCACATCGACCAGCGCGTTGGTGGAGTCGGTTATCTCCATGTCCAGGTCGGTCGCCGAGAACGAAAGCGTGTCGCGCCCGGCTGTCAGCAGGACATTGGACAGGATCGGGATGGTATTGCGCCGCTCAACGACGCTCTGAACGTGGCCCAGGGCTTTCAGCAGAGCGGTGCGCTCAATGGTCAGCTTCATTCTTACGCGTCCAAGTCCGGCGCCGCCGCGGACCAATCACCGAGCGCGGCGGATGAAAAGGGACTTGGCAGATTAGCGAATTTGTCGCCGTGAGGAAGGGGCAGACGCGAGGAAGTCAGTTGGAACGCTGAACATCCTCGTCCGCCATCGCTTCCCGCGGGCTCGAAGCCGTTGCACCGCCAGTGGAATCCTTGGCCGCGACGATCACCATCGCCGGCCGCACGATGCGGCCAAACAGGTCGTAGCCGGTCTGCAAAACCTGGATGACCATGCCCGGCGCGACCGAATCGGAGGTCTGCTCCATCATCGCCTGATGCAGGTGCGGATCGAACTTTTCGCCGGCGGCGGGCGAAATCGACTTCAATCCATTGCGATCGAACGCGTTCAGCAGATCCTTTTGGGTCATTTCCAGGCCGATCGCGAGATTGCGGGTCAGTTGGTCCTCGGCGTCCTTCGGGGCATGTTGCAGCGCGCGCGCCAGATTATCCGCAACGCCGAGCAGGTCGCGCGCGAACTTCTGGATCGCATAGGCGCGGGCGTCGTTTATCTCGCGCTCCGCCCGCCGCTTGGTGTTCTCGGCCTCGGCCGCGTACCGCAGCGCCTGGTCCTTGAGGGCAGCCACTTCGGCGTTCAGCGCCGCCAGAGCGTCGTTTTCAACGGTCGATTGCCCTTCGCCGCCGGCTTCCGCGGCGGCTGATTCGTTTTCTGGCGTACTCACAAGTCACCCATCCATGATTCGCCCGAGCGCCCGGGCGGTGTAGTCGACCAGGGGAATCACTCGGGCATAGTTGAGGCGGGCCGGACCGATCACACCGATCGCCCCAAGCACGCGCTGTCGGCCAGACATATAGGGCGCGGCGATCAGAGCGGAACCCGACAACGAAAATAGCCTGGTTTCCGCGCCGATGAAGATGCGCACCCCGGCGGCGTCGCGTACGTCATCCAGCAGTCCGATCAGCTGTTCCTTTTGCTCGAGGTCGTCGAACAGCATGCGCACACGGTCGAGGTCGGCGATGGCCTGCGGATCACCCAGAAGATTGGCCCGGCCGCGCACGATCAGCGCACGCTCGGCCTCCTCGCCACCGCCCCATGCGGCCAGCCCGTCCTCAACCAGACGCGCGGCGGTCGTATCGAGTTCGCGGCGCGCCTTCTCGATCTCGGCCGCAACCTCCGCCTTGACTTCATTGAGCATCTTTCCCCGAAGGCGGGTATTGAGAAAGTTCGAGGCCTCCTGCAAAGCGGCGGGTGTCACCCCTGCCGCGCGTCGCATCAGGCGATTTTCGACCAGGCCATCCTCGAAGACCATGATCGCCAGCGCCTGATCGGGGCCAAGCGCCAGAAACTCGACATGTTTCACCTCGGCCTCGCGCACCGGTGTGACGACCACCCCGGCGCCGCCCGCCAGTCCGGACAGGATGGCGCTGGCCTCGTTGAGCGCGTCCTCCAGGGAACGGCCATGCGCCGAGAGGCGCGCCTCAATGTTGCGTCGATCGTCCTCGGCGACGTCACCGACCTCCAGCAACCCATCAATGAAAAGCCGCAGGCCCGCATGCGTGGGCAGCCGGCCGGCGCTGACATGCGGCGCTCCGAGCAGACCAAGTTCGGTTAGGTCCTGCATGGTGTTACGGATTGAGGCCGCCGACAGATGAACCCCGCCGCGCGACAGGGTCCGTGATCCGACAGGATCACCGGTCTCCAGATAGCTCTCGACGATGCGGCGGAAAATTTCCCGGGCGCGGCTGTCGAGTTCGCTGAGACTCGCTCCACGAGGCGGAACCTGGCCGACGAAAGGTTTGGTCATGGACGCTCCAACGCGTTGTGTAGGATAAGCGCGACATCGCGCGGCGCAAGCGCCGCCAATCCCTCCGGAGCCAGACCTGAATCATGAGACCGTCCGACCGCGCCCCCGACGCCCTGCGCAACGTCACTTTAGAGACCGCGGTCAACCGCTATGCGGAGGGATCCTGCCTGGTGTCCTTCGGTCACACCAAGGTCCTGGTCACCGCCAGCCTGGAGGAAGGCGTACCCCCTTTCCTGCGCGGACGAGGTCAGGGATGGGTGACCGCCGAGTATGGCATGCTCCCGCGGGCGACCCACACGCGCGGCCGGCGGGAAGCCGCGCAGGGCAAGCAGTCCGGTAGAACCCAGGAGATTCAGCGCCTTGTCGGACGCTCGATGCGCGCGGTGGTGGACATGAGGGCCCTGGGAGAACGCCAGATCACCGTCGACTGTGATGTCGTCCAGGCCGATGGCGGCACGCGCACGGCGGCGATCACCGGCGGGTGGGTCGCGCTCAAACTCGCCACCCGGCATCTGCTGGAGGAAGGCGTGATCACGCGCGATCCGATCCTGGACCACGTCGCCGCGATTTCCTGCGGCATCTACAAGGGCGTGCCGGTGCTCGATCTTGAATACGAGGAAGACAGCAACGCCGAGGCGGACGCCAACTTCGTCCTCACCGGCGCCGGCGACATCGTCGAGATCCAGGCCACCGGCGAAAAGCGTGGGTTCTCCCGCGACGAATTCGAGGCCCTGTTCGGCCTGGCGCGTGACGGCATCGCCGATCTGATCGAACTGCAGCGAGCGGCGGTGGGCGGATAGTTGTCCTTGCCTGCCGTTGCGGCGTCCAGGTAGTCATCGTCAACTAACGCGTCGCCAGCACAGGCGAGACCCTGCGGGGTCATCAATTGACGGAGAGAATCATGGCGCTCGACTCGGATACGGTTGACGGGGCGACGCCCGACGGCCTTGGCTTCGACGCCGAATTTCTGCACGAAAAATATCTCGCCGAACGCAACAAGCGACTGCGCGACGAAGGCAACGAGCAATACATCGAGATCAAGGGCAGCTTCGCCCGCTACCTCGCCGACCCTTATGTGGAGAGCGATCTCGATCGCGCACCGCTGTGCGACGAGGTGGAGGTCGCGGTGATCGGCGGCGGATTCGGCGGACTGCTGGCCGGCGCGCGGCTGCGCCAGGCAGGCGTCGAGGACGTGCGCATCATCGAGAAGGGCGGCGACTTCGGCGGCACGTGGTACTGGAACCGCTATCCCGGCGCCGCCTGTGATGTTGAGTCATATATCTACCTTCCTCTGCTGGAGGAGGTCGGCTACCTGCCGGTCGAGAAGTATTCGCGGGCGCCGGAAATTCTCGCCCATAGCCGTGCGATCGGCCGGCATTTCGATCTCTATCACAACGCCTGTTTCCAGACCGAGGTCACCGATCTGAGCTGGGACGAGACCAGCGCGAGGTGGACTATCACCACCAACCGCGGCGATGCGATGCGAGCGCGGTTCGTGGTCATGGCCAACGGCCCACTGCATCGGCCGAAGCTGCCGGGCATTCCCGGGATCGAGAGCTTCAAGGGCCACGCGTTCCATACCAGCCGCTGGGACTATGCCTACACCGGCGGTGACCCTGACGGCGGTCTGGTCGGCCTCGAGGGCAAGCGGGTCGGCGTAATCGGCACGGGGGCGACGGCGGTGCAATGCGTGCCGCATATCGCCCGATCCGCGGCTCAGCTGTATGTGTTCCAGCGTACGCCATCCTCGATCGACGTTCGCGGCAACCGTCCGACCGATCCGGCATGGGCCGAAAACCTCGAGCCAGGCTGGCAGAGGCGCCGCATGGACAACTTCAACGCCCTGGTCACCGGCGCGTTTCAGGAAGAAAATCTCGTCAACGACGGCTGGACCGACATCATCGGCAACCTGATCTTCCTCGCCCGCAAACAGCAGGCCGCGGGGCAATCCGTCGACGACCCGGCCAAGCTGATGCAACTCGCCGACTATCGGAAGATGGAACAGATCCGGACGCGGGTCGACGAGATCGTCAAGAACCCGTCCGCCGCCGAATCGCTCAAGCCCTGGTACAACCAGTTCTGCAAGCGGCCGTGCTTCCACGACGAATATCTCGATGCATTCAACCGACCGAACGTCACCCTGGTCGACACCCATGGTCAGGGAGTCGAGGCGATCACCGAGACCGCCGTGATCGCCAATGGCCAGGCCTATGAGGTTGACTGCCTGATCTACGCAACCGGATTCGAGGTCGGGACGGCCTATACCCGCAGGTCCGGCTATGAGGTGCGGGGCCGTGATGGGACGACCTTGACCGGGAAATGGAGCGAGGGGGTCTCGACCCTGCACGGTTACATGAGCCGTGGTTTTCCCAACTGCTTCATCATGAGCAATTCGCAGTCGGGCTTTACCGTCAACTATCCCCACATGCTCGATGAACAGTCACGCCACATCGCCTACGTGGTGCAGCAGGGCCGCGAGCGGCAGGCGCGCGCCATCGAACCGACGGCGGAAGCCGAGGAGGCGTGGGTCAGAACGATCATCGACAGCGCGATCATGCGGCAGAACTTCCAGGAAATGTGTACGCCCGGATACTACAACAACGAGGGCAAGCCTTCCGCGCTGGCGGCGCGCAACGGGGCCTATGGACTAGGCCCGATCGCCTTCGTCAAACTGCTTGAGGACTGGCGGGCCGAGGGCGCCCTCGGCGGACTGGAATTGCGGTAGGCGGCTTCATCCGTCGTCCATATCCTCGTCGGGATCGTCGGGCGGTCCGGGTTCGTATGCAACCAGATCGCCAGGCTGGCAATCGAGCTCCCGGCAGAGCGCGGCCAGGGTCGAGAAGCGCACCGCACGGGCCTTGCCGGTCTTCA
>JANXTX010000075.1 GCA_025352165.1 Caulobacteraceae bacterium | reverse complement strand
CTTGGCGTGGGAAGATGAGGGTCTTTCTTGCGACGCTACAGGCCCTCACCCTCCCAATCGCTCCCACCTACGCGAAGCAAGAGCTTCGCTTCGGCGGGCAAGCCGCGATCGGGCCCCTCCCTCTCCCAAACGGGCGAGGTGTTACTTGGATCACCTTCGAGATGTGTGCATCCGGTAGCCCCAGAAGGGGAGGGAGGAATTCTAGCGCCTGATCGAGAGCCAGTTCTTCACCCGCGCTTCCAGCACTTCCCGGTCCCTCAGCGCACATTCCCACACCACCTCGACCCGCCACTCCAGCGCTTCCAGCGCCGCTTTTGCTGCTGCGTCCCGCTCCCGGTTGCGCGCAATCTTCCCCACCCAATAGTCGCGATTCCCCTGCGGGACCCTCGATCCTCGCGCGCAGTTGTGGCCGTGCCAGAAGCAGCCGTGGACGAACACAGCCATCCGCCGGCCCGGCATGACGATGTCCGGCTTGCCGGGAAGGTCGGCTCGATGCAGTCGATACCTGCCGCCCATCGACCAGATCAGTCGCCGCAACGTCAGTTCGGGACCGGTGTCGCGGCTCTTCACGCGCCGCATGATCGCGGAGCGTTTTTCCGGCGTGAAAACGTCGCTCACGACCGAAGCGTTACAGGCCCTCGAACAGCGCGGTCGACAGGTACCGTTCGGCGAAACTGGGGATGATGGCGACGATCTGCTTGCCGGTCATTTCTGGCCGTGAAGCGATATCGAAGGCAGCGACCAGCGCGGCGCCCGAGGAAATCCCTACCGGCACGCCTTCGGTCCGGGCGCAGCGCCGGGCCATATCGAAGGCGTCGTCGTTGGTCACCTGAATGATCTCGTCCATCACCCCGCGGTCGAGGATCGCCGGCACGAAGCCGCCGCCGATACCCTGGATCTTGTGCGGACCCGGTTGGCCGCCGGAGAGCACCGGCGAACTGGTCGGCTCGACCGCAACCATGCGCAACGACGGTTTGCGCGCCTTGAGCACCTGGCCGACGCCGGTCAGCGTGCCGCCGGTCCCGACGCCCGCGACGACTACATCGACGCCGCCGGCGGTATCGTTCCAGATTTCCTCCGCCGTCGAGATGCGATGAATCAGCGGATTGGCGGGGTTCTCAAACTGCTGCGGCATGACCGCGCCGGGGATTTCTTCCAGGAGTTCGCGCGCGCGCGCCACGGCCCCGGCCATGCCCTTCTCTCCCGGTGTCAGCTCCAGTCGCGCGCCGAGAATCAGCAACATCTTGCGTCGCTCGATCGACATGCTCTCCGGCATCACCAGGATCAACTTCAACCCCTTGGCCGCGGCGACGAACGCCAGCGCAATTCCGGTATTACCGCTGGTTGGTTCGACGATAGTGGATCCCGGACCGATGCGTCCCTCGGCTTCCAACGCCTCGATCATCGATACGCCGATGCGGTCCTTCACTGACGCCAGCGGATTGAAGAATTCCAGCTTTGCGAGAACCTCGCCTTTGGGCTTCAGTTGCGCCGTCAGTCTGGGCAACCGGATCAGCGGCGTGTCGCCGATGGTGTCGAGAATGCTTTCGTAGATGCGCCCTCGCCCTGCTCGTCTGTAGCGGCCTGCGTCATATGGATCGGCGGTCGTCGGCATCAGTGGTCTCCAGGGTTCGCTTGGCGCGACCTTAGGCCGCCGGCTGTATTTTGGAAGTCCGATCGACGGAATCCACCCCCATCGAGTCGTCATCGCACTTGACGCACCACCCTCCGCGGGCCGCTAATACAATGAACGAAAAACGCTTGATGTGACGGAGACGGCGATGGAACGGGCCTATGATCTGGTGATCCGGGGCGGGCTGGTGTTCGACGGCAATGGTGGGGAAGCCTTCGAGACCGATATCGCCGTCAAGGACGGCCGCATCGCCGACATCGGCAGGATACATGGCGCAGGCGCCGAAGAGATCGACGCACGGGGCCGGATCGTCACGCCGGGCTTTGTCGATATCCATACCCACTACGACGGCCAGGCTACTTGGGACTCGCGCATGCAGCCGTCGGCCTGGCATGGCGTCACCACCATCGTCATGGGCAATTGCGGCGTCGGTTTCGCGCCCTGCCGGCCTGACGACCACAATCGCCTGATCCACCTGATGGAGGGTGTTGAAGACATTCCGTTCCCTGTGCTTAGCGAAGGCCTGCCGTGGAACTGGGAGAGCTATCCCGAATATCTCGACTCCCTGGCCTCACGACAATTCGACGTCGATATCGGCAGCCAGCTCCCGCATGCCGCGTTGCGCGTCGCGGTGATGGGCGAACGCGGGGTCAATCGTGAGCCGGCCAGCGCGGCGGACATCGCCTCGATGGCGGCGATCGCCCAGCGGGCGATGGAGTGCGGAGCGATCGGCTTTGGTACGTCCCGGACGCTTAATCACCGCACAAGCGATGGACATCATATCCCCACGTTGACCGCCGGAGAGGATGAGCTCACCGGTATCGCCATGGGGCTCGCCGCTGCAGGCAAGGGCGTGCTGCAGGTCGTTTCCGACTTTACCGATCCAGTCGTCGAATTCGCCATGTTGCGGCGAATCGTCGAGCGTAGCGGCCGTCCCCTGTCATTCACCCTTGCCCAGGGCGGACTGGCGCCGAAGGCCTACCAGGTGTTGCTGGCCGCGCTCGATGATGCGGTCGCCTCTGGTCTGCCGATGAAGGCGCAGGTCGCCGCGCGCCCGGTTGGTGTGCTGCTCGGCCTGGAACTGACCCTCAATCCGTTCTCCCACTATCCTCTGTACCGGGAGATTTCCGCTCTGCCGCTGGCGGAAAAGCTTGCACGCCTGCGCAATGCCGACTTCCGCGCCGCGCTGCTGGCCGACAATCCGGAGCGGCGCGGCCGTGGCTTCGCCAGCGCCTGGGGGCAGATGCACCTGATGGCCGAACTGCCGGACTACGAGCCAACCGAGGAATCCACCGTCGCGTTCCGCGCGTCTGCTCTGGGCGTTTCGCCCGAGGAGGTTGCCCTCGACCAGATGCTGAGCAATGGCGGACGCGGCATGCTCTATGTGCCGTTCCTCAACTATGCCGAGGGCTCGCTCGACGCCGTCCACGAGATGATCACCAATCCCAATACCGTCCCCGGACTTTCCGATGGTGGGGCGCACGTCGGCATGATCTGCGACGGCAGCTTCCCGACATCGCTGCTGACTCACTGGACGCGCGACCGCACGCGCGGCCCCAAGCTCGATCTGCCCTATGTGATCCGCCAGCAGACCCGCGACACGGCCCGCACCGTAGGCCTCTACGATCGCGGCGTCATCGCTCCGGGCTACCGGGCCGACCTCAATGTCATCGACTATGACCACCTCACCCTGCACGCGCCGCGGGTAGTCTACGATCTGCCCACAGGCGGGCGCCGCCTGATCCAGAAAGCCAGCGGCTACGTCGCCACCATCGTCGCCGGCGATATCACCTACCGCGACGGCGATCCCACCGGCTCGCTTCCGGGACGCCTGCTGCGCGGCGGCCAGCCGGCCCCGTTCGCCATGGCAGCGGAATAGGAGAGTCGAAGTCCTCCTCCCTTTTCATGGGGAAGGAGGTTTTGCCTTGAGTGTGGCTGCGTGAAGTTCGTCTAAGCGACCCGGATGATTTGTCCGTAGCAGCCTTGGCGTGCCACTTTTAACCTAAGGAATGAGGGCGCCGAGCCCTCCGCTGGTAGTACGGCGCTGCCCGGTTTGAGCGCCGCCCCTTTGGCGCCAAATGGCGCTTCGCTGAACCGATGAGTGCTGGCGTGGAGCAAAATATTCACCGGTCCTCCGAAGATTCGGTTGCAAATCTCGGCGGCGTCCTCGGTCTCAACGAACGGATCCGACGAACTGGCGAGACCAGCCTCAACTGCATCGTACACGCAGCCGATCAGATAGCCTTCTCCACCGAGCAGGAGCGCCGAACGGCGGGTTCTGAGGTCTTCGACGTCATCATGGCCGCGAACACCAAGCACAGGCGCAATCTGTTTATACTCTGACTCTCGGTGGATCCGGAAATTAGGGTTGCCAAGCCGCGCGAACGGGATTCTTGCGTGATGCATGATTCGCGGCGGCTTTCTTTCGGATGATGAACGGGAGGAACTGCTGGGGGTTGCGCGCGACCAGCTCT
>JANXTX010000417.1 GCA_025352165.1 Caulobacteraceae bacterium | reverse complement strand
CCGCGTTCGCCGCCGCCCGAGCGATCAATTCCCTGCCGCCGGTAGATCATCATCGCCATCGCAGCGACTACAGCCTTATGCGCCTTGAAGACGGGACCTGGACCTATCGCTTTGATCGGGCATTACGCTCTGTCAGCACGCTTCGGCCGCGCGACGCGGCAACCGGCTGGAAGTCCTGCGCCAATGTCACCGTCCCGACCCTGCTGATCCGTGGCGCGCTATCGGATCTGCTGTCACCGGAGGTTGCCGCGCGGATGATCGAGACGATTCCCGACGCGAAGTTCGCCGAGGTCGCCAACGCCGGCCACCCAGTGCCGCTTGATGCCCCGGACGCATTCCTCGCGGCGGCGCGAGCGTTTCTGAAGGGCTAATCCTCAGACCATCGACCAGCCGCCGTCCAGGCGCATGACCTGGCCGGTCGTGTAGCCGCCGCGCATCAGATAGATGTACGCCTCGGCGACTTCCGAGGGCAGGCCGGCGCGCGGCAGCGGTTGGCGGGCGGTGGCGTCGCCGAGGAACTTCTCGCGCTGCTCGGGCGGCATCGAGGCCCAGACGTCGGTGCGGATGTAGCCCGGGCAGACCATGTTGACGCGGATCGGCGCCAGCTCGACCGAGAGCGCCAGCGCGGCATGCTCGACCCCACCGGCCATCGCCGAGCTCATCACCGCACCCTTGGCGGGCCGATGGGCGATCATGCCGTTCGTCAGGGTGATCGACCCGTCTTGCGCCAGCCACTTCAGCGCATGTTTGACCACCCTCAGCGCGCCCCAGAAGCGCACGCCGAAGATCGCCTGCGCGGCTGTGAAATCGGACTCGGCGAAGGTCCCCCGCCGCGCGCCGCCCCAGTCGCCGGCGGTGAACACCAGATGGTCGAACGCTCCCAGATTGCTGAAGGCCGCATCGACGTTCGCTTCGTCAGTGACATTGATCGTGAAACCGCTGGCCCCATTGCCCAGCCGCTGTACCGCTTTTTCGACATTCTCCGCCTGGCTGGAGGCGACGACGACATGCGCACCCTGCGCTACCGCAGCTTCGGCGACCGCGAAGCCGATCCCTGAAGTACCGCCGACAATGACGACGCGTTTGCCTGAGAGTGTCATTTACATTCGATCCCGCGCTTGAGCCCGCGCCCCTAATGGCGCCACAATGAACCAGCGCAAGCGCAAGAACGCAAACACGCGAGGAGAGGAAATGGCCGTCGGAAAATTTCCGGTAGAATTCAGTCACATCATGATGTTCGCTCGCTCGGTCGGCGACGACAATCCGATCTATCATGACCCTGAATATGCGAAGACCACAGAGCCCGGCACGGTGGTCGCGCCGCCGACGTTCGCCCAGTCGAGCGCGCAGTTCGATCCCGACTATGTGCTGCGGCCGAGGCCCGGCAAGCCGTGGTTCGGCTCGGGCAAGGAACCGTCAGGTGTGAAGGCCGGTGAGGGCGGTGGCGGCGGCAATGGCGGCGGCCTGCATGCCGAACAGCATTTCGAATACCACCGGCACCTGAAGCCGGGCGATGTGCTGACCGCGACCACCTTCCCCGGCAAGACCTGGGAGAAGGAAGGCAAGCGCTCCGGCAAGCTGATTTTTTCCGAGAGCGTCACCGAATACCGCGACCAGAATGGTAAGTTGGTGATTACCGCGCGCGGCGTCGGCGTGCGTACCGAACGTCCCGTCGAGCAGGCCTGAGGAGCGCGAGCAATGTCTTTGAAAGCCAGTGACCTCAAGGTCGGCGACACCCACTCCGAACGCCTGGTCGAGGATCTCAAGCGCACCCAGCTGGTGCAATACGCCGGCGCGTCGGGCGACTACAATCCGCTGCACACGGATGAACTCTTCACCGTGAAGGTGGCCGGATACCCGTCGGTGTTCGCCCACGGCATGCTGACGATGGGCATGACCGGACGCATGCTGACGAACCATGTCGGCGACGGACGCCTGACCAAGTATGGCGTGCGCTTCACCAGCCAGGTATGGCCGGGCGATACCCTCGACTCCACGGCAACCGTCACCGGCCTCTCGGAAGTCGATGGGGTCAAGCTGGTCGACCTTGATGTCGTGACGGTCAACCAGAACGGCGTCGAGGTGCTGAAGGGATACGCCCAGGCGAGGATCGACTAGACCCTAGACCTTGGCCACCCCAAAGCCGTGGCGGGGGAAGTGTACATGCACGACCCCCGTCCGCTCGTTTTCACGGCGGATGACGATCGAGGCAGTGTCGCAATTCAGCAACGCGCCGCGGCTGGGCATCACGCCATAGTCGGTGGGGCCGACATCGACCATGGTTCCCAGAGGAATTTCGGGGATGTCGCTTACGCCATTCACCGGCGTTGGCGTCGCGGCCCTGGCGATCTCCACGGCATCAGGCCCGCTTAGGTCGTCGCCCCAAGGGCGTCCGAAGGCGCGCATGCGCTCGAACCAGGCCTTCGTCGATTGGTGCGCAGCCAGCAGATCGGCCATCGCGTTGCCGGCGTGGATGAACCACAGCACGTGATAGGTCGAGAAGTCGGCGATGCTCCAGTCGGCGCCGAACAGATAGGCGCGACCGTCGGACAGTTGCGCCTCCAGTTCCCCGAGGAAGACCGTATAGCGGGGCAGCGCTTCCGCGAGCGGCACGCCGCGGATCGTTGAACCCTGGCTGAAAGCCGCGCGATCGGCGGCGAATGCGCCGGCGGCTTCCGGATTGGCGAAAAAGGAACCCATGTTCCGCGGCTGAAAGCGCAGCGTCACCGACGCCCAGAACAGCTCGGTGTCGACCCAGCGGGCCAGAGTCTGCGCGGCCAGTCGCGAGCCGGCGGGATAGAAGGTCGGGCCCGTCCCCCTG
>JANXTX010000291.1 GCA_025352165.1 Caulobacteraceae bacterium | reverse complement strand
GACATCCGCCTCACCGGCGATCGACGCCGCGCGCATGCGGGCATCCGCCGACAGCCCGCCTGCCCGCCGCTCGACTCCGGTAACGTCGATGTCGAGACCGGTTTCAGTGACGGTTACATGCAGCGTTGGCGCCGACTTTGGATGCTCCAGGAAAGCATCAGCCAGGCGACGAAGCATGGGCAGCGCCTGGTTCAGCCGTGGGTCGGCGATCTCGCAGTTTTCGATCGGCGCGAGACGCCATGACCGTCTCGCCTTGAAGCCGACCACTACGGACCGCCCAAGTCGGCGGGCATGCAGAGCGAGACGTCGCCTGGATGCGGGAGGCGCGGCAAACGGCGGAAGTATATCTGTCTCAATAGCAACCCGCGCCAGCGCCTGACGGATCAGATCGACCTTCCAGGCAAGGTACGGTTCTGCCGCCCAATGCTGCAGGGAGCAGCCGCCACAATCGCCGAAATGCCGGCACGGCGCGGCGACCCTGTCGGGGCTAGCATGCAGTATCTCCACAGCCTCGGCGCGGCCTTTGTCGAAGACGGCGCGGATTGTCTCGCCAGGAAGCGTCAGCGGCGCGAAATCGCCGCTCGCGGTCAGTCCATCGCCCTGCGCGCCCATGGAAACAATGCTGACGGCTTCGATCTCGGTCATCTTGCGAACGTTTTTCCGGTGATGATGTGGACCGTCGAATCAGACTTCGGATTGGTGAACATCGCGCTCAACATTCATTCATCTACACGAGTCCAGCATAGCGGCACTATCACATGCGGCGGGCCGATGCCCTGTCGCATCAAGTCGACAATCCGAAACTGTCCTCTGACAGGAGACCGGCAATGAACCATCGGAAGTTTCTCGCCCGTAGCGTCGTTGCGGCGGTTGGCGCGGCGTTGATCATTCCGGGCGTGGCCAGCAGCCAACAGTCGGGCGGATACCCGCCACCGCCCCCGCCGCCGCCTGCGTATGAAAATGCCGATTGCCATCGTGGGCAGACCGGCAGCACCGTTATAGGCGCGCTGGTCGGAGCCGGCATCGGCGCGATATTGGGCGGCGCTCTCGCCGCTGAAGGTCACGGAGGCGATGGAGCCGCGCTCGGCGCCGGCCTGGGCGCCGTTGGCGGAGGAATCGTGGGATCCGGTTCGTCCAATTGCAATGATCGACTGCAGCAGCAACAGCCCTATGGCGCCAACAGCTATGAGCCTGCCTATGCACAGGCGGCGGAGCCGCCTCCCCTGCCGCCGCCTCCGCCGCCACCCTCGGATGGCGATAGTGACTACTATGGCTCACCACCACCGCCGCCTGCGTACGGAGACCAGGGTTATGGTCCTCCGCCGCCCCCGCCGGGTGACGCCGACCAGTACAACGAGCCTCCTTCGGGGGGTTATCCGCCTAGATAGGGGCTGGAGGGGCCAGTGAAGCTGGGAGGGTGAGTGGCTGAAGCGCTGCAAGAAAGACCCTCATCTTCCCACGCCAAGAGGCGTGGGCCCCTTCTTCTCCCAGTCGGGAGAAGTGGTTTGTGGGCTGTCTTTTGCCTATGTGAATTCGCCCTCTCCATAAAGGAGAGGGAGGAAGCGCTAAGCGCGATTAAGCGGCGTCCACGAACAGTTTGCGCAGGTCGGCTTTGAGAATCTTGCCGTTGGCGTTTCGGGGCAGGGTTTCGTTCCAGAACAGCACTCGCACTGGCACCTTGAAGGCGGCGAGGCGCTCGGCGACGAACGCGCGCAGGTCGGCTTCACCGGCGGTCGCGCCTGGCTTCAGGGTAACGACAGCGCCCGGCTCCTCGCCAAGCGTCCTATGAGGAATGCCGACCACGGCGGCGTCCATCACCGCGGGATGATCGTAGAGGGCGTTCTCCACCTCAATGCAGTAGATGTTCTCGCCGCCGCGGATCAGCATGTCTTTCGCGCGGTCGATGATGAAGCAGAAGCCTTCGTCGTCGAGACGCGCCAGATCACCTGTCTTGACCCAGCCATCGACGAAAGTCTGCGCCGTCGCCTCGGGCTTGTTCCAATAGCCCTTCACCACCTGCGGGCCGCGGCACCAGAGTTCGCCCACCTCGCCGGTCGGCAATTCCCGGTCGCCCTCGACAGTCATTATTTTGAGGTCGGTAACCGGAACCGCGGGACCACACGAATCCGGGCGGTGCTCGTAGTCCTCGGCCGTATGCGAGGTCGACGTGGCCGAAGTCTCGGTCATCCCCCAGCCATTGCCGGGTGCGGACCTCGGGAAGGTTTCCTTGATCTTGCGGACAAGTTCGGGGGCCGAAGGCGCGCCGCCGTAAGATACGCTCTCCAGCGAGGAAAGGTCGTAGTTGGATCGCAACGGGTGCTCGATCAGCTGCCATGCAATGGTTGGCACTCCGCCCGCTGAAGTGATCCTCTCGCGCTCGATCAGTTCAAAGGCCCGCACCGGGTCCCACTTGCGCATCATGACCAGCTTCGCGCCGCCCAAGAGGCTCGGATTGAGGATCGCGACACAGCCGGTGGCGTGGAAGAATGGCACCGACAGCAACGTGGCTCTCTGCGCGGCGGACGCGTCGGGCGTGGGCGGCGTCTCGCCCCGGCGCAGGAAGGCGCGGGCCGCGACGCATGCGCCGGCCATGATGTTCGAGTTGATATTGCGTTGGCTGGCGAGCGCCCCCTTCGGCTTTCCGGTGGTGCCTGAAGTGTAGAAAATCGTTGCATCATCCTCCGGCCCAACATCGACGGGCGGCAAAGGATAATCGGGCAGATCGGCCCAGGTCTCCGGTCCGCCGATGACATCCTCCAGTCGGACGATGTGCGGATTGGCGACCTCGTCGAGGTCTCGGGCGACATATATGCGCTTCAGGTCCGGACATCCGGGAAGGTGCTCAGCAAGCCTCTCAAACCTTTCGGCATCAACGAACAGCACCTTGGAGCCGGAATCAGCCAGGCCATATTCAAGCTCGGGTCCCGTCCACCAGGCATTGAGTGGGGTGACGATCGCTCCCAGGCAAGCCGCGGCGTAGAAGGCTACCGGCCATTCCGGCAGGTTTCGCATCGCCAAGGCGACACGATCCCCCTTTTCCACGCCGTTGGCTCGCAAGTCGGCCGCAAGCGCGGCGACGGCGCGATGGAACGCCTCGAACGTAACACGCTCGTCCTCATGCACGAGGAAGACCGCCTCGCCGTGCGCGCGTCCCGCCTCGACCACCGCTCGCAAGGAGGGCGGCGCATTCTTCCATGCTCGCAAGGGAACGCCGCCGATCACCACCGTCTCCATCTCGAAAGGGGCGCCGGGAGCTGTGAGTAATCCATGCGCGGCGGCAATCGACATAGCGGGCCAAGTGGAAGCGCCAGGGGGCGTAGGTGAGATTGAATCAGTCATTGCTACTCCGCGTATCGCTGGTCAGTTATCGCGGTGAACCTTGATCGGAAACTGTCCGTCGATCTTCATGGTGAAACTGCCGAGTACACCCCGTCGAATCTCAGCCGTCGAACCCGAATGGGGCGGACGGTCCACCGAATTGTCGTCGATCTGACGCCAGACTGCTCCGTCCTCAAGCCGGATCGTCCATTTGCCGTATGGGTCTTGTGAACCTGAGGCGATCCGCGCCGTGATCCGATCAACCTCCTCGGGTGTCTCGCCGCGATCAAGGAAGGACAGCGTTGGCAGCAATAGACCGAATGCCTGATGTCGCGCGGCACGGCGCTGTTCGCGATCGACGGTGACAAGGTCACCCGTCGTCTGAGCCTGCTCCATCGCCGCGACGGCCTTGTCGTAACAAGCGAGGCGTTGAATGGAATCTTCCAGTTTGCGACAGTCGAGAACCGCCTGGACCGAAGGCGCGCCGGTGGCAGGCGCGGCCGCCGCGTATACATGACCGCTGGCGAGCAGGAGCCCGACCAAAGTTGCCGGGCCAGTCCCTTTCCACGGGCCGATGATTCGCCACATGTGATCTTCCTCCGCACCGCTTGTGGATCGACCCATAGAATATAATCACACGCGGAGCGAACAATGCGGACGATTTCGCCCCACATCGCCCTATCTGTGACCGGAAAGTGACATGCGGGCAGCGATCACATTGCGAATGCGTAATCCGCGTTGACCGATTCGATAGCCTACCGATAACTGTTGCACCAACCGGGGGGACGTTCACCCGGGACCATTCAAGCTTTCAGCTCGCGCGCGGCCAACGCCGTAGCGTCGGTTTGCTGTTAGAAGGAGCAAGACTTGACCCAACCCACTGTTCGCGCCCGACTGATGGCGTCGTCCATGATCACAGGGGCCGCTGTCGCGGCTCTCTCCGCCGGCGGCGCTTACGCGCAAGCCGCAAGCCAGCCGGCCGCAGCCCCCGCCGCGACCCAGGTTCAGGAATTCGTGGTCACCGGCTCGCGCATCCCGCAGCCGAACCTGACCAGCGTCAGCCCGGTGACGACCGTCAATGCACAGGCGATCAAGCTGCAGGGCACGACAAACGTCGAAGATCTGATCAACAATCTGCCGCAAGCATTCGCCGACTACGGTGGATTCGAATCCAACGGCGCGAGCGGTACGGCGACCGTCGACCTTCGCGGCCTCGGCAATACCCGCACCCTGGTGCTGATCGACGGCAAGCGTCTGCAACCCGGCGACCCCACCGTCCCGGTGGCCGACCTGAACTTCATACCGCCGGCTCTGATTGAGCGGGTCGAACTTCTGACCGGCGGCGCCTCGGCGGTTTACGGTTCGGACGCCATCGCCGGCGTCGTCAACTTCATTATGAAGAAGAACTTCGAAGGCATTTCGATCGACGCCGAAACGTCGATCGCCGAACATGGCAACGGCAATGCGCAGACCGCGGCCGCCGACGCCTTCGGTCACAACTCGATCGGCTTCCCAAACGTGAACTTCCCGAAGGGCGCTGTTTGGGACGGCCAGCGTCACACCGTTACGATCACGGGCGGCGCGAACTCGCCGGACGGAAAGGGCAACGTCGAGTTCTACCTCGGTTATTCGTCCATCGACGCGGTGGATGAAGGTCATCGCGACTACAGCGCCTGCTCCTTGGCCACCAACAACACCAGCACGACGCAACAATACTGCGGCGGTTCGTCGA
>JANXTX010000288.1 GCA_025352165.1 Caulobacteraceae bacterium | reverse complement strand
CGACCAGCTGGGGCGAGGTTTTCACCGCGCTCAGGGCCTGGACGAACTGATCGGCGTCGTCGGTGTGCCGGTGAACGAAGCGCGCCAGGTCGTGGTCGGCGGCGATGATTAGAGGTCCGGCGGCGGCCCGTTTGTAGAAGGCTTCGCGCGTAGCCCCCGCAGAGGGCGAGCTCGACCACGTACTTCTCGGCTCAGGGACGATGCCCGCAACCCATATTCAACATCGGCAGCCAAGGCACCTATTTCTGGTGCATTTGCGGACGTTTCGCCGGCGCCAAGCGGACGGAATTGGACGGCAATGATTTTTCTTGGATTTTAGCAGTGGTGCTGGCGATACGCGGCGCCACAATTGCCAATACCTACCGGAGTGGCACCGTCGGTGTCACCCTGAGCTGTGTTTCTGAAAGGCGACCTCTGCGAGGAGAAATATTCCCTTAACTTAGCACGATCGATAGGCAGTATGAACCATCCCGCCTTGCGAAAGCCCCAGGGAAGACCGCTGAAGGCCCTTGGTAATTACCCGTCAAATGGCTCGCCGGTCTACACCTGGGCCCCTCCAAACCCCCGCGCGGGGCATTTGGACCAGTGAGGACTTCGGTCGGTCGCTTTTCATCGATCAGGGCGCCAATCGCGAACATCGGCCTGTCTCCCGACTTTGCTCGAAAGACCGAATGTCCGCATCTCTCGGAAAGCCGCTCGTCGAAACCGTCGAAACCGCCGAAAGCGAACGCACATCGAGTCACGCGGCGGTTTCGATGGTTTCGATGGTTTCGAGAATTGTACACGCGAGCGGTCATTGGTGCTGACCCTGGGGGGGATTCGCGATGCGGCCGGCAGTTGGGAGCGAGAGATTGTGCCAGGGTGACGTTCGTCGAACCGAATCGCACGCTCAAAATGACGTCTCCCAAAGCGCGGGATTCACGTCCCAGTCGTTCGGGGGGCGGCCTCCTTTGCAGTTGGAGGGTCTTGACGCGCGCCTGACCCATCCTCCTTCGTCAAGGCGCTTGAGGGCCGCGTTGACACGATTGGCCGAGGTGAGACCCGGTAGACTCCAGCCTTGATAGATGGATTTGGCGTTTACGGTCGTTTCCTGCCGATGGCGAATTTGCTTGATCAGCATAGCGCCGGCGATTTCATCTTCTTCTCGCAAGCTTCCGCTGAAAACACGGCATGCGGATGGAAGAAGATATTCCTCATAGAGGCCTATGGCGCAGGCGATGCTGTCCTTTCCAATGTTAGATGGTTCCGGATTGTCTGTAATCGACCACTCCAAATATTCTAAAACCATTGCTAGGCGCAGAATTACACCGCCAGCTTTGCCCAACATACCTGCGTGAAACCCCATGCTGGCATCTGCCGCCGCGCCATTGTCTTGCCACCATGGGGCAAAGTAGTCCGCCGCCTCGGGCGTGAACGGTACAATCCGAGGACAAAGCCGGTCTTCGGTGAACTCCGGGGCAAGCGCCCGCAATCTGGACAACGCGTTCTTCAGTACGGTCATATCCGCGATCGGGGTCTCCCATTCGCGAGGGACATTATCTGGATAGATCAAGAGAAACCGCGCGACAAACCCATCGTCCGTCCGATTCAAGAGCAGCTCCTCGAGGCGCTGAGGTTGAATGCCCCCGACCACCGACATCAGAGCGATATCAGCTTGAATGTTTCCGTTCTTCACCCTGTCCGTCGAAAATGCCTGGCCGTCATATCGCTCGAGCCAGAACGCGGCGTCGCCATCACCGCCATATTTGCCGATGTTGCCAACGAAACCCGCCAGTTCGTCCCGTAACAGGAGGACGCCGCGAGGATTAGACCTGAAGATCGGAGCCATCGCCTCGATTGTCGCGTCGTTCACGACAATCCTGGGCGGCCTGGGCTCCTCAGGTTCGTCAGCCTCTGGCGGCTTATCCGGTGGTCGCTCTTGGCTCTTAACCGCAGCCTTCATTTCCTTTACCCAGGCTTCCCGGCGTTGGTGGGCCGCTTCATGGTCCGTCTCGTAAGTGCGGCGGATTTCAGCGAACCCTCTACCCTCGTCTCTCTCAATTTCCTTCAAAACCGTCGCGATCGGCGACAAAACGGGCGTCTTGTGGGCGCTAGGTGGTCCGACCAGCAAAATCCAAAGCGCTGGGTAAGCTTCCCATCCCTCCCGCGCCCTGACCTTTCGCGACGCTCCGATGCAGGCGCTCGCCGACGCAATAAGCGCGCCGAAAGCGTATTCAACCGGCGCCGACTTCATCGCGGCATAGTCGGTCAACCATGGACCCCAAGACCGCAACAACGTGATGGGAAATTCGGGGGCAGGCGCCAAACCCGCCTCTACCAGCGACCAATCGGGATCTGCCCACCGGGCCGCCTCCGGGGCGAGGACGGCCTCGATTTCGGCGGGGTTCACGTCCCTCATAGGCGGATGTCCCGTGGAGACGTCCGCCCTCGCGCAAATCCGCTCTTGATTGTTGCCCGAGCTTCGATTGCCGAGAGGCCGGATGCCAGCGCAGCCTCCTCGAGGTGATCCTGTGCAATACCTTCCCATCCCGGGGCGCCGGCGAGCAATTCCCCAAGACGCGCTGCCGCCACGAAAAGGCGTCCATTGCGACTTCCCACAGGCGCGATGGCTACGTCACGGGCCTCGGAGTTGACCGCCGATGCAAGGTAACGAGCCGCCTTGCTCAAAGAATCAAACGATGGTGACGAGGCTGGCGACCTGACGGTCCGCGGCGGATCGATCATATCCAACAGCCACGAAGGCGCGGCCGCGCATTCTACGGAACCGGGTGCGATTTCCCAGACATAGGCGCCATCGAAACGATGCGATGGGGGGACGGCGACACTCCCGCCGTGTGTCCGAATATCTAGGCCCGGCGCAAACCCGACCCTATTTCGCAACACCCGCCGAGGCTGGCGAAACCACAAATGAATGCCCCCACCTGGCGTTCGCGTGCGCCAGGTTGTGGGAAGCCGGCCGTGAGCGGTTTGAAGTTGGGAGAGGGTCAGCAGACCATTTTCGCCCTTGACGTCGACATCGAGCACGAAGGCGCCCGAGACCGCGCCGCAGGCGACCGCAATGTTTGCGTCAGGACGATTGCACCAGAGGCGCTCGATACCGCCAGGGTCCGCCCGTGCGTCTTTATAGCCATGCGCCGTCAGCGGCCTGCGACAATCGCGCGCAACAGGGAAGACGGCGAGGCCCAGCCCACCGTAGAGACGCGCGCTCGCACTTGGCGGCCACATACCTGGGGCCGCTGGGTTTGAATCGACCATTCAATTTCCCGCCATCCGGTCGGCGATCCAACGGGCGACGGAGGATTCCGCCCAAGCCACACGGTTCGCAGACACATTTATGGGGCGCGGGAATTTTGATTCCTTGACCATCGCATAGATGGTCGAGCGGCTGATGCTCGTACGTTCGCTGACCACTGCTATCGGCAGGAGGCGTTCGGTGCTTGAGTTCATTGGTGTCCATCCACTGTTGCGCCCG
>JANXTX010000374.1 GCA_025352165.1 Caulobacteraceae bacterium | reverse complement strand
GCCGTGCATTTTGAAGTCGCGGCCGTACACGGTCAGTTGCGGCCCGAAGCCGCCAACATGACAGGCCTCGCATGGCTGTCCGGTCTGAACGGCGAAAGCTGGAACCGCCAACGCCCGTGTTGCTGTCAGACTCAGCATGGTGAGCGCGAAAATAGACGCGCTTGTCAGCCGACGTCGGGGCCTTAAGGTCAACTTCGGGCGACTTTGCATGTTCTTATTCTCCCTAGTTTTCGAGAAAGGCGCCTAGTCGCAGTGGCGACGGAGGCCCCGGGGGTCGCAAAGCTTGATGGAACGGCAACATTTCAGCGCAATCAGTCCCTCGGCCTCGAGGTGAGTGAGCGTGCGGGAGACTGTTTCGATGGTCAGCCCAAGATAGTCGGCCATATCCTGGCGTGACATCGGAAGTTCTACCGTGTCGCCCCCATCCAATCGGTCGTTGAGCTCCAAGAGGAAGACGACCACCCGCTCGGCAGCGCCGCGACGGCCCAATGTCAGGATATGGTCGCGACTACGTTCAAGATCCGTCATCGCCAGGCGCACCATAGCCTTCGCCGCCGCGACGGGGTCTGCGGAATTTTCCAGGACGGTGCTGCGACGCGCGGCGACGATCGCGCAATCGGCCACAGCCTCCGCGCTGACGCCATAGTCTCCGCCGAGTTCAAGGCCAAACACGTCGCCCGGCAACGCGAAGTCGCAAATTTGCCGACGCCCATCGGAAAGCGTCTTAAAGCAACGAACCGCACCACGCACTACCTTGTAGACGTAGTCTGCACGCTCTCCTTGTCCGAACACTTCCTGACCGCGGGCATAGGTTTTCAAGATTCCGGTGAATTCGAGCGTGTCATGACCGCCAGCCGCCTTTCCGGCGACTGAGTCAACGGATTGATAAACTGAAACACGTGAATTGAGCGCGCTCATTGGAGGAGTCCCGAACGGGTGAATCTGTTTTCAATCAGTACTGCCGTTATTGAGTGCATGACATTCGGGACCAACACCTAAGGGCAAACCCTTAGCCGCGCGCGCTACCTCCCAGATCCCGGTGTCGACGAAGCCAAATGCGGCTACGCCACACAGGCGCCCCACTCTCAGCCCCGATGAGTTCACCCCGCCAAGTTGACCCAGATCAAGGCCAGAGGCCCCTCGACACCCTTCCCTCTCGGCAACCAGGAACGGGCATCGCAAAAGGGAACATGGGACAAGTCAATCGCTCCAGAAACTTGCTGCTCGTGGAGGACGATGTTTCATTGCGTTCGGCGCTTACGTTTGCCTTCGAGGCAGACGGTTATCGCGTGCAACCATATGCGGACGCATGGGAGGTGCTGGAAGAGACGACGGACGCCCTGGCTGCTGACTGCATGATTGTCGACTACCGTTTGCCGCGCATGGATGGTCTGGCGCTTCTTGCCGCCCTGCGGCGGCGAAGCATCACTTCACCAGCGATCCTGATAACCAGTCACCCTGACGAACGCTGCCGTCGCCGAGCACTGGCCGCTGAAGTGGAAATCGTCGAAAAGCCGCTTGTCTCGGACGAGCTACGCAGACGCGTAAGACAGATCACCGGTTAACGGCGCCCTGCCGGCGCCATACCAGAACCCTAAACGCCAGTTGCGATCATAGCCATTCGAACCAGTTCCGAAAGGCTACCCGCATTCATCTTGGTCATGACATTCGCACGGTAGATTTCGACCGTGCGCGGGCTGATATCGAGATCCTTAGCGATCACCTTATTCGCTTTACCCGCGACCAGGCCATCGAGCACCTGCCGTTCACGAGGGCTAAGCGTCCCGATTCGTTCGGCATACAAGGTTCCCTGTGAGGCGCGCCGTTCCATCGCCACACCGTGGTCGAGCGCGCGTCTGACCGCAGCAAGCAATAAGTTGTCGTCGAACGGTTTTTCAATGAAATCGCTCGCGCCGCGCTTCATCGCCTCCACCGCCATCGGAACGTCAGCATGACCGGTGATTACGATGGTCGGCAACCTGATGTCCCGGTCCCTCAGACGTCCAAGCAGGGTAAGCCCGTCAATTTCAGGCATGCGGATGTCGGTGACGATGCAGCCATGCGCCTGGGCTGCCACAGCAAGAAAGGCTGCCGCCGAGTCATAGGCGCTTACCGCGATGTCCGAGGTTTCAAGCAGGAAACACAGCGAATCACGGACGTCGGCATCGTCATCTATCAGATGGACTCTCAGATCATTCACGCAATTCGCCCCTCAGCGGCGGTAGGCAGCGTGAAGCGAAATGTCGCGCCGCCCGCGGAATTCGACTCGCCCCATATCTCCCCACCGTGCGACTCGATTATGCCCCGGGATATCGAAAGGCCAACGCCCATTCCGTCTTTCTTAGTGGTCATGAACGGCGAGAATAGCGACTCCTTTACGTCGTCACTGAGCCCCGACCCCGTATCGGATACCGATACCTCCGTGAACCCGTCATGGCGCGTCGCGGTGCGGATGACAAGTTCCCGGCGCTCACTGCCGCGCATCGCATCTAGAGCATTACGCACCAGGTTGATGAGTACCTGCTGCACCTGGACCCGATCAGCGCAAACCTGATCGTCTTGAGCCGCGAAGCTAAAGGTCACCCTGACACCAAGTTCCTTGGCGCCGACCAGCGCCAGGGCGCTGGCCTCTTCGATGAGTCTACGTAAGTTCTCAAGGCGGGTTTCATGTTCGCCGCGGCCGAGGAAATCGCGCAGGCGCCGGATGACATCGCCCGCCCGCAACGTCTGTTGCACTGCCTTGTCGAGCGCCTCGATTAGCCGGGGCCTATCGCCTGGCCGGTCGCGTTGTAACAGCTTGCGTGAGCCGGCGAGGTAATTGGCGACGGCTGACAGCGGCTGATTGAGCTCATGGGCCAGCGCCGACGCCATTTCACCCATGGCTAACAGTCGCGAAACATGCACCAGCTCCGCCTGAAGCTCCTGCAATCTGGTTTCGGTCTTCTGCCGCTCAGTGAGATCGCGAACGAAGCCGGTGAATAATCGCCGATCGTGAAGCTTCACCTCACCCACCGCCAATTCCATCGGGAACGTCGATCCGTCCCGGCGTTGCCCAGAGACCACACGGCCAAGGCCGATGATCCGACGCTCGCCTGTATTCAGGTAGCGTTCGAGATAGGCGTCGTGGCCTTCGCGATAAGGCGACGGCATCAGCACCGAGACGTTTTCAGCAAGCACTTCCGCGGCGGTCCAACCAAACATGCGTTCCGCCGCGGCGCTGAACGATTGAATCCGCCCAACTTCGTCGATCAGCACAATGGCATCCGGGACCGTATCCAGGATGGACTGCAGCAGCGCTTCCTGCTCGCTCGACGATTTAAGTACCGAATCTGATGGGGCCATTTGAGTCGGCCCTATGTGCCCGCCCAGGTCCTCACGCGGCCAACATCGACATGTACAAATCCGGATACAGGATAGTAGCCGACGCCTCCGGCTCCAAGGCTTAGCGCGGCCCCGTGCAAATAGTTCAAATCCATGCCGGCGACTCGGATGTCGATCGCCCTGCCTTCCATATGCAGGCTCTTCGACGCCACCTGGCTGCTTTCCGCGTATAGAATCGCATTTGTCGCCGCTGAACGAAAACCGGAGATCACTTCGTAGGGCGCGGGAACCCCGGTCTGACCGGAAAGCGCCACCAGCAGGTCTAGCAAGGCCGGCTCAATGTCGTGCACCTCGCCCGTTCGGAAATCAC
>JANXTX010000283.1 GCA_025352165.1 Caulobacteraceae bacterium | reverse complement strand
ACTTAAACCCACAAGATCAAGTGCGGCATAAGTGCGTGCTTCTAATTGCACTTTTGTCTCGCTACCAAATACACGCTCCACAGCCAAGTAGACGTTTTCAAAGCAAGTAAGCCAAGGTAACAGGGAGTAGCTTCTGTAGGGCGTCGCGATTCATCGAATCTTAGAATCACAAACCCGATTCCCTGTCTACAGCCGCGCCTCACACGCGAAGGCGGTCAGGCGCCTGCAAATCACACGCAGGGGGGTGAGCAGTTACTAAAAAGGTTCACCGGAGCGAACGAGGATATGGGTGGCGAATTCTGTGTCACCCGAAACGTAGGTTTGCGCGAAATAGGCGGGGTCCTCCAGCGCCGCGCGAAGCCTCACACTATCAGCCGGTGTATGCGCGATTTGCGCGTTCTGCCCGTTCACGTCCTTGCGGCGTTTCACGATGAATGGCGTCCGGGTCGGGATGCACTCCAGCACAGGCGGAATAGACCAACCAAGCGGGCTGGTCGCCACGAGCTGATTGAACCTGAGTTTGTCGTGACAGAGTTCAACGACATCGGCGGCTGGAAAGATCGCGCGTCCCCGCGTGGCTCCATCCTGCTGGCGTAATCCGACGTAGTCGCGGAGCTGGAACGGCACGACGAGATCGTACAGGCTGATATCGAAGGTACGAAAATCGGCGAACGCATAGTCATAGCGTTCGGAATTCAGCCGCGCCCTGACGGCCGGCTCCCAGTTCACGTTTGCGCCGAAGAGTACGCGTTTCCTGGCCACGCCGACGCGCCGTCAGTCAGTGGCCGGCAAGTCCATCACCGCTGAGCAATCGCGTCACCGCCTCCCGCGCCGCACCTGCCAGAGTCGGGTGTTTCATGGCATAAGCGACATTGGCCCGGAGCAGGCCTACCGGATCGCCACAGTCATAGGTGGCTCCTTCATACCGCAGCGCATGGAATTCCTGCGATTTGAGGAGCCGCAACATGGCGTCGGTCAGCTGAATTTCGCCGCCGGCGCCTCTTTCGTGCGCCGCGAGCGCTTCAAAGATCCGCGGCTGAAGGATGTAGCGACCAGAAATGAACAGGTTGGACGGTTCGGTTCCCGGTGGCGGCTTTTCGACCATGCCGGTCATAGCCGCGAGACGACCACCAAATCCTTCAGCCACACCGCCGAGCGAGACAATACCGTACTTATGCGCTTCGCCCGGGGGTGCGGGCTCGACCACGACAATGTTGCCGCCAACCGCATCATGGGCTTCTACGGCCTGGGCGAGGGCCGCGGGCGTGGCGTCCATCAGCATGTCGGGCAACATGACCGCGAACGGTTCGTCGCCGATCAGGTCGCGAGCGCACCAGACCGCATGACCGAGGCCAAGCGGAGACATCTGCCGCACGAAGCTCATTTCCCCCGGCCGCGGCAAATCAGCACGCACAGCTTCAAGGATCTCGGTTTTGCCTTTCGCGGCCAGTTCGGCCTCCAGCTCATAGCCGCGATCGAAGTAGTCCTCGATGCCACCCTGGCCACGACCGACGATGAATATGAAGTGCTCGATTCCCGCAGCCCGGCCTTCCGCCACGACGTGCGAAAGTAACGGCCGATCAAAGACGTTGAGCAGATTCTTGGGAGTAGTCTTCGCGGCCGGCAGGATACGGGTCCCCAATCCCGCCACCGGCAACACCGCCTTGCGTACGCGCGTCATTCAATCCCCCTTCGAGCCATGAGTCGAGGCTACTCCACGGTGACGGATTTCGCCAGATTGCGCGGTTGATCAACGTCAGCGCCTTTGAACACGCCGACCTGGTAGGCGAGCAGTTGCAAGGGGACAGCGAACACCAGGGGCGCGATCAATGGATCGCAGGCGGGGGCCAGAATCACTCGGGCCTCGGCCGGAGCGTGCCTGGCGCCGGCCTCGTCGGTGATCAGGATCACCCGACCTTCACGGGCGATCACCTCGCTGAGGTTCGACATGGTCTTGTCAAAAAAGCTGTCGCTCGGCGCCAGCACCACCACCGGCGTTTCCTGATCGATCAGGGCGATGGGGCCGTGCTTCATTTCGCCGGCCGCATAGCCCTCTGCGTGAATGTAGCTGACCTCCTTCAGCTTCAATGCCCCCTCCATCGCCAATGGGAACATGGCTCCGCGGCCAAGGTAGAGCACGTCGCGGGCGCGGCCGACCATGCTGGCCAGGCTACGGACCACGTCCTCGCTGGCTATGGCCTCGGACAGCAACCGGGGGGCCTCCAGCAGAACCTGCACCAGACGCTGCTCCTCGACCTCATCTATCCGCCCGCGCGTTCGGGCGGCAGCGATCGCCAATGCCGTCAGGGCGCAGACCTGTGCGGTGAAGGCCTTGGTCGATAGCACGCAGATCTCCTGGCCGGCGTGGGTCGGCCACATCAGATCGACTTCGCGCGCCATCGTCGATTCATGAGCGTTGACGATAGCGACTGTCTTCAGTCCCTTCGACTTGCACCAGCGCAAGGCGGCGAGGGTGTCGGCGGTTTCACCTGATTGCGAGATCGCTACCGCAAGCGTCCTGGGGGCCAACGCGGGACCCCGGTAGCGAAACTCGGACGCCACCTCGACATCGACAGGAAGTCCGGCAAGGCTCTCGATGACATACTTGCCGATCATGCCGGCATAGAACGCTGTACCGCAGGCCAGGATCTGCAACCGGTCGACGCTGTTGAAATCGAAGTCCCCCGGCGGCGTGGCGCGTCGGGCAATCGGATCCAGGTAAGCCGACAGCGTATGCTGACAGGCATCCGGCTGGTCGTGGATCTCCTTCTCCATGAAGTGGCGATAGTTGCCCTTTTCCACCATTGCGGCGGAGACCGAGACGATGCGCACTGGTCGTTCGACCGAATTGCCTTCCGCGTCGAAAACCCGTGCGGCGTTGTGGTCGATGGCGACATAGTCGCCTTCCTCAAGATAGCTCACGCGGTTGGTGAAAGGCGCGACGGCCAAGGCGTCAGATCCGATGAACATCTCGCCATCGCCATGGCCGACCACCAGCGGCATGGCCCGGCGGGCGCCCATGACGAGATCGTTCTCGCCTTCGATCAATACGGCCAGGGCGTAGGCCCCGCTCAGCCTATCGAGCGTCTGCCTGAAGGCGTTCAACGGGGTGAGTCCGTGCGTCAATCCACGATCGATCAGGTGCGCGACAACCTCGGTGTCCGTATCGCTCTCGAAGGAACGCCCCTCCGCGATCAACTCGGCTTTCAGTTCCGCAAAGTTCTCGATGATGCCGTTGTGAACCAGCGTCACGCGGCCGGCGGTTTGCGGGTGGGCGTTGCGAAGGTTCGGCGCACCGTGAGTCGCCCAACGCGTATGGCCAATACCCACCTGCCCGGTCAGCGGCTCGGCGAGAAGCACCTCTTCCAGACATCGCAACTTGCCGCTCGCGCGACGACGATCAACCCTGCCGACTTCAATCGTGGCCACTCCCGCAGAGTCATATCCCCGATATTCGAGACGCTTGAGGCTGTCGATCAGGCGCGGCGCGACTGGCTCGAGGCCGACTATTCCGATGATGCCGCACATGGTGGTGACTCGCTCTCCGCGCCGGTGTCTCGACCCGACTTCACTTGATGAAATGACTCTATCGTATGATAGGGACTTGTCGGGGACCGGTTGATCGCCCTTACCATTGCCCTAACAGGGGTGAAATGAACCTTCGGTTACAGATCATTTCATGCCACGGACAGGCTGAACCATGAGCAAGCGCACCTATTTCGGCACGGACGGGATCCGTGGACAGGCCAACGCCTATCCAATGACGGCGGAAGTCGCGCTGCGGGTGGGACTGGCCGCAGGCAAATTGTTCAGGTCGACGGATGACCGCCGCCATCTGGTGGTCATCGGCAAGGACACCCGTCTGTCGGGCTACATGATCGAG
Organism: Caulobacteraceae bacterium; assembly: GCA_025352165.1. Classification (GTDB taxonomy): domain Bacteria; phylum Pseudomonadota; class Alphaproteobacteria; order Caulobacterales; family Caulobacteraceae; genus Acaudatibacter. The sequence continues at coordinate 16,922 of JANXTX010000283.1, read as the reverse complement.
CCGGCGCTTGTGGCCGGTTTCGCCAGCGTCGGCATGGATGTGAGATTGTTCGGCCCGTTGCCGACGCCGGCGGTCGCTGTGATGACCCGTTCGATGCGCGCCGACCTGGGGGTGATGATCTCCGCCTCGCACAACAATTTCGCCGACAACGGCATCAAATTGTTCGGGCCCGATGGCTACAAGCTATCGGATGAGATGGAAGCACAGATCGAGGCCTTCATGGACGAAGGCCTTCAGGAAGGTCTGGCAGGACCAAAGGAGCTGGGCCGGGTGGCCCGGATGGATGAAGCGCAGGCGCGCTACATAGAGATCGTCAAGGCGACGCTGCCCCGAGCGCTACGCCTGACCGGTTTGCGCGTAGTGATCGATTGCGCGCACGGCGCCGCCTACAAGGTGGCGCCGACCGCCCTTTATGAACTTGGCGCCGAGGTCAAGGAAATCGGCGTGTCCCCCAACGGCTACAACATAAACGACGAGTGTGGCTCGACCCATCCCGCGGCTCTCGTCTCGGCTGTCAAAGAATACCGCGCCGATATCGGCATCGCACTGGACGGTGACGCCGACCGCATCCTGGTCTGCGACGAGCGCGGGCAAATCGTCGACGGTGACCAGATCATGGCCCTGATCGCCCAGGCATGGTTGAGCCAGAATCGTCTGCGCGGTGGCGGCGTCGTCGCTACGGTGATGTCCAACCTAGGCCTCGAGAGATTCATGAACGAGCGCGGCCTGACGCTGGAGCGCACAGCCGTCGGCGACCGAGCCGTGATGGCCCGCATGCGACAGGGTGAGTTCAATCTTGGCGGCGAAGCGTCTGGGCATATCATCATGTCTGACTATGCCACGACGGGTGACGGCCTGATTGCCGGATTGCAGGTCCTGGCGGAACTTGTGCGTTCCGAAAAGCCGATGAGCGCGCTTGCCCGTCAGTTCGAGCCGGTCCCGCAACGCCTTGAGAATGTCCGCTTTGCGCGCGGCAAGCCGCTTGAACACCCGACCGTGCAGGCCGCCATCACCGACGCGGAATTCCGCCTAAATGGTTCGGGACGCGTACTTGTGCGTCCTTCCGGAACCGAGCCTCTGATCCGGATAATGGCGGAGGGTGACGACGAGAAGCTGGTCCGTCAGGTCGTCCGCGACATCGCCACGGCAGTGAAAGCCGTGAGCGCCGACTGATCGGGTTCAGCTGTATACACTTATAGGCGGTCGATAAGATGGTCGCCCACGCGCATGGCGTTCGCCACCGTCGTCAGCGTTGGATTGACTGCGGCCGAAGTCACGAAGCAGCTGGTGTCCACGACATAGAAATTGTCGAGGTCGTGCGCCTTGCAACACGGATCGAGCACGGAGTTCTTAGGATCAACGCCCATCCGCACCGTCCCTGACTGGTGCGCCGTGCCATAGAGCGGAAGTAGCGAATCCAGCTGGAAATGGTGTTGGGAAAGCGGGTGACAGTGGTCCGTAAAGCCGTCCAGTGATGACTTCAGGGTTGCCACCAGGCGTTCGTGACCCTCGAGATTATTGTGCTGATAGTCGAGGTGAATGCGCCCGTCCGGTGTCAGCCGCACACGGTTGTCGGGCATCGGCAGGTCCTCGGAAATCACCAGCATCGACAACAGCCTTTTGGCAATTACGCCCATCAACGGCGAAGGGATCAGCGACGGGGGAAGCCAGTCAGAGATTTCCCCCTTGAGGGTATCGCCGCTCATGTATTCGAGCATCTGGATGTGCCCCATTGGCTTGTCGAAGCCACCGCGTGGATCGCTCCAGTAGAAGTCGTTGACCGCCATGGTCTTGGGGAAGGTGATTTCCTCCGGCGCCGCCGTCACCGAGACCATCGCCGTCAGGGTATGGAACATGTAGTTGCGACCGACCTGGTCGGAGCTATTGGCCAGGCCGTTCTCGTGTCCCGTGCCCGCCGACGCCAGCAACAGCACCGCTGTGTTGGCCGCGCCTGCCGCGCCAACCACGATGTCACCGCCCCAGCGCTCCTCGCCATCGGCGGTCTGGCAGACAACCTGTGTTACCCTGCGGCCCGATCCGTCCGTTTCCAGGCGGACGGCCTTGCGCCCCGTCAGCAGTGTGACGTTAGGACGTTCGAGCATGGGCTCTATCGCCAGTGTCCGGGCGTCGCTTTTGGCGCGCAGCAGACACGGATAGCCACCGCAGGTCTTGCACTTGATGCAAGTCGAAGTGACCGGGTTGGCCTCGTCAACCTTGACACCCAGCGGCAGGGAGAACGGCCGCCACCCCTGCGCCCGCCAGTGGCTACGCAAGCGGGCGATGCCAGGGTCGTCGCCCACCGCCGGATAGGCGTATGGCGGCTCATCTCCCGCCTCGGTCGGATCCTCTCCGCGACGGCCATGGACCTGCCAAAGCCGCTCCGCCTCGCCATAATAGGGTGCGAGATCGGTGAGTGAGATCGGCCATGCCGGCGAGATCCCGCCGGCATGGACGGTTTCCTCAAAATCACGCCCTCGCAGGCGCATCAGCGCTGCGCCGTAGAAGCTGGTATTGCCGCCGACCCAGTAGTGCGTGTTGGGGACGAACGGATGGCCGTGGCGATCGTACCATTTCTCTTTGGTTCGATAACGATGATCGACGAACACCGCCTTTGGATCCCAGTTCTCGGCCTCTCGCGGGAGATGGTCGCCCCGTTCAAGGATCAGGATCGACTTGCCAGTCGGCGCAAGCCTCTGCGCCAGCGTCGCCCCTCCCGCACCCGAACCGATAATGACGATGTCATAGTGCGTGGTCATCGGCCCCCCCTATTCCAGATGAAAGCGTCCCGAGCCCATCCGGAGCACCATCTTCACGAACGACTCGGGCAGGTAATGCAGCAGTGTGGCGGCGAACTTGTTGTGCCAGCCGGGCACGAAGATCACCTTGCCACGCTCATTGGCGCGGATGGACGCCTCGATCACCGGTCCCGCTGTCTGGAAGAACATACGCGGAGAAGCATCCATCACCGCCTGGGTGCCGTTGGCGAGGGCAAATTCGGTGTGGGTAAACCCTGGGCAAACCGCGGTGACCCTGATGCCCTTCGCGGAATATTCTTCGTGCAGCGCCTCGCTGAATTTAATCGAGAAGCTCTTGCCTGCTGGATACAGCGTGTGCCCCGCCATACCAGGCGCAAAACCGGCCAGCGACGCGACATTGATGATCGCCCCGCCACCACGTTCAACCATCCCCGGGATCACGGCATACGCAAGCCCGCAAGCACTGACCACCATAGTCATCAGGAAGTCACGCTGCCGCTCCCAAGGGACCGCCACATAGCTCTGCGGGATCGAAAACCCGGCATTGTTGATCAGGATATCAATGTGCCGCCCCCGCGCCGCGACCGCATCGAGCACCGCCTGCTCGGCTTCATAGACACCCAGATCGACGCCGATCGAAAACGCCTCGATGCCGTGCGCCGCAGTCAACTCGGCCGCCAATGCGTCGAGCCGATCAACTCGACGCGCCGCCAGCGCCAGGTCGTAGCCCCGCGCCGCATATGCCCGCGCGAATGCCGCGCCCAACCCCGCCGACGCGCCGGTGATCAGGACCAGACCCTTGCTCTTCGCGCTCATCGGCCCGGTCAAAACAGGCCGTTGATCAAACCGCCGTCGAGCACAAGGCTCTGACCGACGACGTATTCAGCGTACTGGCTGCAGAACATCGCGCACCAGGCTCCGAACTCTTCGGGATTGCCGAACCGGCCGCGCGGTACGCCAAATCGCGAGACAACCTTGCGCCGTTGCTCTTCGACCGTGCCGCCTTTTGCGGCGGCGTCCGCCTCGAACCGAGCCGTCATGTTCTCCGTCTCGAACATGCCCGGCAGAAGTGTGTTGATGATGACGTTGTCTTTGGCCATCGCCTTGGAGACCGAGACGGAATAATTCACCAGCGCCGACCGTGCCGGTCCCGACAACAGCCGCGGAACCGAAGGGAACTTGGCCGCGACCGTAGCGATATTGACAACGCGTCCAAAGCCTCGCGCGGCCATCCCGTCGACGGTCGCCCGCATAAGTTCGATCGGCGCAACCATGGTGGTGGCGATCGAACCCTGCCAGTCCTCAACGGAGATATCGCGGAAATCGTCGGTGGTCTTGGGCGGAGAGCAGGTAATCACCAGGATATCGGGCTCCGGACAGGCGGCAAGCAGAGCCGCTCGTCCTTCCGGAGTCGAATGGTCGGCGGGTACGGCGGTGACCTTGCCGCCGGTTTCCGCCGCGATATCAGCAACCGCGGACTTCAGTCTTTCCTCACCGCGCGCCGAGATGAACACCTCTACGCCTTCTCGCGAAAGAGCCCTTGCGCTGGCCAGGCCCATGCCCCGGCTTGCGCCGGCGCAGATCGCTTTCCGGCCGGCGATACCAAGGTCCATCGGAAGCCCTAGGCCCCGTACAGGACAGTGATGGTTTCAGCGACGCAGGCCGGGCGGTCCTCACCTTCAATCTCGATAGTGCAAAGGTATTTCAGCTGCACGCCGCTGGCCTTGGCGTCGGCTGACATCAGCGTCTGGCGAAGACGAACGCTTTTGCCTACCCTCACCATGTTGGTGAAGCGAACCTTGTCCGAGCCATAGTTGATCCCGCGGGTAACGCCGGTCAGGTTAACGAGGCCGGCCGACAGAAATGGGATCAGCGAAAGAGTCAGATATCCATGGGCGATCGGTCCGCCAATCTCCCGCGTCGCGCGCTCGACATCGACGTGGATCCACTGGAAATCGCCAGTCGCTTCGGCGAACTGGTTGACCCGCTCCTGGGTGATCTGCAGCCAGTCGGACACGCCGACCTCCTTGCCGATCAGCGTTCCTACATCCTTCAATGCGATCGGTTCCATACGGGCTACTCCCTCAAGTGTTTTCAATGCAGGCCTGTTTCACAACAAAGCCGCGTTCAAGGCAAGCGGCGTCAGACGATGGTGGTGTTGGCCTTGCCCCAATAGGCATCGCGGATCAGACGCTTGTAGAGTTTGCCAGTCGCATGGCGGGGCAATTCGGACATGAAGTCTATGCGGCGGGGAGTCTTGACGTGGCTCAGATTCGCGCGGGCGAAGGCCGACAACTCGGCGGCCAGTTCGTCCGACGGCTCGACTCCCTCGGCTGGCTGTACGACCGCGACCACCTGTTCACCCATTTCTTCGTGCGGCGCGCCAACCACGGCGACGTCGGCAACCTTGGGATGGCCAATCAGCAGGTTCTCGATCTCCTGCGGATATATATTCACCCCCCCGGAAATGATCATGAAACTCTTTCGGTCGGTCAGGAACAGATAGCCCCCTTCGTCCAGCCAGCCGACATCGCCCAGGGTTGTCCAGCCATGCCTGTTACGGCTCTCGGCGGTCTTTCCCGGTGCATTGTGGTACTCGAATTCGCCGCCGCCTTCGAAATAGACAATGCCCTCGGCACGGGGCGGCAGTGGATTGCCTTCGTCATCACAGATACGCACCGGCGCTGTCAGCCCCTTGCCGACGGAGCCCTTTTTCTGCAGCCATTCCTGCGAGGAGATGTAACAGAGGCCGTTACCCTCAGTGCCGGCGTAATACTCGCCGATGATCGGGCCCCACCAGGCGATCATCTGCTCCTTGACCGGGACCGGGCAGGGCGCGGCGGCGTGGAATACGCTCTTCAGTGATGAGACGTCGTAGCGCTTGCGGGTCTCTTCCGGCAACTTGAGCATCCGCACGAAATGCGTCGGCACCCATTGGGCGCTGGTGACCCTGTACTTTTCGATGTCTGACAGAGCCTGCTCGGCGTCGAAGCGTTCCATCATAACCACCGTTCCGCCCAACTGGTGCACGCCCATCGACCAGCCCAACGGGGCGGCATGATAAAGCGGCGCCGGCGAGAGGTAGACCGTATCGCCATTCATGCCGAAGAGCATTTGCGACAGCATGGCCAGCGGGCTGGGCGCATCGATCGGCTGAGGCGCCCCATCGCCCGCGCGCTTGACGCCTTTGGGGCGACCGGTTGTTCCCGACGAATAGAGCATGGCCGATCCGGCGCTCTCGTCGGGTATTGAAGTCGCCGGCATCGCCGCCCGCGTCGCCTCGAAGTCGGCATAGGGCGCTTGCGCGCCGCAGGTCATGAACAGTTTCACGCCAGGTATCAGCGGCGCGACAATCAAAGCGACATCAGCCACGGCGGCCGAGGCGATCAACACCTTCGAGCCGCTGTCGCTGACAATGTACTCGACTTCACCGGCCGTGAGCTTCGACGATATGCAGGTAAACCGGATTCCGCTGCGCTGAGCGGCCCACAGCACCTCATAGTACCTCGGGTTGTTGTCCATAAAGATTGAGATGGCGTCCCCGGCCTGGATTCCCAGGGACCTGAGCAGATGCGCGCCCTGGTTCGAGCGGGCTGCGAGCTGGCCATAGGTCACCGTCTCGCCGGACGCCGCCATGATGTAGGCCGCCTTGTCGGGAGTTGCGCGGGCGTGGACCGAAGGATGCATGCGGGATGTCTCTTTGCTTATGCGGCTAGTGAGCTGGCCGGCGCCTTGCCCAAAATCATGTCAGCGGCCTTTTCGGCAATCATGATCGTCGGCGCGTTGGTGTTGCCCGATACCAGACGGGGCATCACGGAGGCGTCGACCACCCGCAGATTCTCCACGCCTCGCACCCGTAGCTGAGGATCAACCACAGCCATCGGACCATGCCCCATCTGGCATGTACCCACCGGGTGGTAGATCGTCGTTCCGGCCAGCCTGGCATATTCGAGAAGTGTAGCGTCCGAGTTCATGTCCGGCCCGGGCATCAGTTCGTGATCGACGTACGACGCCAGCGCCGGCTGCCCTGCAATCGTGCGCGCCCACTTCAACGCCGCCACCGCAACCTCCTGATCCAGCGGGTCGCTGAGATAGTTGGGCGTAATCGCCGGATGGACCGCGCCGTCGGGCGAGGTGATACGGATGTGGCCACGGCTTTCCGGGCGCAGCTGACAGGGGGCGATGGTCAGTCCCGGCTTGTCTTCAAGTTCCATTGTTCCTTCGTTTGCCGCCTTTTCCGCATCGGTTGTGGCGGGAAGGATGTGAAACTGAATATCAGGTCCGGCGAGGTCAGGCCTCGACTTGCAGAAGGCGGCGATATGTGCGGCTGAAAGTGTCAGCAAGCCCTTGCGCTGGAACACATATTTCAGTGTCTCGCCAATGAAGCGGGCGCCTTTGGTTAACTCATTCACCGACACCACGCCGGCCCTCAGCCGCCATGACGCCAGGATCACGTAGTGGTCCTGCAAATTCTCTCCGACTCCGGGAAGGTCGTGCACGATCGGGATGCCGTGTTCACTCAGCAAGGACGCGGGTCCGATCCCAGACAGTTGCAGCAGTTGAGGCGAATTGACCGCGCCGCCCGACAGGATCACTTCACGCGCCGCCCTGGCCGTCTTGCGTTCGCCATTCTGGGTATATTCGATACCCACCGCTTTCTTGCCCTCGAAGAGGACGCGGGTCGTCAGCGCCCGTGTCTCGACCCGCAGATTGGGGCGGTTCATGGCGGGATGAAGATAGGCAACGGCCGCCGAACAGCGCTGTCCGTTGCGAACTGTCAGCTGGTAGTAGGTTACCCCCTCCTGGTTCTCGCCGTTGACATCCGCGTTCCGCGGAAGGCCCGCTTCAACACAGGCATCAATGACGGCGTCGGAAACCAGATGTTTCTCGGTCACGTCCGAAACATTGAGAGGTCCGCCAGTCGCGTGATGGTCACCCGCGCCGCGCTCCTGATTCTCGGACTTGAAGAAATAGGGGCGAACGTCGTCCCAGCCCCATCCTTCGCAGCCCAATTGGCGCCAGCCATCGTAGTCGGCGTGCTGACCGCGAATATAGATCAGGCCGTTGATGGAGGACGATCCGCCGAGCACCTTGCCGCGCGGCCAGACGTGCACCCGTCCTCCGGTGCCTGGATCGGGCTGGGTCGAATAGAGCCAGTTTACCTTTGGGTCCTTCAGGGTCTGCGAATAGCCGACCGGCACGTGGATCATCAGGTTGGAAAGGAACTGACCGGGTTCGCGGATCGGGCGATCGTCACCGCCAGCCTCAAGCAGCAGCACACGCGACTTGCCGTCCGCTGATAGTCGATTGGCCAGAACGCACCCCGCCGAGCCAGCGCCAACAATTATGTAGTCCGCCGATATCTCGTCCGCCAATTCCCGTCTCCCGAACCTGGAATTCCAGTTGTCCGGGACTTATGGCGCCGGGGACGACGAGACGCAAAGCCGACGATGGCTAACGACCTAGATGCCTGCGTACCACTCATATCCGCGGTCTTCCCAGTAGCCGCCGCGCCCGCCACTGATACCCGCCAGACTAGACACCAGGGAAATGCGGTGGATGTATTTGGCCTGCTTGTAGCCAAGCTGCCGCTCTACCCGGAGCCTGAGGGGCGCGCCGTGCGAGACATCCAACGGATTGCCATTCATGTTGTAGGCGATCAGCGTCTGCGGGTGCCGGGCATCGGTAAGGTCAATGCTTTCATAGTATTGACCAGGGCTCTGAACTCCGCCCTTGCTGGGCTCTCCCTCCAGATTGTCGGCGCAGTAGAACACGGCATAGCGGGCCCCGGGAAGAACCCCCGCCGCATGCAGAAGCATGCCCAATTGGACACCGGTCCATTGCCCGATAGCACTCCAGCCCTCGACGCAGTCATGGCGCGTTATCTGTGTCCGGGATGGCAAACGTCTGATCTCGCTTACGGACAGGTTCAGCGGCCGCGCGACCAAACCATCGACCAGCAGACGCCAATTGGAAAAGCTTTCCGCGACATGCTGGTTGTACTCGTCGCCACCCGGGTCAAGCGTCCCGTTCGCCTTGAAATTCGGCGATATATCCCTGACGGTGAATTGGCGGGCCATAGCCCCGCCGGAGAGCACCAATCGCTGGCTTGCCCGCGTCCAATATTCCTCGGCCGTGATTACATGCTGATAGCTCGGACTGCCCATAAATGCGTCTGCACCCGTTATCTTGCCACAACCCGCCAGCAACAATCCGCCACCGGCGGCGCCCCCGATCAGGGCATTGCGTCGTGATATGATCGTCATGCTCAGTCATGCTCCTGCGGCACGGTGTAGCGACCCGTGATCATGGATCGGATTTCATTGATGGGGCCGGCCAAACCGACTTCGATCAGATGAACGATGATGAAGGCAGTGATCAGGGAGGCGAATATGAAATGCAGCGATCGCGCGGATTGCCGCCCACCGAACAGGTCGAGAAGCCAGGGTGCAATCGCATCAAAGCCGGGCGACATCGTCAGCCCCGTCAATACCATACCCGTCACAAGCGCTATCAGACCGAGGTAGGCAAACCGCTGAAGCACATTGTAGCGCTTTGCAGCCTCTCCGGTAGGGTGACGCAACCGTAGATGGTCGATGATCGAACGGGGAATCGATTTCAGATCCCGCACAGTCGGCCACAAGTCGCGCTGCACGTGACGAATTCCCAAGCTCCAGGCCAGATAGATAAAGCCATTCAGAACCAGCACCCATGCAAACAGGAAATGCCAGTGCCTCGCATCGGCCAAATCCTGAAAACTCGGCACGGTTATCCAAGAAGGCCAAGCACGAATTGTCCAGTCACTACCAACCTTGGACCAACCCAGAACCCCTGTCGTGTCGAAGTGGAACGGCCCCAGGACCGTCTCACCCCGCATGCCGCTAGAGGTCATTATCGAGTGGATTGTCAGGAACGGGTGATTCAGCTCACTTCCAAACATTCCCCAATAGAGATTTGGGTGCGCGTTGAAGATATTGAGCCCGCTCCCGATCATTATGAAAATCGTAAGCGCATTGACCCAGTGAGTCAGTCGCACGAGAAAAGTGTGCCTGTAGATCACTTCACGTCCATCGCGCGCCTTGGCGCCGGCTGCCCCGTCACCGATGTTCGTCGCCACTCATCACCCCTACAAAGTATGATAGGCCCGTTTGGGTCCCTGCCGCCAATTCGGCCAACTGTATTTCGCAACCACGCACCAGTTTGGTTACAACCGGTGGACCAAAATTTGACGGCTGCGCAAGGCTCCTCGTCAAGTTTGGCTTGACTATCGCAGGGGTAGCCTCATGCATTTGCGCTCAAAAGAAAGGGAGTTTTATAATGGCCTTACCGACCTTCGAAACCATTCTCTACGAGGTTGACAACGGTATTGCGACAATCACGCTTAACAGGCCCGACCGGCTCAATGCGTTCACCAATCAGATGATGCTCGACATGATCGCGGCACTGGATGCGACGGACGCTGACGACAATGTGCGTTGTGTGATTGTTACCGGAGCCGGACGGGGCTTCTGCGCGGGCGCCGACCTTTCGGCCGGGGGCGCAACCTTCAACTATGATGAGCGCGGAAATGCCGACGGAGTTGAAGAGCGTGTGGGCGGAGTGCATCGCGATGGTGGCGGCAGATTGACGCTGAGGATTTTTGACAGCCTCAAGCCGATCATAGCTGCGGTGAACGGACCCGCGGTCGGTGTCGGCGCGACCATGCAACTCGCCATGGACTTTAGACTGGCGTCAAGCGCGGCACGTTATGGTTTCGTATTTGCCCGCCGCGGCATCACGCCGGAAGCCTGTTCTTCCTGGTTTCTGCCCAGACTTGTCGGCCTCCAGACAGCGCTTGAATGGTGTTATACTGGCCGTGTCTTTGACGCCCGGGAGGCACTGGAAAAAGGGCTTGTAAGGTCACTTCACCAGCCGGAAGAACTCCTGACTGCAGCGTACGCCCTTGCCGGACAAATTGCGGATAACACCGCACCGGTTTCTGTAGCACTTACCCGCCAGATGTTATGGCGCATGGCGGGGGCCGATCATCCCATACAGGCACACCGAGCCGATAGCCGGGCGATCCAGGCCCGCGGAGCATCGGGAGATGCTCGGGAAGGCGTAACATCGTTTCTTGAAAAGCGACCCGCTGACTTTCCCGACCGAGTCTCAACCGATATTCCGAACATCTGGCCACATTGGCACGCTCCGGAATTCAGTTGAACGAGATAACGCTATTGCTGGTTGGCTAACCGCCAGATGAATCACACACAATGACCTCCCAACAACACAAAAGTGTCACAAGCACTTGTGTGTGAGCGGGAAGTTTAATATGTGCGGCGCCTGTCAACGCGCGATCAGACCCACTTCAATCGTCGCCCAGCAACCGAAAGCAGAAAACATGGATGACAAAGCTGAGATAATCGAGATGACGGCCGACATCGTCGCCGCCTACGTCGAAAACAATACAATCGCCACCGGCGATCTACCCGCGCTCATTCAGAGCGTTCATCGCGCCCTTACCTCAGTTGCAGCGGGTGCGGAAGCCGTGGAAGCGCCGCCAAAAGAGCCGGCTGTTCCTGTGCGCCGGTCGATCACGCCGGATCACTTGGTTTGCCTGGAAGATGGCCGGAAGTTTAAGTCACTGAAGCGCCACCTGCGCACGAAGTATGACATGAGCCCCGAGGACTATAGAGCGAAATGGGGCCTGCCCAAGGATTACCCGATGGTTGCACCGAACTATGCCAAGGCTCGTTCGGAGCTGGCAAAGCAAATGGGTCTTGGTCAGGGCGGTCGCCAAGCCGCAAAGCCGAAGCGGCGCTAGTCTGCAGCCTCGGCGACATACGAGCTAGTTAAATCTTAACCTCGCCGCAGAAGCGGCGAGGTTTTTTGCACTTATCGCACCAAATTTGATCCGCCAGCGTAACTCGCGACTATAGGCCCGGGAGTTTGATCTTAGAGGAAGTCCGTCGAGCGATAATCACGGGTTTGTTGCCTGTCAGGCTTTGCACTCTGGCTGCTTCGGCTGCCGCATCGACCGGAGCCGGAGTGTCGGCGCCCGATGCCGCAGGGAGGCCTGGTTCTGTTGAAGGCTGGCCCTTGCGCCAGAACATGACCCAATCGGCGAAACCCTTGTCTTTGTGAGCCAGGGATCCAAAATCGTCGTCAACCACATAACGGATCAGCGGATCAGCCTTGTCGCCGCCAGCCTTTGTCGCAAGCAGCCGCTCTCCCTCGGATCGTACTTCCGATTGGCGCTCGCCTATCAGCGCCAACCGTGCCGCACTTTCGGGTTGAAGCTCCTGCGGCCGCGGTTCTCCGGGGGCAGGGGGCCGCAATGAATAATCCGGCGGCAAAACAAGGGGCGCCTTTGTCACTACCCGGAACTCGTCTGGCGTGACCTTCCCCATGCCCAGCGCGCGCGAAGCAGACTGGCAGCCAGACAAACCGGCCGCGCATATCAGCAGCATCGCGACAGTAGTACGGTTTGGACTCATCGGTGGTGTTTTCCCAAAAGCTGGCCTCCCCGGCCCGCGTCATGGCTTGGATAGCCTATTGCTTGTGTGAACGCCAACTGCACATCAGGCCGCCTCATTCCGGTGGGGAAATGCGGTCTCAATGATGAAGATCACAATTCCCACCGTTATGGCGCTGTCAGCGAGATTGAAAACCCATGGAAAATGGAGGCGCTGCACATCGACAAAGTCAACGACCGAGCCATAGCGCCAACGATCGATCACATTCCCCAAAGCGCCCCCCATAATAAGACCGATGGCCAGTCCAGCGAAAACTCGATCTGCGCGCCTGACCCACATCGCCATCGCGATTACGACGGCCATTGAAAAACCGGAGAGGGCAATCCGCCCAAAAATCCCTTCGCTATGAAACAGCCCGAAGCTGACGCCGTTGTTTTCAACCAGAGTAAATCTGAGCGGCCCCCAGATACCGATCGACCGGTGGCCCCAATCCAACGCGACCAATGCCCAACTCTTGGTAATCTGGTCAGCTGCAACTATGAAAACAGCCAACGAATAGGCGAAAGCACCAAAGCGACTCATTGCTGTCATTGATGGGTCTCATCCCACCAGGCCACGGCATCAGCGTCCCGCAGCGCCAGATCGGGATAGCGGAGATCAGTTCCGACCTCCGGAAGAACGCGCCAGGATCGGGCGCATCGCCTTCCCTCAGCCCTGAGCGGAACGACGGCCACTCCATCGATGAGCTCGAGCCGGAAGGCTTCATCCGGGCCGGCCCCTAACACAAGGCGTGCCTGGCTGGTGCGAAACACCTCCGCCGGATCAAGACCATCGAATGCCGCAAGGCGGACGGCGTTGTCCAGATAGACGACAGGGGCTGCCTCAAGCGCGCTGCCAATCCGTTTCTCCCGCCGCTCAACTTCCAGCGCGCCGGTAACCACGCGTGTCACCAACTCAACCTCCGCCCATCGCGAAGCTTCCAGGTCGTTTCGCCACGCTTCTGGCGTGGAAGGAAATGTTCGCAGACTGTTCGATGGACCATCAGGGAAGCGTGTCGTCCATGCTTCTTCCATAGTGAATGGAATCAGCGGCGACAGCCACATTGTCAGACGCTCGAACACTAGGTCCATAACTGTCCGACAAGCGCGGCGGCGAATTGCATCAGGGCGGTCACAGTAGAGTGCGTCGCGCCTGATATCGAACATTAGTGACGACAAGTCATTACCACAGAAATCGGCAACGGCTCTAAAGACACCGGCAAAATTATAAGATCCATAGTACTCTCGGATGCACTTATCCAGGCTCCAGAGGCGATGTAGAATAAGCCGCTCCAGCGGGGGCATATCCTCTAACGCGACCGCCTCGCTCTGATCATAGCCGGGCAGAGCACCAAGTAGGTATCGAATTGTATTCCGAAGCTTGCGGTAGGCGTCGGTTGTCGTCTGGAGAACTGCATCTCCTATCCGCTGGTCCTCGGAGTAATCGACCAGCGCGGCCCAAAGGCGGAGGATTTCCGCACCGCTCTTCCTTATGACGGCTTGCGGTTCAACGCTGTTACCGACCGACTTGGACATTTTCTCGCCCTTTTCATCGAGCGTGAAGCCGTGCGTAAGCACCGCGTCATAAGGGGCCCGGCCGCGCGTGGCGCAGGACTCAAGCAGCGACGACTGAAACCACCCGCGATGCTGGTCTGACCCCTCAAGATAGAGGTCCGCCGGCCAATGCGTGTCGCCGCGACCCTCAAGGGTGAAGGCATGCGTCGAGCCGGAGTCGAACCACACATCGAGGATGTCTTCCACTTTTTCATACCGCGATGGATCGTGATTTCCCAGGAAGTCGCCGTCCGGTCGAGTGAACCAGGCGTCAGCTCCCTCTTCCGCAATGAGCTTAACAATCCGATCATTGACCATGGGGTCGCAAAGCGGTTCACCGGTGGCTCTGTCGACGAACATGGCAATCGGAGACCCCCAGGCGCGTTGGCGGCTGATCAGCCAATCGGGGCGCCCCTCGACCATCGACCTGATCCGGCCCCGACCGCTCGCGGGATAGAAGCTGGTCTGATCAATTGCGGCCAGCGCTACCTCCCTGAGGGTCCGGCCCTGGTGCACGGGGCCATCGAGCGGCTCGTCGAGAGCAATGAACCATTGGGGGGTGTTACGGAAAATTACCGGGGCCTTTGAACGCCACGAATGGGGGTAGCTATGGACCTGCCTGCCCCTGGCAAGCAGTTTTCCCGCCGCGATCAGCTTTTCAATGACAGCATCGTTGGCTGGACCAAACCGTCCGGCCTTTTTCCCCTCGACTTCCATTACCCTCTGGCCACCAAAGAGTGGAACGTCGGGATAGTATGCCCCGACTTCATCGACGGTATTTGGTACGTCCCGGTGGCCGTGCGCCAGCCAGACTGCATAGTCGTCAGCCCCGTGACCAGGGGCGGTGTGTACAAACCCGGTCCCCGCGTCGTCGGTCACATGGTCGCCAGCAAGAAGTGGAACGGGAAATCCGTATCCCTCGTCCAATTCCGCAAGGGGATGCGCGCAAACCAGCCCATCGACCGCAACACTTTGCAATCTTGTCCAGCCCGACGCCTTCGATGCCACCAGGACCTCTGTTGCCAGCGCATCCGCCAGGATCAAACGATCACCGAGGGTCACCCAAGGTTCGAATGCCAGTCCCTTCTCGATCTCCTCAATCCGATATACCGAGTACGAAATTCCCGGATTGAAGGCGATCGCTCTATTCGCTGGAATAGTCCACGGCGTCGTCGTCCAGATGACGACATCAGCCCCCTCACAAGCAACCGGGCCGTCAGTTACCGGGAACCGCACCCAGATAGTCGGCGAGACATGTTCATGATACTCTACTTCCGCATCCGCCAGCGCCGTACGCTCAACCGGGCTCCACATTACCGGCTTTGACCCGCGGTAGACGCGGCCTTCAGCTACAAATTTGTGGAACTCGGCAACGATCGCGGCTTCCGCAGTATAGTCCATTGTAGCGTATCGATGCTGCCAATCCGCCAACACGCCCAGACGCTGGAACTCTCGTGACTGTTGTACGATCCATTCCGCAGCATAGGACCGGCATCTCGATCGAAAATCCGCCTTGGACACATCGTCTTTTCGCCTGCCTTCCTTGCGGAATTCCTCTTCGATCTTCCACTCAATAGGCAAGCCGTGACAGTCCCAGCCCGGCACATAGTCAACGTCGAATCCCAGAGCGAACCGCGATCTGACGACAAAATCCTTAAGGAGCTTATTTAGTGCATGGCCGATATGTATCGCGCCGTTCGCATAGGGCGGCCCATCATGCAGGACGAACAGTGGGGCCCCCGCCCCCTGCCTTGCAGCCCTTATATCTCTGTAAAGACTGGCCCACGTCTCAAGAACACGGGGTTCCAGGTCCGGAAGCCCCGCGCGCATTGGAAACTGGGTCGCGGGAAGGAATACGGTCTCTCGGTAGTCGCGCGGTTGAGGGCTCGCATCGTCGGGCATGACGTTTCCAGGTTGAATGGATGTTCGGGGTGTAAGCAATCCCGGCGCGCGCTGGAGCCAACTCCTCGGCGTCACGCCGGGCGATTAATTCGCGGGACCTTCCGAATTATCGTCATTCCGGATTCATATCAGAGCTTACGAGACCGGGCTAGGGTCCCAAAATCCGCCGCGCATTGAGGGCATCCTGATGAATTTGCAGGCCCATTGCATCGGTGGTTGAGAAATGTTCTTCCGGCCGAAGAAATTCCAGCAGTTCCGTCTCGATCGTCTCGCCGTAAATGTTCTCGCTAAATTCGAATAGCCAGACTTCCAATCGCGGCGCGACCGTGCCGGTGGTCGGGTTGATCCCGATATTTGCCACCCCGCCAAGCTGGCGACCGTCACGAAGCCGCGTCCGCGTGACGTAAACGCCAAAACGGGGAACTACGTAGTCCCCAAGGGGGACATTTGCGGTCGGGAAACCCAGTTTCCTGCCAAGTTGCCTGCCTTTTTCGACCACGCCCTCAATTGCGAACGGTCGCCCAAGCAGGACTGCCGCCTTGTCGGGCCTTCCCAAATGGAGAAATTCGCGAATGGCTGACGAGGATATCTTCTCTCCATCAACCACCAAGGCCGAAGCAACCGAGACGGAAAATCCGTAGGCGTCTCCGTAGCGCTGCATTGAATGCGGGTCGCCGGTCCTCCCCTTGCCAAAGGTGACATCGAAGCCGACGGCCACGTGTCGAACTCCCAATCCGGCAACTAGTACATCGCGAACAAAACCATGGTCCGAAAGGCTTGCCATTTCGGACCCAAACGGCAGCATATAGAGCTTTTTTGCCCCGACAGCCGCCACGGTTCGCGCCAACTGTGATGGCGCCATCAGCCTAAAAGGTGCGGCGTCAGGCTGGAAGTGCGTGCGGGCGTGCGGCTCAAAACTTATTACGCCCAGAGGTACGGCCAGCTTGGTTCCCGCGTTTGCCGCGTCAGCAATGACACGCTGATGTCCGAGATGAACGCCATCAAAGTTGCCAAGGGCCACGGCCGCTCCCCTGTCGGCATCGGCGAGTCCCTTCCATCCATGCAATATATTCATTGAGCTAGTGTCTGTTCCGTTTAATCAACGATAAAATAACCAAATCGGTTGACGCTTTCGCCATGGTATCCTTTGGGAGGATGGTATGGGAAGGCGGGCGCGCGGGATATCGTGGAGCGAAGGGGATCGGGCGGAGCTTGAG
>JANXTX010000276.1 GCA_025352165.1 Caulobacteraceae bacterium | reverse complement strand
ATCGCCGCGTTCGTGCGGGCGCATGGCTCGATCAAGGAGATGGAGCAGGTGTTTGGCGTCAGCTACCCGACCATCAAGGCGCGCCTCAACCGTCTGGCCACGCTGCTGGATTTCGTCGAGACCACGACTCACTCGCCCGAGCAATCCGCCGATGACGTGATCGACCGGCTGGCGCGGGGCGAACTGACGGCTGAGGAAGCGATACTCGCCCTCGGCCGATCGCCAAGGGATTCCAACCCATGAAGCTTCCCATTCAGATCTGGCGCGCAAAGGCGAACACCATGAGCGACGACCGACGAAAGATTCTCGAGATGCTGTCACAGGGCCGGCTGACCGCCGACGAGGCCGAACGACTGCTTGCCGCACTGGCTATCCGTGGCGCCGGAGTCGGCAACGCCCCGATGGCCGAGCAGCCACGCGCTGGCGGGGCGACGCCCAGATACCTGCGGGTCCATGTCAGCAAGCCGCGCAACGGCGGCGAGGACAAGAACGTCAACATCCGGGTGCCGCTGCAGTTGCTGAAAGCCGGCGTCAAACTGCAGGGCCTGTTGCCACCGAAAGCCCGCAACGAACTCAACGCGGCCATGCAACACAAGGGCGTCGGCTTCGACTTCAACCAGCTTCGTCCCGACAACCTCGACGACTTCATCGCCGCCCTCTCCGAAACCAGCATCGATATCGACGTCGACGATGGACATTCACGCGTGCGGATCAGCTGCGAGTAGATCACAAAACGAATGACCTGGAGCGGGTATCGACCCGCGCCGCGATCGCCTATTCTGGATCATCAATCCAACAGGAAAGGCTCGCACATGCTGACGGTTCATCATCTGGGAATCTCCCAATCCGAGCGTATCGTCTGGCTTTGCGAGGAGCTGGGTATCGACTACGATCTCAAGCTCTACGCGCGGCGCGAGGACAACCGCCTGGCGCCCGACGACTACAAGGCGCTGCATCCCATGGGCATCGCGCCGGTGATCACCGACGGCGACTTCGTGCTCGGCGAGAGCGGCGCGATCTGCGAGTACATTTGCGCGCGTTACGGTGACGGGCGGCTGACGCCGAAGTCCGACGACCCCGATTTCGCCGACCACCTGTTCTGGTTCAACTGGTCCAACGGCACATTCATGGCCACGATGATGATGCAACTGGTGCTGTCCATGGGCGGCGAGGGCAATCCCGCCGCGCTGTTCGTTGAGGATCGCGCTCGGCGAGGCTGGGAGATGGTCGAGGCCAGGCTGGGCCAGACGCCTTTCTTCGGCGGCGCGAACCTGACCACCGCCGACATCATGATGGGCTATTGCCTGACCACCAGCCGGGCGTTCCGCGGCACGTCGATCGACCCTTTTCCCAACCTGAAAGCCTACCTGACGCGCATCGGCGAACGTCCCGCCTACCAGCGGGCCATGGCCAAGGCCGAACCGGGCATGCCGCCGATGCTGGGCTGATCGAGAGAAGAAGCCCTCGTCGGGCGCACGCGGCGGGTAGACTGCTATACGAAAAAAGGTAGAAATCTACCCATGGGATTGAATATCAAGAATCCGGACGTGCATGACATGGCCGCCCGCCTCGCAAGGCGGCTCGACACGTCGATGACCCAGGCCATCGCCATTGCCCTGAAAGAGAAGCTGGCGGCGACAGAGGACGACGCGGCGGTCGAACAGCGCTTCGCCCATCTGATGGAGATATCCAACGGGATCGCGCGGCGTCTCATGCCCGCGCAGATGTCGATGGATATCGACGCCGAACTCTACGACGCGCGCGGACTGCCGAAGTGATCATCGATTCCTCCGCTCTGGTGGCAATCCTGCGCGCGGAGCCCGAACAGGCGGAGTTCGCCCGGATCATTGCCCGAGAGGCGGGCGGTCGGCTGTCGGCCGCGAGCTATCTGGAAACCGCGATCGTCATCGACAGCGCGCGAGATCCGGTGACGAGCCGCAGCCTGGACGTCTTCCTCGCCGCCAGTGAAATCACCATCGAAGCAGTGACACCCAGCCAGGCCAGGATCGCCCGCGAGGCCTACCGCGACTTCGGCAGGGGCTCGGGCCACCCCGCGCAACTCAACTTCGGCGACTGCCTGACATACGCCCTCGCCAAGGAGATGGGCGAGCCGCTGCTGTTCAAGGGCGACGATTTTGGTCACACGGATCTGAGCCCGGCGAGGTGAGCGCCCCGCCCGCCAGAGAGCCACGTCCAAGCCTGAAATAGCGCCAATGCCGGGGTAGTCGCGAGGCCCGAGTCTTAACTCGACAGGGCGCGCGTGGACTGCCCAAGTTAACGATAGTATCCTGCACGAATGCCGATTGCCGTAGCTGAGCACATTCTACGTGGGGCGATTACCGATGAAGCTGAGGCCCGGTCAGTCATCCGTGGGGTGGCTTGGCTTCACTTGGGGCTGGCCTTCGCCCTGTTCGTCTTTTGGCAGTTTCTGAGCTTTTGGGTCGGTGCTTTAAAGGACCTGACCATCGACGGCCTAATCTATGAAGGCGTCTTCTTCATCATCATACTGACGCCGTCAATTTGGACGTTGGCTCATCCCTCCCGAGCCGCGTCGCTTGGGATGGTTGCAGCCGCGGTTTTGACGGCGACACTGACGGGTATGTGCGGCCTGATCTTCCTTTCACTCGATCACGGTGAGACGCCACGTGATCTCAAAATATGGCCATTGGCCTTCGGAGCTTTTGCCCTCGCGTGGCTCGGAATGACCTACTTGTCTTGGCGCGCACTCAAGGCGGCAAACCTTCTTCAGCGGCTGACGCTAGCGAGCGTCGCGACGCTGATCGCACGTGAGTTTGACTGAAGGACCAAATTCAGGACACGCGGGACCTTTCATGCCGCCCGCCTCTAGATTCGGCGCGCCAATCAAACGCATGTCAAAGGCAGTGAGCGTCCACGTGAAGCCTCGATGGAGAGCAGTTGTCATTTCGTTCTTGTTCGCGACGGAATAAGTGGCCACGTTAGACAAAACTCGGATTTGTTGGACAAGACGCCATGACAAAGCAGGATGGAGCGCGACAGTCGAAGTCGAGGATCGAAGCAGTCATGGCGGCGGCCGAACGTTCTGGCCTGCTCGGTCAGAAGAGTGGTCGCATTGGCGGTCGGGTGAGTCCCGCCCTGGTGGAGCAGGCCAAGGCGCGGACCGGCATTGAGACCGATACGGATCTGATCGAGTTCGCGCTCGCCAACATCGCGCTGGAGGACCGGTTCGTCGATAGTTTCAAAGCGGTTCGCGGCACGGTGGATTCCGATCTGGAACTCGGATTCAAGAGCTAGTGTCTGTTCCGTTTAATCAACGATAAAATAACCAAATCGGTTGACGCTTTCGCCATGGTATCCTTTGGGAGGATGGTATGGGAAGGCGGGCGCGCGGGATATCGTGGAGCGAAGGGGATCGGGCGGAGCTTGAG
>JANXTX010000274.1 GCA_025352165.1 Caulobacteraceae bacterium | reverse complement strand
TCGGTGCACAATTGCCTGAAGGATCGACGGAGAGAAGACGCTGGCCATGTGCGATGCCCGAGCGAAATCTACTCCGCTGGACGTCTAGTCCCCGCCTCGATCGATGAGCGACATATTCGTTTCCTACAAATCAGAGGATCGGAAAGTGGGGACACTCACTCCTTTCCAACCGACCGGCCCGCTTGACGGTCGGGAACAAATAGCGAACAATCGCCCTCGCCAATGGTGGGGAATGTTCGTTCATGGCGAGAATGGCGCGTGTCGTGGTTCCCGGAACCCCTCACCATGTGACGCAACGCGGCAATCGGCGTCAAGCGACGTTCTTCGAAGCGCGCGACTATGAACTCTACCTCGCCATAGCGGCGGAAACCTTCGCGGCGGCGGGGGTGGAGATCTGGGCGTATTGCCTGATGCCCAATCACGTCCATCTGATCGCGACTCCAGGACACGCCGAGGCGCTCGCCCAGGCGGTGGGCGCGTGTCACGTGCGCTATACCCGGCAGGTGAACCGGCGGGAGTGCTGGACGGGCTATCTCTGGCAGGGTCGCTTCGCGTCGTTCCCGATGGATGAGGATTATTTTCGAGCGTGCATCCGGTACGTCGGGCTCAATCCGGTGCGGGCCGGGCTAACCAGGCGGGCCATAGACTGGCCATGGTCGAGCGTTCGCGCCCACGTCGAGGGCCGCCCCGATGCTCTGCTGACCCGCGAGCCCGTGGCCATCAGGCTGGGGGCCGAAAAGGATGACTTTTTCGCCTTGGATGTCGCGGAGGAAGCCCGCCGCGCCCTGCGACGCGCTTCGACGACCGGCCGCCCGCTGGGCGCGAGCGCCTGGATCAAGGCGCTCGAGAAGACCACCGGACGTGACTTCACGCCACCCCTCATCGGCCGGCCGCCAAAGACCCTCGATGCGTCGGGCGGCGCAACGGCGTGATCGCGATAAGGCGTGCGTGTCCCCCTTTTCCTACTCGCGTGATCGCCGAGGCGAGCATCCACAAGCTCATCTGGGAACCTACTCCGGCATTCTTCAGGCGGATGCTTACGGCGGCTATGGCGAACTCTACGCGGCCGGCAGAAAACCCGGCGCCGTCACCGAAGCCTTGTACTGGGCGCACGGGCGGCGCAAGTTCTTCGAACTGGCCGACATCGCCGCCGCCGCCCGCAAGAAGGCTCGGGGCAGGACCGACGTGATCATCTCGCCCATGGCCCTCGAAGCGGTCCGGCGGATCGACGCCCTGTTCGATATCGAGCGCGGCCTCAACGGCCTGACCGCCGATCGGCGTCTCGCCGCGCGACAGGACCTGAGCAAGCCACTGGTCGACGAGCTCCACGCCTGGATGGTCCAGGAGCGCGCCAAACTCTCGCGAGGGAACGACGTCGCCAAGGCCATGGACTACATGCTCAAACGCTGGGACGCCTTCACCCGCTTCCTCGCCGACGGCCGCGTCTGCCTGACCAACAACGCCGCCGAACGCGCCCTGCGCGGCATCGCGCTCGGCCGCAAGTCATGGCTGTTCGCCGGCTCCGATCGCGGCGGCCAGCGCGCCGCCTTCATGTACAGCCTCATCGTCACCGCGAAGATGAACGATGTCGACCCGCAGGCATGGCTCGCCGACGTCCTCGCCCGCATCGCCGAACACCCCGCCCACCGGCATTCCGGTGGGCATTCCGGTGACAGTGCATTTAACTTTTAGTTAGATGCACTGTCACCAGAAATCTCAGAACTCTGACGAACTCCATTCCCCTGAAAATGTGCATGCGGGACTGGCCTGTGATAAGGTCGGCGAACATTCATTGTGGCCATAGCCAATGCCCCGTTCCAGCCTGCGTCCCTCGGTAGCGGTCAGCCAGCACCGTCAAGCCATTCGAGAAATCCTGCTACGGCACAGCGCATCGAACCCGCGGATTTTCGGCTCCGTGGCGCGGGGTGATGACACGCTGGATAGCGACCTGAATCTGCTGGTTGATCACGGCCCTGACCGCACCCTATCGCTTTTCGATCTCGCGGCCATGGACGTCGAAGTCGCGGCGCTATTGGCTGTACCGGTGCAGGTGGTGACGCCCGCGTCTCTGCCGCTGAAGGTCCGCCTAACGGCCGAGCGCGAAGCCGTTGCCCTTTGAAGGCCTCCCGGGCCACCGACTATCTGAGCCACATGATCGAGGCGATCGACCGGATCGCCGATTACACAGCGGGCCTGTCGCCAGAGGTGTTCCTTTGTTCGACGCTGATCCAGGATGCGGTTGTTCGCAACTTCGAGATTATCGGCGAAGCAGCCCGCAATATTGAACGCGAAGCTCCCGAGATTACCGCCGCTCGGCCAGACATACCGTGGTCAATCATGGCCGCCATGCGCAACCGGCTGGCGCACGGCTACTTCAGCGTCGACTTTGAGAGCGTCTGGGTGACCGCGCGCGACAACCTCCCGCCCTTGCGCGAACAGGTTGCGCATCTGCTCGCGTCGTTGTCAGAACGAGATTGACCGCAAGCCCGCCCGGCCTCCGAGGAAGCATGGAAGGGGGCGCCGATCTCAGCCGAGCGCGCCCGCGCGGCTCTGGCGTCCCCAGGTCTGGCGGCCGGTGAGGAAGGTCGCCCATCCCCAGAGGGCGGCCACGTGACGCAGCAACTGGAACGTAAAGGGCTCGGCGACCGCGGCGGCGATGGCGAGGAGCGGTGAGAGGCGGACGCCGGGCCCTATCCATCGCCGGTAGAGCATGACGCTCCACAGATGGAAGGCGAGATCGAGGGCGATCTTGGCGCCGATGATCCCGGAAATCGCCAGCAGGATGCCGAGCCGTCCGGTGACGAGATACGTGATCAGCAGGCCGAACGCGGTGAGGCCGTAGATCGGCTGCACCGTGTCGGCCGCCTTCACCGGCAAATGAACCATGCCGAGCTCTCCGTAGCGTTGGTTGCCGACCATCTCGCGATACCAGAACTGGGTCTGCAGAAAGCCGCCAAACCAGCGTCGCCTCTGGCGCAGAAAGGCCATCGGCGTGCTCGGCGCCTCGGTGCGGGCTCGCGCGCCGCCGACCACGGCGGTCCGCCAGCCCCGGCCCTCGTCCGCGCCGAAACGCCTGAGCCGGTGGATCAGCTCGTAATCCTCCACGAGGCAGTCAGGATCAAACCCGCCGACCTCGACGACCGCGCGCGCGCGGAAACCGGCGAAGGCGCCCGAGATCAGCAGAAGGCTGTCGCCGCGCATCCAGGCGTAGCGGGACAGGAAGTTGCGCATGTATTCATAGGTCTGGAACCATTGCAGGGTCTGTCCGACCAGGGTCGGGGCGCACACGGGGGTGATGACGCCGGTCGCGGCGACGAGACCGGGGTCGCGGGCGAAAGCCTCGCGCATCGCGGCGATGGCCCCCGGCTCGAGATGGGTGTCGGCGTCGACGGTCACCACCACCTCGCTGGCCAGCCATCCCAGCGCCGCGTTCATCGCCCGCGCCTTGCCTCCGGGCGGCAGGCGCAGCCAGCGCAGAGGCCCCGGCCCGATGGCCACGGCTCCGATGGCGGGGCGCTCCATGCCGAACGCCGCGCGCATCGCCTCGCCGGTAGCGTCGGTGGATCCATCATCGGCCACCATGATCTCCTCGGGCGGCTCGGCCTGTTCGAGGAGGGCCCGCAGGGTCGCGGGCAGCACGCCGGCCTCGTTCCGCGCGGCGACCAGGACGGCCAGGGTCGGACGCTTCATCCCGGGCGGGGCCGGCGGCGGAGGACACAGGAGCGCGAGGGTCCGCGCGAAGGTGAAGACGAGAAGGACGGTGTCATAGCCAGCGTAGACGATGCCGGCCGACCATACGAACACACCCTTGAGGCCGAAGGGCGCGGCGAGCAGGAGGATCCACAGAGCCAGGGTCGCGCCATGGATGGCGTAGCTCGGCCACGACGTGGGCGGGGGCGAGAGGCGCGGCGAGAGAATCCGCAGCCGGTTCGCCAGGCCTTCGGGAGAAGCCGCGAGCGGGTCCCCGGCGCGGCGAGCGGGCGCCGTCATTGCGCGCCCGAATGGAAAGTCACCGCGCGAAGCCCTAGATAGCGGTGAGTATCGTCAGCGAGAGACCCATGGCCGCAACTCCAGACGCCGGGACTGTTTCGCGCTACAGCGGCGTGGCGATGATGCTGCACTGGCTGGTCGCGGGTCTGATCCTCACCAGCCTGGTGATGATATGGTTTGTCGACCACTATCCGGACGCCTGGGTCAGGCCGGTGATCGACACGCACAAGTCCATCGGCATCGTGGTCCTGGGTCTGGTGCTGATGCGCCTGCTGTGGCGCGCGGGGCATCGCCCGCCCGCCCTGCCCAGAACCTATGGGTGCGGTGAGAGGCTGGCCGCTCATGCCGCGCACGCCCTGCTGTACGCCGTTATCGTGCTGCTGCCCGTGACCGGATGGATGCATGACTCGGCCTGGAAGGATGCGCCGACCCATCCCATGAGCCTGTTCTGGCTCATTCCCTGGCCACGAATTTCCGCGATCATGAACCAACCCGCGGCGGTCAAGGAGAGTCTGCACACCCTGTTCTTCGCCTTTCACAGGTCCCTGGCGTACGTCCTCTACGCACTGTTCGTCCTGCACGTCGGCGCCGCGCTCAAGCATCAGTTCCTCGACAAGGAGCGCGAGCTGGAACGGATGCTCCCCGCGCCGAGGGGCGCTTCCAGGACATAGATCACCGCTCGACCGCACGTTCATACTCCTGCCGATTACGGGGGAATTAAGGGGTAATTGTGGGGACGGGCCTGATGCCCCCTCGAATCGGCCCTGGCGCGCCCCGGGTTTGCCGGAGGCTGGTCTACTCCACCGTCCCGGGTATACGCCAAGCCCCGCGGCGATGGATCACCTCGCGAAACAAAACAAAGGGGTGTGAGGGATGAGCCGTCATCCAGGTCAATCACGCTGACCGCTGAAATTTCAGATTACTGTCAACCACCGTAGCCCCGTCGAGAAAAATCGATATCGCGACGAATGCGATGGAAGTCGACCGTGGTCCCAATGACTTCTCCACTTGCGGGAGAAGGTGGCTGCGAAGCAGACGGATGAGGGGTCGCGCGGAATTTTCTGATATTCGTCGACGGTTTATCTCGAAGGGTGGCGCGACCCCTCATCCGACCCGCGACGCGGGCCACCTTCTCCCGCAAGGGGAGAAGGATTTTCTCGGCGATTACAGAACTATGTGGCCGAAGGGATTAACCGGCTCCATCAGTTTGCGCGTCATCCAGGTAAATCACTCGGACCGCTGAAATTCCCACGCGTTAGAAGTACAGTCACCAGAACCTCGGCGCTCACACCGCGGTTGGCGCCGTCGACCTGGCCGCCTAGTGTCTGTTCCGTTTAATCAACGATAAAATAACCAAATCGGTTGACGCTTTCGCCATGGTATCCTTTGGGAGGATGGTATGGGAAGGCGGGCGCGCGGGATATCGTGGAGCGAAGGGGATCGGGCGGAGCTTGAG
>JANXTX010000329.1 GCA_025352165.1 Caulobacteraceae bacterium | reverse complement strand
CCGCGGCGCTGAACGATTGAATCCGCCCAACTTCGTCGATCAGCACAATGGCATCCGGGACCGTATCCAGGATGGACTGCAGCAGCGCTTCCTGCTCGCTCGACGATTTCAGTGCCGTATCCGATGGGGCCATTGATTGGGCCCTACGTGCCCGACCACGTCCTCACGCGGCCTACATCGACATGCACAAATCCGGATACCGGATAGAATCCGATTCCGCCCGCATCGAGGCTTAACGCGGCTCCGTGCAGGTAGTTGAGATCCATGCCCGCGACCCGGATGTCGATCGCTTTGCCTTCCATATGCAAACTCTTCGACGCCACCTGACCGCTTTCCGCGTGCAGCATCGCGTTTGTCGCCGCCGAACGATATCCGGAAATCACTTCGTAGGGAGCGGGAACTCCGGTTTGACCGGAAAGCGCCACCAGCAGGTCGAGCAAGGTCGGCTCAATGTCGTGTACTTCTCCTGTACGGAAATCACGGAGCACGTGGTTCACCGCGGACAATGCGTCAGGCAAATAGGCGCCATTCTCCCAATAGGCGGCGCATAAAGTCTCACCAGTATGCAAATTGGCCAGAGTGAGACGTCGAACATCGACATCCGGAAAAGCCAGCGTGGGAAAGCCGGTTCCGAGCGCTACCGCTCCACCTGCCACCGCAAGTCCGTGCCGGAGAAAGTCTCGACGCCGAGTCCGCATGTCCTCGTTGTATGACCCTTCGTGTGTGAAGCAAGCGTTAAGGATGCTCGATCGCCGATTGCGATAGCGCCGCAGTCAATTTCGCATCCCAGCCATAGATGTCTGGATGGAAGCTCACCGTACCGTCTTCATTCCCTATGGCGGTCTGATAGAGCAGGAATACGGGTGTCTTTGTCGCCAGATTAATGCGCCTTGTCGCAGCCGCCGTGATCGCCGCGTCGATCTTATCACGCGACATATTCTGTGGTGAAAGTAGTGCCGCTGCCAGATCGATTGGCCGCTCCAGTCGCACGCAACCGTGACTTAGCGCGCGCTTGTCCAAGGAAAAGAAGCTGCGTTGCGGCGTGTCATGCAGGTAGATTGCATAGGGGTCATCAAGGTCGATTTTTATTCGCCCCAGAGCGCTCTTCGGCCCCGCAGCCTGCCGAAGCTCCCCATTCACACGGAAAAAGCCATTGGCCGTGAAATATCCGTGGTTTCGCGCTTGCTTCGGAAAAAGCTCCGCCTTCGCGATAGACACTGGTACGATCCAGGGCGGATTGATCACAACCGCCGTGGTTCCGGCAGCGAACATCGGTGTGTGATGCGTGGTGTCGCCGACAACAGTCCGCATCGTCATGGTGGCCGCGCTGTGCTGGAACAATGTAAGTTCGGCGGAGGCGATGTTCACCTCGATACGGTCCGGCGCAACGGTCCGAGGCAGCCAGCGCCAGCGTTCGAGATTTGCATCAATCGTCGCCAGATCCGCCTCCGGCGAGATCCCCAGTGCGCCCTGAACACGCACGGTTACGACGCCGTTTGCCGGCAGGTCGTGGCTTCGCTCGAACTGCCGCAGGGCCTGATCCAGCCCCAAATCGAAAGTGGCCGCCGATCGCGACGGAACAGAGGTGTAACCTTCCGCATCCAGGCGTTGCCTCAGCGCCAGGACTCCGCGCCCGACCGATCCACGTTTCAAACCCAACGGGGGCGACGTTGTCCCCCATCCTCCCGCCTGAACGAGAGCGGCATAGCGACGTCTGGCGGCCACCAACGCTCGGTAGCCTCCATCTTGCGGCGGGAGCGATGCCAGCCACGCTTGCAGACCACCACCGGATTCAGCGTCACGTAGCCCTGTCACGGCGTCGAAGGACTCAGGATGCAGCGCCCACTCCGGGTCAACTTTCGCAGGCTCAATGCGACCGCCATGCTGTGCTCGCGCATAGGCAACGATGGCTTCCTGCAGCGATGCTGGGGCAGCCGTTGTCGCGGGGAGTCCGTGCTCCGAGGCCGCGGCAAGGACTCCGAGCGGCACGGTATCGTCCTCCGACCTTGCTCCTGCTGCCTGGGGCGCGGCAATGACAACGACCGCGGCAAGCGCTCGCAACACAATGGATGGGCTCAAAGCGAAGACTCGGATTGCATGAATTGAAAGTAAGCATAACATAGCTCTTGGACGCCGGCCGCTGGATTTTTGATCCAGGTCAGAGTTGGTCGCCAACGAAGTAGGTCAGGAACGCACAGGAAGGGGAGATTACCCATGTGGACGTGCCGCGTATGTGGAACATTGCTGATGCTGGTCGGACTGGCAGGCGTCGCCCTTATCGGACGTGCGCTCTATGGATCGTCCGAACTTAGTATGGACAGCGTTGTCCAACTCGGAATCCCCGGCTCGATGCTCGTTGCGCTCGCCGCGACCAGTGCGATCTTCGCCGGAATTGCACTCGCGCGCCGTCGCCGCTGACTGCAGCAGCAAACAGCGACGATCTATATGGGTCGGGTCGGCCGCGCGCCAGGCCCCGCAACATCGGGATGACGTTGTCGGGTGGTTCCTGATAGCTGTTTGGCCCCGTGTAACGGCCCTTCGCATCAATTATGTAAATTACCGTGGAATGTTGAACAGCGTAGGCGCCACCTGGCAACGGCTCCTTTTTGTAGAACACCCCGTATTGCCTGACCACTTGATCAATTTCCCTCTGTATTCCCGTCAAACCGCGGATGCGGCGGTCAAATGACGACAGATAGTCATGCAATTGCCTGAGCGTATCGCACTGCGGATCGACCGTAGCGAAAACTACGTTGAGCCGGTTGGCGGCCGCCCCAAGCGCGACCATCCAGCCGGATATTCTCAGCAATGTTGTCGGGCAGACCTCAGGGCAATAGGTGTAGCCAAAGAATATATGCGTTGGCTTACCGAGAAAGTCATGACCGGTAACGTGGCGACCGTGCAGGTCGATCAAGCAAAACGGCCCACCGATCCGGGCGTAGCCGGTTGGAATGGCCTCGTCAGGTTTGCAAGCCACGTTTGGATGAGGTTCATTCCGCGCAATCGTGGCGATAGCGGATGCCAAGCCAGCCGCTCAGACCGCGCCGGCAATCAAGCAGCCGGCCACAATGTGGCGGCGCATCAGTGCGATCCCATCCCGCTCATACGGTCCTGACCGTCGCCCGGCGCCTCGGCTTGGACATAGAACTCCACGTGCAGCGCACCGGCCCGCGCAAACAGCAGTGTCGCCGGAATCCGATCCCCGATCCGGAACGGTCGTTTGGGAGCGACCAACATTAGATGATAGCCGCCAGGCTCAAACCTGACCGTGCCATGGGGTGGCAAGACCATCCCACCGTCGACCGGGCGCATTCGCATGATACCCCGATCCATCGACATCAGGTGAATCTGAATCTGGGCGGCGAACGGGCTTTTACCACCAAGGAACCTGTCAGGAGCCGCGCCCGTATTGGAAATGACGAGATAGCCGACAGCCGTCAGCGCGCTTATCGGCGTCGGTCGACTCCATGGATGCTCGATCTTCAGCGCTCCAACGATGTAACTATGAGCCATTACCGCCGAGGGGGCGAAAGCGATGCTTGCGAGGAGCCAGAGAAGGCGGATTGCTCTGTCCAAATCTTTGATCCCGTGATTGACGTTGAATGTTGTATCCGTCGCAGCCGATGGAAATGATTTGCCGTTGGGTGTTTATTCGCCATACGCCTTGGAGGCCGTCGGCGGTCCAATTCGTCCACAAAATGTCGTGCTTCACAGTCAGAACGATTCCGCTGTGCATCGATAGCAATATCCCCCCAATTGCGCGGCTATAGACCACCCCTCAGGCGTAAAGCGTCCGGCAGACACGTGAATCGGCGGCCGATTCTGTGGTCCTTCAGAGCTTACCGCACCTCAGGTTTTATCTCTATCCATGCACCAGATAGCCGCCAACGACGTTGCGTTGGATCTCGCTGGTTCCAGAATAGACGGACGCCGCCCTCACGGAGAGGTGCTTGGCCATCGCACGTGCGCCTGCGCCGACCCAAGAATTCTCAGCTGCGGCGCATGACGTTTGCGCGGCAGCCGCGGGGCCAGCGAGTTCCATCGCCAGTTCGGCGATTTTCTGATGCAGCTCGCTGCCCACCAGTTTGAGCATCGACGAACCTCGCGGGTCATGTGCATCGACCGGGCCTCGCGAAATCGCGCTTAGTTCCTGCGCCTCGTAAGCGTCCAATTCCACCGCGAGGCCGGCAAGGCGGGCACGCATGCCTGACTCAAGCTCGTCGCCCGCCTTCGTCGCGGCCTGCACCGCGCGCCTGAATACACGTCGCACGAGCGCCGAGGGCGTATTGTTCGATCGCGCCAACTGCATAAGGCGTTTAGCGACTCCCCAACCCGCATCTTCCTCGCCCACGCGGTTCGCAACGGGAACGCGTACGCCATCGAAAAACACCTGATTGAGTTCGTGTTCTCCGGCTAGTCCGACAATCGGGACCACCGTCAGGTCGGGACTCGGCATCTCGATCAGCAGAAACGTCAGCCCTTGTGCGGGCCGCCCCCCGTCCGATGTCCGCACGATGGCGAACATTCGGTTCGAGAGATGCGCCCCAGTCGTCCAGATCTTCGAGCCCGTCACAATGTAGTTGTCTCCATCCCGCACAGCACGGGTGGTTACAGCGACAAGGTCCGAACCGGCGCTCGGCTCGGAAAAGCCCTGGCACCACAGGTCATCACCCGCGAGGATAGCAGGGATGTATCGCTCGCGTTGCCGCGATGTGCCCATCTCGATCAGCAGCGGACCAATGCTGCGTATGCCGCCGGCGAACAGGATCGGCGCATCGTTGAGCGCGCACTCCCGATCGAACAGGAAGCGTTGTCGCGCCGTCCAGCCCGTTCCGCCCCAGGTCTTCGGCCAAGCGGGCGCAATCCAGCCCCTTCGGTAGAGTCGACGGTGCCACTTGAGGCCCGCGGCGATGTCACTGTGTACACCGATCGTAGCACGACCAACCGCGCGCAGCTCCGGGGTCAACGCCTCATTGAGGAAGGCGCGCACTTCACGCATGAATCCTGCCTCATCGACGTCGTGCGCGACCGATGTCGTGGTCAAATTCGTTCCTCCTCGCGCCGATCCGCGTCGCGCGAGTGTGACCGTGACGGAACGCTAGCCCTTGATGTGGATCAAAGACGTCCGCAGGCTCAGGAAGCGGCGCCTGACTTCATTCTCTCGGCCACTTGCCTCGCTTCTAATGAAATCCGGGCATGAAAATCGACAGTGGAATTCTCCGAGGGATATGGAACGCTTGGCACGGCGACATCCAGGAAGGCGCAAAGTGGCTCCCATCCCTGCCCTGCCTCGTAGACCAGCAAGCGCTCAGGCGGAATCGCTGCCTTCACCGCTTCCGTGTGGCGACGAAAGTGATCGATCATGTAGGCTCGATCACTCAAATGATCCATCAATGGTCCAAGGAAGCCGCGAAAGAATTCCGCCATGGGCCCTTCCTTGGCCTCCGGCACGGTGCTTCCCGGAGCGAATATCGTCGCCTGGGTCGAGTCGAACCATTTGTCGGGATCGCGCACGGTGTGCAGAACCTTGGCGTCCTGGAAATAGGCGGTAATCTCGCGCCAGAAACCGGCGCCGGGATAATCAACCACCGACACATAGCCCTGAAAGATGGCGTCCCAATCGGGACGCCCCTTGCCCGCCTCGATCCACAGTGGAATAGACTGAGGGTGGCCGAACACCTCGACCATGTGGTGGCAGGGTCCGAACCCCAGAATACCTAGCGCCGTTTGCATTGACTTGGTGCCTGTGCGCCCCAGCCCCGTACCGACAACCTTCAAAGCCACAGCATTCCTCGCGCATTTGTTTGAACGAACCTAGCGCGCCATCAACGGTCGCGGCAATGCGCCCCAATGCAGATTTGCATTGAGGTGGCGGCTGTCGGTCGCGTTGGCATATTTGCTAGGAATACTGCCGTTCGACCTTGGGTCCCGGAATTCAACACAGCTTGCACGCGCCATGACGCTTGACTGAACGAGCCAGTATAGCGAAAGCCATGCGACCAGGCGGTTCCTGGTTCCAACTCCGGCTCCCAGGATCCAGCCAATGACCACTGCTACAAATCGTCCGATCAACCGTAAGGTCGTGCTCGTCAATTACGTCACCGGATTGGTTGGCCCGGAGGATTTTCGCATCGAGGAGGAGCCGGCAAGGGAGCCTGGCGAAGGCGAAATCCTGGTCAGAACCGACTCGCTTTCCATTGACGCGTTCATACGCACCAGCCTCAACGCCACCGAAGGCCTGCACCAACAGGTACCGATCGGTGCTCCGGTTGTCGCACTTGGTGTCGGGCGAGTGATCGAAAGCAACGCGCCCGGTTTCGCGGTCGGTGATGCTGTCTCCGGCCCACTTATGGCGCAGACCTACGCCACAATGCCGGCCGCGATGTTCCAGAAGATCGACGACTCCCTACCTCTATCAACCTATCTGGGCGCGCTGGGCCTGACGACGGGGCTCACGGCCTATGTTGGCATGCGCTACGTCGGCGAGGTCAAGCAGGGAGAAACTGTGCTGGTGTCTGGCGCGGCAGGAGCCGTAGGATCCATCGCTGCCCAGATCGCGAAGAATTTCGGAGCAAGGGTAATCGGGGTCGCGGGTGGCCCTGACAAGAAGGCTTTTCTCACCGAAACGCTCGGCCTCGATGCCGCCATTGATTACAAGAACGAGAATCCCGCGACGCGGCTAAAGGAACTCGCGCCGGACGGCATCGATGTCTTTTTCGACAATGTCGGCGGCGAAATCCTCGACGTGGCCCTCGACAACATTCGCGAACGCGGCCGTGTTGTCATCTGCGGCGCAATTTCACAATACAACGACCAGCAAAACGTGCGCGGCCCCAACCTCTATCTACGCTTGGCCGAACGCTATGCGCGCATGGAAGGCTTCACCGTCATGCACTTCACGCAAAATTACGGCCAAGCCTATGCGCAGCTTGGTCAATGGCTGGCCGAGGGAAAGCTGATGATGCCCGAGCAGATAGAACATGGCATCGACAATTTCCCCATCGCCCTGCGAAAGCTGTTCGAGGGCGGCAACACCGGCAAGATGCTGGTCAAGCCCTGAGGTTCTCCATCGCCTGGCTCACCCAGCCAGAGCGGTGGCGACTATCTCAGCCAGGGCGGAACCTGCGGCCCCCCCCCGATAATCGCGAAGGCGCCGACGATCAGCAGGACGCCGGCGACTACCGCCATTGAGATTGAAACAAGGGATTCCAGTCGCTTCGCCAATTGGCGAGGCTTACGATGATGGACAACCGGCGCGTTGTCGCCGGGTTGGGACGCAGGCAAAGTCATAAGTTAACCTCCGCGCAAGTCGGTTGCAGTCACACCCATGGCGGCGGCGCGCGCCGCGAAAGGCGCAAGGCTTCTGACTCGTGCGAGGACGGCCAACACGACCGGCGGCTAACGAGCCAAGTCTTCGCGAGTATGTGTCTAAATATTCGCGAATTGTCAAGAATTATCGACTTCGCGCATCTTCGTTGAGTCCGGGCCGCGCCATTGGCCCTGGCGGCGCCTGTATCTCATAAGTTGTCTATGGCTCCCACGGATACCATCCCGCAGGCCGCAGCGCGCCAGAATTACCGCCTCTATGCAACCTCGCGCAGCACCGGCAACCCTACATCCAGGCAAGCGATCGATTTACAGATTACCTTCGCTGCATCGTCGGCCCGCCGCAAAACCAATGCGTCACTTGCATGCGGATCGGCTTTAGAGCGGACGATCTCAGCCTCGCTCATGTCCTCGCCTTGCGCCCTCAAGGTGCTGAGGCTCACGTCCGACAGCAGACCTCGATAGCCACGGTCGGTCGCCACCAGATAGCGTTTTGCGTCGACGTGAAGCCCCACCAGCGCCGCCACGCGTTCATCGAGCACACCACGAACGGCGTCCGCCCCGATCTCTTCGTGGAATGGACCCTGGCGGATGTCATAGACTAGGCCCGCGATCCGCAGTTCCAGATCTTCAGGTCTAGCGAGCGCCAGAGCCGCCGCGCACTGCGCGCCGTGCTCCAGCTCTGTCATCCCAAATTCGTCGGATGGCCGCAGCGCCATTTCTCGAAGCGTGGCTTCCAGCCCGGAAAGATCAGCGAACGGCGCAAGCCCCTCAGCCTGAATATCCACGTTTGTCGCCATGGATCCGAGCCCAGTCAGGTCAGGCCCCCTGCCCTCACTGCGCCAGATAGCCGCCATCGACAGCGATCGAGACACCCGTGATGTAAAGCGAGGCATCCGACGCCAGGAACACCGCCGCGCCGACAATGTCATCTACGGTGGCCAGACGACCCAATGCCGTGCCGCCTTCGTAGTGGGGAATAAGCGGCAGGCCCAACCGG
Organism: Caulobacteraceae bacterium; assembly: GCA_025352165.1. GTDB lineage: Bacteria > Pseudomonadota > Alphaproteobacteria > Caulobacterales > Caulobacteraceae > Acaudatibacter. Next base: position 12,938 of record JANXTX010000329.1, on the reverse strand, counting down.
CGTGTTTCCTCGCTCATAGGCGTGGCCACGATCCCCGGCGCAATTGAGTTCACCCGTATGCCCGCTGGGCCATAGTCGGCCGCGGCGGCCTTGGTCAGGCCTTCCACCGCGTGCTTCGAGGCGATGTAGTGACCAGAGGAGTATTTTGCCGATGAAGCGAACGCGACGTGGCCCAGGATCGAGCCCATATTGATGATGGAGCCCCCCTTCCCGTGGCCAACCATGGCCCGCAACTCGGCCTGCAGACTAATGAACACGCCCCGAACATTGATCGAGAACAGGTTATCGAACTCCGTCAGCGGAATATCTGCCAGCTTGGCGTCACCACAGCCCACGCCGGCGCAATTCAGCGCCACACTCAATGGCCCGAGCTCACCGGTCGCCCGTTCGACAACCTGGGTCATATCATCGGCATTGGCGACATCGGCGGCTATGAACAGGGCCTGTCCGCCAGCAGCGCGTACCTCCGCTTGTACGCCCTCACCTTCCGCCGTGCGTCGACCGCAGAACGCCACTTTAGCCCCCGCGGCGGCATATCCCTTGACGATCGCCGCGCCAATACCGCTCGTGCCGCCGGTCACAACGGCGATCTTTCCCGACAGATTCATGTTTCGCTTCCCTCACACTCTCGTCGCGGCGCAACACCGCGATCAGTTGGCCGTCAATTCTCAGGGGCCGCCGTCGGGGTCAAGGAAAGAAGACAAAACGAAGAGCCTGACCGCCATCCCAAGCTAGTTTAGTCAGCGCTTGAACCACTCTACCCCTCAGCCACGGCCTGAACACGAAACCGATCACCCTAATATCGAAGCGTCCTCGAACGCCTTCTTCTCGGCGCCTTATTCGTAGTTGATAACAAAACTCAGCTTCGGATCGTAGTGCAGTTCCCAATAGGTCTCCCAGATCTCGCGCGTGACGGGCCCGACCTGCCCGCCGCCGACCGGTTGGCCGTCTAGCCGCGTCACCGGCATGATTCCGCCAGCCGTCGTACAGAAGAATAGTTCATCGCAATCATAGGCGGCGCTGACCGGCACCTGATCCACCACCGTCTTCCAGCCCTTTGCCGCGGCGATTTCAAGCACCGTGCGCCGGGTCACCCCCTCAAGCACCCCAAGCTTTGGGGTATGCAGGACACCGTCCTTGATCAGCACCACATTGAAGCCGGAGCCTTCGGTCAGATTGCCGTCACCGTCGCTGAGGATGGGATAGGTCGCACCGCGATCACCGGCTTCCAGAAGACCGCGCACGAAATCGCCCCACTGCAGGTTCTTCACGGTGGGATCCATCGCGCCCGGCGGCGTGCGGCGCACGGTGCGGGGAACGATCGCCGAGCCACCGGTGCGCTGCATATCCGGCGGCATCACCCATACGTAAGGCATGGCGAACAGATAGATGTGGTTCACCGCCTGGTCGGACGGCATCTCACGGAGGAATTTCAGCCCGCGGGTGACGATGACCTCTACAAACGCATCACGGATGCCGCTCCTGGCAACCAGCTCGATCAGCCGCTCGCGCAGCATCTCTCGCCCTAAAGGATTGCGGAGACGCATTTTGGCGCAACTCTGCTCCAGCCGATCCAGGTGGTCGTCCAGCCGGAAATATCGCCCGTCCCAAACCGCCGGCACATCATAGGTCAGATCGGAATGCAGGAAGCCCTGGTCCAGTAGCGGAATGCGCGCCTGCGCCAGCTGCAGGAACTCGCCTTCAATGAAGGCGACGCCCTGCGCCAACGGGTTGGTGCTGGCCTTGAGCACCTCTGTTCGTCTGAGATAGCCCTCAAAGAGCGCATCCATATCCATCACGATCTTCTCCATCTGAAAGCCTCACGTACTCGCACCGAATCCGGCCGAAGGCGCCCCCTGCAGCCAGCGCAACAACCCATTCCCAGGATTTAGGATTGTCGGAGCAAGTGAATAGAGATGATCAGACCGCGCCACCAGACTCGCGGCATGCTGAGGGGACGCAGACACAAGGCCTAACACCTTGTCCGACACTTCTCGATCGACCCGGCAAAGCCGGACCCGAATCAAACAGATTGAAGCGGATTGGCCGCCGGGTCGGTGCGATCCATCTGAATGCAAGTAAGCTTGGCGGTCCTGGACCATCCGCGCTTTGTGCGATCCAGTCGTGGGCATTCCCTTGGCGGTCACCCCTGACTTGGACTACGGAGGGGTCGTGACCCGCAGCAACCTCGCCGAGACGACCGCCATCGATAATGTCCGCGCCTCACTCGCACAGACCGCGCGCGCCGCGGCTGAATGGTTGATCGCGCGGCAGAAGCCGGACGGCCACTGGGTCGGTCGGGCCGAATCCAATGCATGCATGGAGGCGCAATGGTGCCTTTCCCTTTGGTTTCTGGGCCTGGAGGATCACCCACTACGCCCGCGCCTGGCGCAATCGCTGCTGGAGACCCAGCGGCCCGACGGCTCTTGGCGAATCTATCATGACGCCCCTGGAGGCGACATCAACGCCACTGTCGAGGCTTACGCGGCATTGCGCTCGATGGGTCAGGCCGTAGACGAACCGGCGCTCGTCCGCGCCCGGGATTGGATCCTGTCCAAAGGCGGCTTGCGCAACATTAGGGTGTTCACCCGCTACTGGCTGGCGCTGATCGGCGAATGGCCGTGGGAGCAAACCCCGAACCTGCCGCCCGAAGTGATCTGGTTTCCCCTGTGGTTCCCGTTCAGCATCTATAATTTCGCCCAGTGGGCGCGGGCCACGCTGATGCCGATCGCCGTCCTCTCCGCACGTCGTCCAAGCCGTCCGCTACCGGCGAAAAACCGCCTCGACGCCCTGTTTCCAGGAGGCCGCGAGCGCTTTGACTACAGCCTCCCTCGCAAGGCAGGCGCCGGCGCCTGGGACACGTTTTTCCGGGGCGTAGACAAGGTCCTGCACGGTATGCAATCGCTGGGGACGCGGCTTGGTATTGGCCTTCACCGTCCCGCCGCGATCAGCCATGTCCTTGAATGGATAGTTCGCCACCAGGACGCCGACGGCGCGTGGGGCGGAATCCAGCCTCCCTGGATCTACAGCCTGATGGCGCTGCATACGCAGGGCTACGCCCTCACCCATCCGGTCGTCGCCATGGGGCTCGCCGCCCTGGAAGATCCGGCCTGGCGCCATGACCGAGGCGAGGCAACCTGGATCGGCGCCACAAACAGTCCGGTGTGGGACACCATGCTGATCCTTCTGGCCTTCGACGATGCCGAGATGCTTGGCGCCTATCCGCAAGAGATCGAGAAGGCCGCCCGGTGGCTGCTTGATCGCCAGGTCCGCGTACCCGGCGACTGGTCGCTCAAACTGCCCCACGTGAAGCCCGGCGGATGGGCGTTCGAATACGCCAACAATTATTATCCGGATACGGATGATACCGCCGTGGCGTTGATCGCGCTTGCTCCTTTTCGGCATAGGCCGGACTGGCAGGCCAGAGGCATCGAGGAAGCAATTCAGCTCGGCGTGGACTGGCTGATCGGCATGCAGAGCCAGGGCGGCGGCTGGGGCGCCTTCGACAAGGACAACAACCGCCAGATCCTCACGCGCATCCCATTTTGCGACTTCGGTGAGGCGCTGGATCCGCCATCGGTCGATGTAACCGCCCACATCGTCGAAGCGTTCGGCAAATTGGGCCTGCCTCGTGACCACCCGTCCATGGTCAGCGCCCTTGACTATCTGCGGAGCGAGCAGGAGCCGGAGGGGCCGTGGTTCGGACGATGGGGCGTCAACTATGTCTATGGGACCGGCGCGGTGCTGCCCGCGCTGGCCGCCATTGGCGAGGACATGACACAGCCATACATCGGCCGTGCCTGCGACTGGCTGTTGGCCCATCAACGGGCTGATGGCGGCTGGGGCGAGAGCTGCGCTTCGTACATGGACGTCGAGGCGGTGGGGCGCGGCCCCACCACTGCCTCCCAGACCGCATGGGCGCTTCTGGGACTGATTGCCGCGAACCGTCCGGAGGACCGGGACGCCATCGAGCACGGTTGCCTTTTCCTCGTAGACCGGCAGGTGGATGGCACCTGGAATGAGCCCGAGTACACCGGTACGGGTTTCCCAGGCTATGGCGTTGGCCAGACCATAAAACTGCGTGATCCAGAACTCTCAAAGCGCCTGATGCAGGGCCCGGAACTCTCCCGAGCCTTCATGCTGAGATATGACCTCTACAGGCACTATTTCCCGCTGATGGCGATCGGGCGGGCATTGAAGGCGATGGGTTAGGCGGTTGCGCTCCGCCGATTGAGCCCTATCTCCGGACCCCACACGCATTTGTCCGGAGCACGCTTTGTCCCTGTCACTCTACGATGCCTCGATCCCCGGTTACCAGCGCATGTTGCGCAACCTCGCAGCAGTGCTGACCAAGGCTCAGGCCTATGCCGATGCCAACGGCATCGCACTATCCACACTGACCGAGGCGCGCCTGGCTCCTGATATGCACCCCCTCCCCCGGCAAATTCAGATGGCCAGCGACGCGGCCAAGGCCGGCGCCGCACGCCTCGCAGGCGTCGAACCACCTTCAATGCCGGATGTAGAAACCACCTTCCCGGAGTTGCAGGCGCGCATCGCCGCATCGGTCGCCTATCTCGAAACCCTCAAACCCGAGCAGTTTGTCGGACGCGAAGACAGCACGATCGAACTGAAATTTCCCAACGGTTCAATGACCTTCACTGGCCGCGACTTCCTCTTCAACTTCTCGCTGCCCAACTTCCTGTTCCACGTCACCACCGCCTACGCGATCCTGCGTAGCCAGGGCGTGCCACTGGGCAAGATGGATTTCCTCGCCGGAGGGGGTATCTGAGCCCCAAGGAACCATCTACCCCTTCGCGCCGTCCAGAAACTCGCTGAATCCGGCCGGCGCGTAGGGACCGATGCAGATTTGCTCGAGCACGCCGATGCCGGCGCGGGCTCCGTCGCTGGCACGGACCACCTGCTGAACATGCAGGTTCTCGGGCGCCAGGGGATCCAGCTGGGTTGGGTCAAACGACTCCGCTCCGGTGGCCAGTTCACCCTTCCACATCCCCTGCCCCCATTCGGGATGGAAATAGCCCAGTCCCTTCATCTGAAAGTTGAGGATCGGGTCGAGCGCAATCGTGCGCGTTCCGCCGTCGTGGTCGATCAGGTCGATCTCCGCTGACCGCGCCAACCGGGTGCCAGGATGGTACTTCACCCGGTGCCGCGCCGTGGCCATGCGGCGGTCCAGACCATCCTCCACCCCCGGCACCGCCGCCTCGGTGGGGTACAAGGGCGCTTCGATCCCCTCGCGCACCAGCGCCTCCCCGCGCGCGCCATCGAAGAAGATCGCGTGGGAGATATGGTCATCCCAGAACAGCGGCGCCCAAAGGAAGAACGCGCCATTCGGCGGGAACGGCGCACCGCCGACCTCCCGCTCACCGACTCCCCGTACACCCCACGATCGATCCTTGGTGCCGTGGCAGAATGCTTCTTCGACCCCAAACCCACCGTCGGGATGCCGCACCTCGCCGCTCCAGCGGCCGAACTGATCGAATCGCGTCGCATCCATGCTGCGTCTCGCTCCGGTCCAAAGCGTCTGGCGATGCTCCTGGATCGCCGCCGTGCGTGCTGAAAAAACGAGATCGCAGCCAACACCGCTGTCGTTGTCATCGAGCACCACGCGGGTGCGGCGCATCGGTTCCATCACCTCGATTCAAAACGGGCCGACCTGCATGTCCGTCCGTTCCAGCGGCGCGCGGCGCGAGCCGAAGAAACAGTGCTGGCGACCGCCCGGCTGCACGACGCTGAACGCGCAATCCAGCACCCCCGCGGTGCGGATAGATCGCCATGCCGATGCCGAAATAATATGAACCATCGTTCGCGTACCCTTTGAACCAGGTCCGATCATAGACATTCCGGTCGCTGGTGGCAGGCACCGCGATCGGCTCGGGTGTCTGGTGGATCGGGAAGTCGTCCAGTTTGTTGAGCATCAGGGGCCCTTCAGCAAATAACGTCAGAATGCGGCGTGATAGGCTCGCCGCTCGGTGTGCCGCTCCAGGAAACGCCAGATCCGACCGTTCAGCTCAACCGCCCAGAGTAATCCCTCGTCCTGAGCAATCTCGACCCAAGCGTGCAGGTCGATCAACACCCGCATGGCTGCATCTGCGCGAGCGCTCAGTTGACTTACCCGGTAGCCCTCGGGGGGCGAGACCAGAGCCGACGCCATTCGCGCTTTAAGGACCGGGTCCGCGATATTGGGCCGCGCCGCATCGAATATGGCAGTGATCTCTGTTTCATCGGCAATCAGCACATCGGCGGCGCGGTCGTAGTCCTCCGCGGCCATGCCGAGCAAAGTTGCGATCATCGCCAGGTCGGACATCGCATAGGCGTCAGGAGCCTTTGGAACGAGATCACCGAATATGCGTGCGGCCAGATGGCCGATACCTTCACTGCCGTTGGGGATCATTCGAATGCTCCCTTAAACCGGTGCGGCGAGTGCGGCGAGAGATAGTCCACCAGGATCTGCTGCTGGCGGTCGGTCATCAGCCAGCCTGCGAGGGCCAGGATCGGCAGCTTGCTGGATCCCTTATGGAAGTCCTCGCTCGAGGAAATCCAGATACCGATACCCTTGATCGATGCGAACACACGCCACCAGGCGAAGGCTTCAGGGTCAACACTCAGGCCACTTGCTATCTGCCAACTGCGCACCGCCTCCGCGTGCGGCAACAAGCGCCCCGCCAATTCCGGTTCCTGCCAGTGCCACAATGGATCAAGCGACCACGCGAGATCCTCCAGCGGGTCACCCAGATGCGCCATCTCCCAGTCGAAGATAGCCGCCACTTCCCCCTCGGGCGTATAGAGGAAATTTCCGGTCCGATAGTCGCCGTGGACCAAGCTCAACTTCTGAGCCGGCGGCGGAGGGTTGCGTCTTAACCGACGGATCGCGGCATGCGCCACCGGATTGGGGTGGATCTCGTCGTCGACGATCACCTTGGCCCAGTATTCCAGCTGTTCCAGCGCACAGGTCGCAGCGCTCGTCGACGCCATGACGCCGCCCAGATTCAGCTGGTCAGGATCCAGCCGGGCAATCTCACCCAACAACTCCCATTTACGCCGACCCAGCTTTTCGCGGTGCGCCTCGGGAATACCGTCGGGAGAGGCCTGACAACCTGTCACTTCGGCGCTGACGGAAAACGGTCGTCCAAGCCACTGGGTGTCATGTTCGAGAAACAGCGGCGTGGGAACTGGCAACCCAGCCCTATGAGCCGCCTCCATGGTCCGGTATTCGGTCGCTCTGTCCGTGTCGATCAGGCTGGTGTCGGGGTCCAGCCGTACGATGACGCCACGGCTTTCGCCCCCGACAACGGCGACACATTTCCAGGTCTCACGCGACGCGCCCCCCGGGATTCGGCTGGCCGCCTCGACGCTCGTGTCAACATACCACTGCGCAGATAGATAACGACTCAGTCCTTCACGCAACGTATTGGCCGTGGTCGTCATCAAGCTCCCCGACTCGCTCTCGCGTTGTATCTATTCGCTGGCATATTGCTTGCCCACTTTGTCGCCTACCCGCCTCAAAGACCGCGTGCAGTCAATGCCGGTCAGTGCATCTCGTAGCGGATTGGTACGGTCTTGGGTCCGCAGACGAAGCTCCCAGCCCAGCGTTCCGGCGTGCCGTTCAGCTCGATGCTCTTCAATCGCGGCAGCAGTTCCTCCCACAGGATGCGCATTTCCATACGTCCCAGATGCTGGCCCAGGCAGACATGCGCGCCATATCCAAAAGCTACATGCCGGTTGGGCGTGCGTTCGATGTCATAGACGAATGGGTCGCTGAACACGGCCTCGTCGCGATTGCCGGAGGGATAGCAGAGCATCAGCCAGTCACCTTTGGCGATCTTCTCGCCGGCCACTTCCGTATCGGCTGTCGCGGTACGCATGAAGTGCTTGACCGGCGTCACCCAGCGGATCGACTCCTCGACATGGCCCGGGATCAGCGAGGGATCAGCCTTCAGCTTGGCGAACTGCTCGGGGTTTTCCGCTAGCGCCCACAATCCGCCCGCCGTCGTATTCGAGGTTGTGTCGTGTCCGGCTGTAGCGGCGATTATGTAGTAGCCCATCGTCTCGATGTACCCGAGCGGCTGACCATCGATCTGGCCGTTCGCGATCAGGCTACACAGGTCATCGCGCGGATGCGCCCGTCGGTCCGCGGTGACCTTGCCAAAGTAGCCTTCGAGGTCGGCTACCGTCTGCTGGAGATCCATGGCGAATTTTTCGCTCGACCCGACCTCTTCGTGCGAGCGATTCAGATCCTTATCGGCGCTGCCAAACAGTTCCTGCGTCAACCGCAGCATGAACGGCTCGTCGCTCTGCGGCACACCCATCAACTCCATGATCACGCGCAACGGATAGAGGAACGCAACGTCGCGGGCGAAATCGCACTGACTGCCAAACGAGGCCATGTGGTCGATAAATTCTCGGGCGATCTCGCGAATTCGCCCATCCAGACCGCGCAGATTCTGCGGCAGGAATGCGCCCTGCGTCAGCCGCCGGTATGCGGCATGGTCGGGATTGTCCATCTGCACCAGCGACTTGATCAGATGTGGCGAGCCGCCGGTCATCTGCCGCACCAGCCGATCCCCCTCGATGGTGGTCAGCGTCGCCGAGCGGTCTCCGTTGTGGAACAGATCGTTCTGTCGCTCGACCGCCTGGATGTCGGCGTGACGGGTCAGCGCCCAAAAGGGATCGAACCCTTCCGGGTGAGCCACCGCCAGCGGCGCTTCGCGGCGTAGGTGGATGAACGCCTGATCGATACGATCGCCATCCGCATAGGCGGTTGGATCGACAATGGTGTTGGCAATGTCCTGAGGAATGGCCGCCAAGGAAGTCTCCCTTAAGATCGCCCCACCTTGCGAACGGTATTGCCGGCGCGGTTCCGCTGTTCGGCCCTGTCAGGCTAGCACTCGGTTGTTAGTTTCTCAACTAATATGTTATTGTGATTGCATGTTGGGCAGAACGCAGATTGCGGAGAGGCCGGCGAGACGCTCCCAGGCCGAGCGGCGGGCGGGATCACAGCTCGGCCTGGTTCGGGCCGCAATCGCCATTGTTGCGGAAAAGGGCGTCAGCGGGGCCACTTTCGAAGCCATCGGTGAACGGGCGGGCATGCACCGAAGCCTGGTGACCCAGCGTTTCGGCTCAAAGCGTGGCCTGATCGACGCGGTCATCAGCTATCTGCACGAACGGCGCGACGCGCTCGATGCGGCCCATGGCATCGACGCAATGTCAGGCCTGGAGGCCGTAGTCGCCTACACCGACCTATTCCTACGCCATCTCTCTGACGACACCGAGTTGCGGGCCTATTTCACACTCCTGTCCTCGGCGGTCGCCAACCTGAACGAATTGCGAAACGCGTTCGCAGCCGAACATGAGCGGGTCCGCTTCCGCATTCGCGCGTTGGTCGAAAAGGGCCAGGTCCAGGGCGACATCCGCCCCGAAGTCGACGCCGACGCAATCGCCATGATGGTCGGCAGCCTGCAACTCGGTCTCGCCATACAAATGCTTGTCGACCCGTCGATGAACCTAAGCCCGATCCGCGAGGCCAGCCTCGCGACCCTCCGTCTCAGCCTGGAGGCTGCGCACGGTTAGCAAAGGAGACAACCGACATGTCCGCACCCGGCGGCTACAAGACGTTTCAGTGCCGAACCTGCGGGTACGTCTATGACGAGGAAGCCGGCGCCCCCGAGGAAGCACTCCCGGCGGGGACCCGCTGGGCCGACATCCCCGCCGACTGGATCTGCCCGATGTGCGGCACACCAAAGGGCGATTTCGATATGATCGAGATCTGACTGCTCAGGTCGAGCCCGGTCGCACTGACAGGTGGTCGCACTGTCTCATCGCCAATTGAACTAAACCGCTAGCGGTTTGATTCAATTGTCACCAAATTACTGCCTCCGGACGATACAGTGACCGTGGTCCTGGTTCCCTGCGCGTGGGCAGGTGTCGTAAAGGTCTGCGCCGCGCTCCATGGAGCCGCGCCATTGGGCGTCGCGCCGGTCAGGCGGTGGTCAGCTTGACCGACAGCACATCGCCATTGCCAGCGTTTAGCGTGGCCGCGACGACCGGTTCGACGGTCCGGATACGGCCGCCATCCTCCTGATGGAATAGGACGGAGGCGTCGATCCGTGTCATGCTCAGGTCCGTCCGCGTGTCGTCATTGACCGCTCCGCCATCTGCGGGCGCCGTATATATCGTCGAGTTTGCCAATGAATCCTGCGCGCTCACCCCGGTGGCGACAAATAGATTGGCCGACAGCAGAACGAGGGTTCGGGCGATGCGGCCACGCCGCGTGCGATTCAGTTGCATCCGCAGCCACCGCCGTCTGTCGTCCGGCCGCCGCTTGAGCCTTCATTGCTGAAATAGATGTGATCGTGCAACGCGGTGATGTTGGGATGGGTGTTCAGCGACATCGCCCGTTTGGCCAGGATATCCCGGTTCCAGCCTGCGGTTCCCACGCAAGCCGACAAACAGACGCAGGCCAATGCCAGCATCAGCGTCGCCGCTCCCCCTCTGCCCCGTTGCCACGGGACTGTTCCATTTCTCATTTATCCGTTCCTCGATTTGGGATTCGTATTGCAGGGTCTTCGCCGCGAAGAATCCCTGGTGGACGTAGCGGACTCGACCGTCCCGGCCGATCAGCACGGACGTCGGAATTTCCGAGACATGGTATTTGGCCGCGATCGCCCCTTTAGGGTCGTACACCACCGACACATTGCCACCGACCTGGTTCAGGAAGGCGTCGGCTCGCTCACGCGAATGATCGACGTTGACGGCGATAACAACGAACTCTTTCCGAGCATATGCTGATCGCATCAACTCCATGTACGGGAACGAGAGCCTGCATGGCCCGCACCAGGATGCCCAGAAATCCAGATAGACGACCTTGCCCTTGTATTTCGCCAGGTCGAGCACGTCAGGTCGGTTATAAGCGAGCGTCGGCGCCAGGACGACCACGGACGCAAACGCGCCGACCGCGATCGCAATCCATGCCCTCCGACCGAGCCGGTCGATTCGCTCCACGCTCGCGCGAAATCTTTCTCGTATCGCCAACGCAAATCGGAATGCCCCTTCCACTGTGCCCCGATTGCGATGACGACGCCGCGACACGCCCATCGCGTGCCGACTCGAAAACAATTTTCAGTCGGAGCCCGCCGGAGCGCCCGCCTGCGGGATAGTCGGCGCGGCTATGTCTGAGGTGATAGAGGCCCCCTGCCAAGGCGCCGGTCGCCGCTATTGATCTTCGCGGCTTCGATCTCCGCCAAACCTTTTTCCAGGGCTTTGGGTTCGGCGAGGATGCCCTGACGTTCATAGCGGCCGCGGGCGCGGCTGAAGCGCACGACGATGGCCGATCTCGGGCTCATGGCCTTGACCTTTCGCGTGAGCGCGGCGTCGCCCGCGCCGAGGAATTCCAGGTCACCCAGGCCGACACAGGGCAGACACGCCGGCCCCGGCTCCTCCATGATCAGAAGTCTGCCTGAGCCGCCACAGCGGTGGCACGTCCAATCCCTGTTCAGGGGCTGAATCACCACCAGATCCGGCGGCCGACTGGCTTTCTCTGCCAAGTGCTCGCGCTGCTTCTCGCTGAGCGCCCGCGAGACCCAGTGGGTGCGGTAGTGCATCTCACTGGCCCAATCGCCGCTCATGCTGAAGCGCAGCATCTCGCGCCCCGGACTGCGCGCGACATAGTCGGTCTGACTCGGCTTCAGGCCCTTCTCATCCGCCCACTGGCGAAACAGCTTCATCGCCTCGGAAACGCGCGACGGATTGGCCTGGATGGCCCGCTCAAGGCAGTCCAGCTGTCCGCGCCGCCAGCTGTCCACTGCACCCGGATCGAGCCAGCCGATACCGACCAGCACATCGATCGAAGTTGCATAGATCCTCGCGGCGAGGGCCGCCTCGGCAGCCTTTACGATGCGTGCCCTGAGCGCGTCTCGATTCTTCGGGTTCATCGCTCTTCGACCACGTTTGCCGTTGAATGGAAGGTATGCAGCCCTACGGTGCGATGGAAGACCCTGCTGACACTAGGTTTGTGAGTCGCGCGTATTAACGGCGTCGCAGCAAAATCTGCGATGATCCAATCCGGCCGATGAGAGGAGATGTGTTCGGATGACAAGCAAGAACCGAAAGCGGAACGTGCCCGCCAAGCCGGCCAGGGAACCGAAGCTTTCGCGGACCCATGCGCCCGTCCAGCTGTCCGCGGCGGAGTGGCAGCTAGGCCTGCGCCGACAGTTCGGCCGGGAGCAGAATTTCGGCCTGGAGAATCTGACCGGCGAACCTTTCTTTTCCGAGTTCAGGGTCAGCAATCCAGCCTCGAAGTCCAGCTACCGGGTCTCGATTCGCGGTCGAGGACCGGGCGGCAACTTCTGCGCCTGCCCCGACTACGCCACCAGTGAACTGGGGACCTGCAAGCACATCGAGTTCACACTTGCCCGACTGGATAAGAAGCGCGGAGCGAAGGCAGCGTTCGCGCGCGGCTATCAACCGTCATTTTCCGAGTTGTACCTACGCAATGACGGCCGGCGTAGCGTGCATTTCCGGGCAGGAACCGACTGCCCGTCCGCGCTACGCGAGACCGCGGCCAGGCTGTTCGACCTCCGGGAGGAAGGCCGGCTGCCTGACGACCGCCTCGGCGAACTCGAGACCTTCATGACCACCGCATCTCGTCTCGATCATGAAATGCGGGTCTATGATGACACGCTAGACTTCATAGCCGGACGGCGTGACGCGGACGCGCGGGCAAGGAAGCTCGTCCAACTGTTTCCGCATGGCGCGGCCGACCAAAACCTGCTCACCGTTCTGAAGCAGGGCAATCGCATATCAAAACTGAGCGATGAGGTTGGCGAGAAAATTGTTGTTCCACCCAGCGCGTTTGATTTTCCGTCGGGCTGAGATTTTGGATTTGTTGGCGTTGAGAATGTTGAGCGCCATGTGCCTTAGGACGG
>JANXTX010000328.1 GCA_025352165.1 Caulobacteraceae bacterium | reverse complement strand
TAGACTCCAAGATCGACTTCATCGCTCTGCGCAAAATTTGACAGAAGTTTATAGATAATTTGAATGGAATTTATACGCCCCTCAAGTCTTCCGAGCGGTATATTGTCGCTTTTTTTATAAGAATTGCGCGCCTCTATACGTATGAGAGAGGTGATCATTTGCAGATTGTTTTTGACGCGGTGTTGAATTTCTAAAATTATCGTGTCTTTCTCGCGGATTTTTTCTTCCAGTTCACTGCGGTTCGCCGCCGCATCGTTGTCAACAACGACCAGAACCGCCAGACGAAACGCCGGCTGATCGTCATCGTCGACGATGACGCTTACATAGGCGTCGACAGTGAGGTCCTTTCCCGCCGCGCCGGGCAGCTCGAACGCGCCGACCCGGTCGTTGGCGTCGACGATTGCCCGTCCGAGAAGTCGATCCGGGCTGGCGGAACCTGAGCCGCGAAGGACTGACCAGGGTTTGCCCTCGACCTCGGCCAGCGATTGCCCGGACAATTGCTCGAAGGCCGGATTGGCGTAGACGATGACTTCCGGCGCGGCCATTGCGCCAATGACGATCGCCATGGGCGCGGCATCAAAAAACCGGCGGAACTGGTCATCCTCGGACTGAACCTGTGACGATGCCAGGGCCAAAGCCGCGCCAGACGCCGGCGAGACCGATGCCAGGGTGACTGGCGCCGGTGGCGCCATGGCCGGATCTTCCGGCCCGGTCCAGGCCGCGCTCATGGCCAGGCGGGTCAATTCCGGGAGCGACTTCGACTGCGTCCGCGTCATGATTCGGGCGCGATGGTTTTCGACCGTACGCTGGCTGATGCCAAGGTCAGCCGCGATATTCTTGTTCGAATGTCCCGCCAGGACCAAGCTCATGATCTCGTGCTGGCGCCCGGTCAGGGCGCCGATACGCGTCGCCGCCTCGGCCCGCCAGGAGGTGGCCTTGCCCGCGTCATGGCTCTGCTCCAGGCCGCGCGTGACGGCGGCGATCAGTTCCGGACCAAGAACCGGCTTTTCAATGAAATCGAAGGCGCCGGCTTTCATGGCCGCGACAGCGGTCTTGATGTCGCTGACGCCGGTGATGACGATTACCGGAAAGTGGTGACCGTCGGCGCGCAATTGCGCCAAAAGGTCGAGGCCGCCGATGCCAGGTAGCTTGGCGTCGAGCAACAGGCAGGAGACCCGCCCGGGTCGTAGGTCCGCCAGAAAGTCCTCACCGGTGGGATAGTCGTCCACTGCCCAGGCGCGGGCCTTGAGCAAGTCGTGCAGTCCCCTGCCGACCAGCGGGTCGTCTTCAACAACCGCTATCACGGCCTTTGGATGTCGCGCGGATCGGGAGGTGGTTTTGGGCATTCGGCGATGGCTCCTGTTCCGCCCCCGCTACGCGTGACGCTCACATGATCCGCGGGACGACCCGGCAGGGTGGAAGGGTCGGCGCGTCTGTCGAAGGCTCGCAATATACTTAGGACCAGGTGTTTCGTGGCCACAAATTACCGACCCGTATGGCATTGCGGTGGCATTTCGTGGCATTTCGGTGACAGTGCACTTATTTCGTCCGAAGCGGCTTTCCCGGGTCGAGATAGGTGCACTGTCACCGCTATCCCGAGGCCGTCGCAAAACGACTCGCCCTCTATGTCGGCTACGGCTTTGCGCCATTGGCCTCGAATCCACTGCGACTCTTCCTGTCGGTGTCAACGATCCGGGCGCTCGTCGTAGAAGACCTGTAGCGCCGGCAAGCAATAGGTCAGGCAAGGCAATAGGTCGACACGGTATCCTGTCGACCTATTCATACTACCAAGCGCCCGCTACGGCTTGCTTGGACCGGACTTCCGCCGGCTGGAACGCGCCAGCTTCTTGGCGCTCTGACAGTGCACTTACAAGCCAGCCGCAGAGCGCCCAAACACGGCATATAAATGCACTGTCACCGTATTCCGCAAGATGTCGCAATGGATGTCCTGATCGCCGTCCTCGAAGAAGATCGGCTCGCGCCGGTTCCCCCGCGCCGTGACCTGTGGGGACATCCAGGAACGACAATGCGGGCGAAACGAACCATCGCCGCGCCGTGGCACCAGGAGAACAAAAAGGGAATATTACTCCTGTCTCCTTATTCCCTCCGGCGATCATCCTCGCTCCAACGCCGTCGACGCTCGGGGCCGGTGAACACGGTCATCTGGGCCATGAGGTGCAGCTATGAGCGCTCTTAAGGTCGGCTTAAGCGCGCAAACTTGCGGCTCCCGCCCACCTGCGCAAGGCGGTCCTCACCGGAGGGTTACGCCTTGGAGCTGGCGTCAGAGTCAATTCATTCACGGCGCATACTAAATTCGCGCGCGACTCTTAAATCTATCCGCCCCCCATTTCTCCTGTCTCACTACTGGGTTGCACTCCACTATGTGGGTGGCTTGTAGTCGTCGAGCACGTCGCTGATGCGCTGCAGAAGCGGCTCGAATCCATCCCATTCGAGGGTCTGCGCCTTGGGCCTCACCACCTTGTATGTTGAAAAGGGCGCATAGAGGGGCCCGCACTTGGTCCCCCTGCAGGGGGA
>JANXTX010000318.1 GCA_025352165.1 Caulobacteraceae bacterium | reverse complement strand
CGTCTTCGATGGCGTGCAGGGCCTTGTCGATGCGCTCGCCATTGCCGGCTTCGTGGCGGCGCTCGTACAGGGAATAGAAGCTGGCGCCGTCGGGCAGGACGAAGCGCTCACTACGCATCAGTTCGGCGATCATTTCCGGGGCTTCACCATAGTCCTTCTGGTAGGCGTCGCGGTGATCCTGCCAGACATCGCTGATGTATTTCAGGAACAGCAGGGTGAGGACGTAGTCCTTGTAGATGTCCGGCGAGACGGTCCCGCGAAAGGTGTCGCAGGCGGACCAGACGGCCCGGTTGACGTCGTCCTGACTGATGGCGGCGGCCATGGTTACTCCTGAGTCACGCGATGGAGCTCGGCGGCGAGCCGGTCCATCTGTTGCTGGCGGGTTTCGATGAGGGCCGCGAGCACCTGTTTCTCGCGACGGGCAGCGTCGGCGAAGGCCACAATGGTCGCCTGTTGCGCGCGCGGGGGAACAACGATTGGCAGTTGCTCGATCACCTCGCGGCGGATGTTGAGGATGTGGGAGCCGGTAGCGGCGCTGCGCAGGTATTCCTGGGCCGGGGCCTGATTGATCTGCCAGGCGAGGAAGGCGGGATCGATGGCGTCGGAGCGGACGCGGATCACGAAGAAGTGGGGGGAGCAGACGCATGGGAACGGGACGTTGTCGAGGGCGACCGCGTAGTTGCGCGCACCTCGGGTGGAAAAGATGACGTCGCCAGCGGCGAGGAAGTCGATGCGGCGGGCGGGGGAGAGCTCGACGTGGGTGAGGCCTTGCCAGTCTACACCGAGGTCGGGGTCGACGTTGCGCATCTGGATGACGCCGGTGTCGCCGGGCGGGAGTTCGTCGACGGCCGTGCGGATGGGGTGGCCGGCGGAGAGGTCGGCGACGGCGGCGAGGTGGAAGATTTTTTTTGCGTCAATGCCGATCATGCAATTTTGATCTATCGGCGGAACTCGCCGATGTCAAGCCTTTGCATCAAGGTCGATATTGCACTCCGATTGCCGCCACCTCGCTGTGACTTCCACGTCGCACCTGTGTGACCACAGGCCCTGTTTGGTTCTTGCCGGCCGGCCTACTCAATCAGCGAAAAAGCACCACTCATTTCCTTAGGGCCCCGCCGCCAATGCGCTCACGCATCAGAACGAAAAGGTTCACTGTCTCTCGGGATGCCAGCCTAACGAAACGGGATAAGATGCCAGTTGAACGCCAATCCCAACCAATCGCAACCGCCCTATTCCACATAAACGCCAAGAAGCCCGCTCTCTATTCAACAGGGAAAGGCTGGTCCGTCACCACGTCGGTCAACTGTCCTGCCTTCCGCCTAGCCTCAATATCTGCGCTAAACACGGCCCAACCGTTATCGGACTTCGTCAACGCCTTATAGACACCAGACAACTTGCCAGAGTCTGCAGCCACAATGTCAACCCACGAGAAACCTTTCACATAGTGTAGCCAGTTCAGAAACAGAACCGCGCAGCCGATCGACACCGGATTCTGGTCACTTGGATCGATTTGCGCTACCCAATTCTGAAGTGGTTTTGTGGCAAGCCAATCCGCTGAGGTACTGTTAAATTCACCTGCGGGCACCACATACAACGCCAGGACCCTCGACAATCCTTCACCCGGCGCGAAGCCACAATTCCATTCCCTCATCATCGCTTCAAAAACTTCAACCACCTCCGCGACCAAAAGCAGCCTATAAATGCTCGCCATCTTGCCGGGCGAGAATTTGCTCCTTAACGTTTTGTTGAAACCAATATGAATCTCTGTTTCAGAACATCCTGAATGGGAAGCACCGTCATCAGATTCATCAATCACAATCTTAAATGGCAATTCCGGTGGAAGCCCTTTGTTGAAAATGCCAATCAATTTGTTTAGATCCACCTCGCAATTTTGCTGAAGTAGATCTGTCACTGCAACACCGGCAGCGCCTACGGTATTTTGAACAAAGAACCGGAAATTTCGGGTCTCCCCGGTCATGGGGAATTCGATTGACTCTGTCATTAGATCGTCCATATGGTCAGAAAATTTTGCCCTTAGAACTTCCAGCTTGCATGGATGCTTGGCCCCACTGCCCATTGAGAAAACTCGCTGGTCGATAAGTTGGAATAGTTCTTGACATACGCCGCCTGGAATACAAACCTGGGCCGACCAATATTTTGGTACACCTTCTCAGGTTTCTCCTGGAGTCCCGAGCCGAACCAACTCAGTGGCGGGTCAAATTCAAACGTGAATATTGGTGTCAGACTCCAGGCATGCTGCGAGAACCCCGCGCTGGCGTCGTACCACCTGCGAGAGATATCCAACTCAACACTCGCACTAACTTGTGCGGCTGAATTATTATCATTGCGAGTGTTTGATATATTACAAGTCAGAGATGGCGCGAGAAAAACGCTATCGTACGACACGGAAGACGGTACAAAGGTTCTTCCGACATATCCCGACAAACCGACTGACCAGTATGTTCCGTTTGTTGAATCGATTACTGGTAGCGGTACGCCAATTCGGTCGCCATTTTGAAAAAAATTGAATGCCTCGTCGAAGCCTATGGTGACTTGATTGGACGTCGCAGCAGGACTTGAGAAGAAAGGTGAAAACGAATTTACTACCTTATACTGTATGTAAGGCTGCCATTCCTGGTCGTTTTTCCCCGTGTTGCGTTGAAATCGAAAAGCCCCAACGAGGGAATCTCCGTCAGCGCCGTTGGACGAGGCGAACCTATCGACACTTCCGTCCAAATATCCCGTGAAAATCACGCCCTCGGTCCCCACCGGAGCTTTCCACGAAAAGCGAATCTCGGGCGTACCTTCAACTGTAGACGTTCCATTTTGCAATACCATTTCAGCATTACTATTGTAGTCCACAGGCAAGATTGCGTTTAGACTGTAGGATGCGCCGCCTCCGGCCGCTCCATCCAGAGCGGTAAACGCTCGCGCACTTGTCAGCGAGCCATATCCCGTTCCAAGGGCAGCGTTCAATCTTTGCTCCCGAAAGGCAATATTATCGAGGGGTGTCGACGTCGCCTGTGCATCTGCTGTTGCTGCGATCGCTGCAAACCCGAACGTTACGGCCGTAGCGACTGTTGACGATATCCGGCGGCCGGTCAGCGACGTGCCCGCAAGCTTCGGGGCCGGGATGACCATCCAGAGATGTAGCGTGTTCTTGTTATGCATCACCGTCACGATCCCCCTCTTCTTTGCCGTAAAAGAAACTTCGTCGATATTATTTCGAGAGCCGGGCCAGAGCCGGCTCCCGGCTACGTGATGCGATATTAGCCACTTCTCTCACCACGTCTGTGCGTAACTGCACCATTAGTTGGTGATATTTGTCCCATAGAGGAGCGGTGCCTCTTGGGTCCTCCCCGCCGCGAGCGCGCATGATATCCGCGGGGAGAAATGCGGGGAGAAATGGGGTCAGATTGAATTACTCCGACAAACGCTACCGCGAAGGCGATTTGAAAGTGACTATCGCGGCGGGGATGCCCATTAGTGATGGCCACCCGCACAGATCGGTATGGGCCCAATTAGGGCATACGGCTCCCGCTTTGGATGTTTGATGTCGAAGCGTATGCTCGGCCAGGAATGAATGTTGCGCACGGATGGAAGTCGACAGGTTATCCTGTCGATCATTTCCGGATCCCTCCAAGGACACCACCCATGCCCGCTACCCCCGACCTCCCCACCCCGGATTTCACCTTCGACCCGGACGCTCCAGGCGCCTGCGTCGCCGGCGTGCGGCCGTTTCGCAATGGGTCTTACCGGCTTGAGGCCGAGACGAACGGCAACAAGTTCGTCGTCCATAACTATGGGCATGGCGGCGCGGGCATCACGCTGAGCTGGGGGTGCGCGGACAAGGTGCGCGGGATCGTCCAGGCGCGCGTGGCGGCGACGCATGAAACGGCCGTCGCGGTTCTGGGGGCCGGGGTGATGGGGCTGACCGCGGCGAGCCTGCTGCTGGATCTGGGGCTGACGGTCACAGTCTATTCGGACCGGGCGCCGACCGAGACGACCTCGCACAAGGCCGGCGGACAATGGGCGGTGTCGGTGGTCGACTTCCAGGGCAAGGAGGCCGAACTGGGCGAGATCGTGCGGACTGCCTACACGACCTTCAAGGCCAGCATCGGCAAAGGCTTCGGCGTTTCGGAACAGCCGAACTTTTCGGCGACACGGTCGCACAATCTCGAGGTGGTCCTGCGGTTGGCGCCGGGGCTCATTCCGCCGCCGGTGGCGCTGGCGCGGCTGCCGTTCAAGGGCCACGCCAAGCCCGGGTTCCGGTATGAGACGCTATTGATCGAGCCGCCGATATTCCTGGCGAGGCTGGAGGGCGATCTTCGGGCGCGCGGGGTCAGGTTTGTGTCCAGGCGGTTCGCCAGCCGGTCGGACATCCTGACGTCGGTGGCGGAGCCCATTGTCGTCAATTGCACCGGCCTGGGGTCGATGACCTTGTGGAACGACGCCAGGATGTCGCCGATCACCGGACAGCTGGCCATGCTGCCGCCGCAACCGAACCTGCATTTTCTCGATGGCGAGTCCGGTTACATCTTTCCGCGCGCGGACCATGTGGTGGTTGGCGGGACGTTTGAGGTCGGCGTGAATAACGAGATCCCGGACAAGGCGGTCTGCCAGGGCCTTGTGGACCACATGAAAGCCGCGTTCGGCGAAGGACCGGCCACGCCGCTCGCCGAGACCCATATCGCCCATCCGATCAACGCCGCGATGGTGAATCCGGCGACTGCGGAAGGGTGAGGCCCGGTCTATCCGCCGGAGCGCTGGCTCCTGGCCCATAGGCGCCAGGTTAAGCGGACTACGCCGACGTTGTTCCACATACAGAGCTACCGAATTCACATTTCTCGAAGGTGATCCACGAAACA
>JANXTX010000265.1 GCA_025352165.1 Caulobacteraceae bacterium | reverse complement strand
GTGTGCGGGCGATGCCACCGACACCACATCGACCATGCCCAGCAACTCGGCAAGGTCCGCGCAGCAATGCGCGCCGAACCGCTCGGCCATCTCCCGCGCTCGCTCGGGATGAGGATCGAGAACCGCGGTGAGCTGACAGTCAGCCATGCCCGCATATTTCGCGGCGTGGTAGCCGCCGAACACACCTGCGCCGACGACGCCGGCTCTGAGTTTTGCAACCATCGTTCGCGCCTATCACGCCAGTGATCGACTTGCACGCTGGAGCGCGCGGCCCATCCGCGCTAATCCATTGCCGGAAACCGCCAATGCGGACCAATCGGGAGCCTGACGCCATGACCACCTCACGCGAAATTCGTCTCAAGAGCCGCCCCGTCGGCACGCCGACCGCCGACAACTTCGAGTTGGCCTCGGTCAGTCTCCCCGATCCAGGCCCCGGCGAAGTGCAGGTCCGCAACACCTGGATGACGGTCGATCCTTACATGCGCGGCCGCATGAACGACGTGCAGAGCTATACCCCGCCATTCCAGATCGGCGAGGCGCTACAGGGCGGCGCGGTCGGCGAGGTCACCAAGTCGAACGATCCGGCGTTCAAGGCCGGCGATCTGGTGCAGAGCTTTTTCGGCTGGCGCGAAGCGTTCAACGCCCCGGCGGCCGCCGTGCAGGCGCTCGACACCCACGGCCTGCCGCCGCAGGCGTTCCTGGGCGTCGCCGGCATGCCCGGCATGACCGCCTATGTCGGCCTGATCAAGATCGCCGCCCTGAAGGAAGGCGATGTGGTGTTCGTTTCCGGCGCGGCCGGAGCGGTGGGCCAGATCGTCTGCCAGATCGCCAAGCTGAAGGGCCACACGGTGATCGGCTCGGCCGGCGGCGCCGACAAGATCGCCTATCTGAAGGAGATCGGCGTCGACCACGCCATCGACTATAAGGCCGAGCCCGACCTGACCGCGGCGCTGATGCGCGCCGCGCCGGATGGCATCGACGTCTATTTCGACAATGTCGGCGGCGCCCACCTGGAAGCGGCGCTGATGGCGGCACGCCCGTTCGCGCGTTTTGCCCTCTGCGGCATGATCTCGCAGTACAACGCCACCGACATGGGCGCCGGGGTACGCGGCCTGATCATGGCCGTGGGCAAGCAACTGCGCATCGAGGGCTTCATTGTCTCCAGCCATTTCAATGAACTGCCGGCGTTCGTGGAGCAGATGTCGGGCTGGATCGCCGCCGGTAAGGTGACCTGGCGCGAGACGGTCGAGGACGGCATCGAGAACGCCCCAACCGCGTTCCTGAAGCTGTTCAAAGGCGAGAACACCGGCAAGATGCTGGTAAAGCTTTAGGCGCGTTGGTTCGGACAGCGCGTTAAAAGAAGTTTGAACCACGAAGTACACGAAGGACACGAAGACGTAAGGCACTAAGAAGTTACAGTGCGCTTCACGCGAAGCGTCATACCTAACTTACTTTTGTTTCTTCGTGTCCTTCGTGTACTTCGTGGTTAAAACTTCTTCTATTTTCCTCCGTCCTCCGCAAACCGTGCGGGTCGGATCCGGCGCCCCCCGGCCCCGAAACACCGTTAATTCACCGTTAAATACGGTGGATCGCCCTGCTCTACCGCATCGCCCCCTCCGACAGCAGCACGGACTCCAACTCGATCAGCGCACCCCCGGCCATCGCCGCCGCGATCGAGCGCGGGCGCGGGGATCAGGGACTGGGTGTCGGTCATGGATGCGGCCCTTCCGGCGCGAGGGAATTGATTCACATATTGCAATCTTTTGCGAATTGTCAAGTACGCCGCGGATGGAGATTGGTGAGCCTGGAGACCGACCCGCATGTAGCCAGCGTGTGGCCCGCATACAGCGCGTTCGCGCCCCAGGAGGCGCCCGATCAATTGACACGGTCCGCGCCAAATTAACGCAAAGGTGCGATCGTCGAAACTGTGGACAACTGCCCGTTGCGCCTCCCCGCCCCGACGGACGCCGGTTGTGTCCAGGCGCCGGCGATGGAGCCGCTCGGCTGCAGGCTCGGTCAACGGCGACCTTTCCGTGTATGACTCATAGCAGACCTTGGAAGAGTCCGCTTAAAGGCGGTAGGGGGCTGGGTCAGGTTTCAGGGCGCTCGTAGAACGCAAATCCCGCCGGCAGGTCCGCTAATTTCCAGTCCATAGCTACGGCCACGCTGTGCCTCGCGCGGGTCAGGGCGACGTAGAATTTGGCGCGGCTTTGATCCGCCAAGTTGGAGTTCGGATCGGCGAGCCATTTCTGCATCGGGGCCGTAGGGAGGATGACTACGTGATCGAAGCTTCTGCCCTTGGATTCCCCAAAGTTCATCACCGGCGACAACGGATCGACCCCCGTGGCGGTGATCTTGTCGCGGAGCTGCATCGGTCTGACGGTCGCCAAGTAATGGGTGTAGTCCGAAATCCTTAGGATGAAGACGCCTGCGTTGGCCGGAAGGAATCCGCGGCATGTGGCGCACTCACAGGCCTGCGTTGGAGCAAACCTGGGGAACAGACGGGACGACACCGCGCAGATGGCGGCGCTGTTGCGGTGCGAACGGATGAGGCTCGCGTCGTCAATCTCGATCCGAAGTTTTTGGGGAAGCGCCCGCATGAAGTCGGCAATTCCGCCGTTTGCGTACTTTCCATAGCGGCGCTCGTTGTGGGTCAGGTAGGTCACCTGCCGAGGATCGCCGACCATCAGCAGGCAGGCGGGGCTTCGAGCAAGCGCCTCCAGGATGTCGAGATCATATCCGGCGAGGTCCTGGACCTCGTCGACGAACACGTGGGGGAACACCCGACTGAGCCTGTCGAAAACAGCGCCTCCGCTCTGCTCGTTGCACCGGATCACCAGCTTGGCCAGCTTATCCGAGAAGATCTGGCCGACGGGATTGAAGAAGTGGTGGGCGATCTCGTCTTCGGGCCAAGGCACCCCCACGCCTTGCCGGTTGACGTAGTGAATGGCTGACTGGGCCTGGACCAATAGCATGCCCCTCACGGGAAACTCGAACACGGCGCCCTGGAACGGCTTCACACCATGGGTGATCAGCAGGCTGAACCAAGTCATGATCATTACGTTTGCCGGCACGTGGCCGACGACTTCGAAGAATTTCTGGCGGATCTCCGCCTCGTTGGAGTCGGTGTAGGTGGTGATCAGGACCCGCTGGTCTCTGATCTTGAGCGCCTGTTCGACGAGGTAGGTCGTTTTGCCTGAACCGGCCGCGGCAATGACGAGCCTGTTCTCGCCGATCAACGGGCGATGGCCCGGGCGATGTAGTCGGGGTAGCTGATCGCTGTCGCGCAATTGAAGATCGCCAAGGCGCATTCGGTCTTGTTGGCGCGCATGTAGACACGGAGCTCGTCCTCGGTCTTGGCCGCCGCCCCGAGCACCTTGTTGAGGGCCACTAGACTGTTCGCCTTCAGGATCTTCGGCTCCAGTGTGTTGTAGTTGAAGGGCTTGCCGCTGACTTTCAGCGCCCCGGTGTCGACGGTGAGGTCGAAACAGATCCGGATGGACGGTTTGCTTTCGAACGCAGCATATTTCTTCGCGACGGCGGCGGTATCGCCGTCATTGTCGGTCACGACGGCCGCTGGTATTTCCAAGGCTAGGGCCAGTTCCAGAAAGCGCAGGAACGCAGTGCCGACGGAGATGACGTCGATGCCATCCTGAATGGGCAGGCGACCGCCGTTCGCATCCATGTAAGCGCGTTGGACCACAAGCTCGTCGGAATCGCCTTCGACGAGGATCACCTTCTTCGCTAGGGCAAGACGTAAGGTGTCGTATCCAGCCAGTTTCTTGAAGAAGTCGCTGGCCTTCAGCTCCGAGATGCGAACGACCATTCCATCGCACAGCACGATCAGATGGTCGAGGCCGAGCTTGTTTGCCACGAAGCTGCTGTGGGTCGAGATGATGATCTGCTTCTCGCCGTGCTGTTCGGTCAAATCGGCGATCAGCTCGTTCAGCCGCGCATGCGAAAGGTGGTTTTCCGGCTCTTCCAGGAGGATGGCCGTAGCCTCTGTGTTCTTCTTGGTGCTGAGCGC
>JANXTX010000256.1 GCA_025352165.1 Caulobacteraceae bacterium | reverse complement strand
TGGCCGATGCGCTGGGCGCGTGTGGCCACGTCAGCGCGCTTCGCCGCACCCGCGTGGGCCGGTTCACCGAGGCGACGGCGGTAACGCTGGAAATGCTTGGGGATTTGGGCTATGAGGCCCGCCAATCGGAGACACTCCTTCCGGTCGAGACCGCACTGGACGACATCCCGGTGCTGGCCGTGACCGACGAAGACGCCTTCCGATTGAAGCAGGGACGGTCGATCGTTCTCGTTCCCCGACAGGTGGAAGCGGTGAAGGCCAGGCTCAAGCCGGGCTCTCGCACCGTTTCGGCCATGGCGGGCGGATCGATGGTCGCGCTCTGCGAGATGCGTGCGGGTCGGCTCGAACCCTCGCGGGTCTTCAACCTTTGAAGAGCGGAGAAACCCGATGTCGATCACGGCCGAACGCAAAGCCGAAGTCATCAAGTCCCATGCCCGCGGCGAAGCGGACACGGGCAGCGCCGAAGTCCAGGTGGCGATCATGACCGAACGGATCACGAACCTCACCGAACACTTCAAGATGCACAAGAAGGACAACCACTCGCGCCGGGGCCTGTTGAAGATGGTCTCCGCCCGCCGGTCGCTCCTGGACCACCTGAAGACGTCCGACCTGGACCGCTATCAGAAGCTGATCGAGACCCTCGGCCTGCGCCGCTAGTCTCGCTCGCAAACCGCTCCCTGGTCCTGTGGCCGGGGCGGCGGGTTCGAGTTCTGTTTTCGCCGCTCCCCGCGACAGGCCGGAGGACCGATGCGGCGACCGGGACCCTTGTAGAGGGGCCCACACACGCCGAGGGAAATCCCTCAACCCGCCTGTTCACTGGAGAGGATTCGCCTACCGCGATCCCCTGTCCGCGCCCGCCGGGAATACGCCCACGGGCTGAGAAAGAAGAGAAATGTTCGACATCAAACGCAAGACCATCGAGTGGGGCGGCAAGACGCTGACGCTCGAAACCGGCCGCATGGCCCGTCAGGCTGACGGCGCGGTGCTGGCCACCTACGGCGAGACCATGGTGCTGGCCACCGCCGTCTTCGCCAAGAGCGCGAAGCCCGGCCAGGACTTCTTCCCGCTGACCGTGAATTATCAGGAGAAGTTCTACGCCGCGGGCAAGATCCCCGGCAGCTTCCCCCGCCGCGAGGGCGCGCCCTCGCAGAAGGAAACCCTCACCAGCCGCCTGATCGACCGTCCGATCCGCCCGCTGTTCGTCAAGGGCTTCAAGAACGAAGTGCAGGTCGTCTGCACCGTCCTGGCCCACGACCTCGAGAACGACCCCGATATCGTCGCCCTGGTGGCCGCCTCGGCCGCGCTGGTGCTGTCCGGTGCGCCGTTCATGGGCCCGATTGGTGGCGCCCGCGTCGGCATGATTGACGGCGAGTATGTCCTCAACCCGACGCTGGAGCAGATGAAGGAGACCAAAATGGATCTCGTGGTCGCCTCCACCAGCGACGCGGTGATGATGGTCGAATCCGAAATCCAGGAACTGAACGAGGATCAGGTGCTCGGTGGCGTGATGTTTGGCCACGCCGCAATCCAGCAGGTCATCGATGCGATCATCGAACTGGCCGAACATGCCGCCAAGGAGCCGTTCGACTTCGCGCAGGACGACACCGACGCGGTCAAGGCGCAAATCAAGACCCTGATCGGCGCCGATCTGGCCGACGCCTACAAGATCGTCGCAAAGGGCGCCCGCCAGGACGCCGTCCATGCGGCCAAGGACAGAGCCTTGGCTCAGTTCGCCAAATCGGACGCCAATCCCACCGGAACCGACGCCGCCAAGCTGGGCGCGGTCTTCAAGGAACTCGAAGCCGACGTCGTCCGCCGCAACATTCTTGATACCGGCATCCGCATCGACGGTCGCACCGTCGACAAGGTCCGGCCGATCGTTTCCGAGGTCGGCATCCTGCCCCGCGCGCACGGTTCGGCCCTGTTTACCCGCGGTGAAACCCAGGCCCTGGTCGTCGCCACCCTGGGAACCGGTGACGACGAGCAGATGATCGACGCGCTGGAAGGCAAGTATTACGAAAAATTCATGCTGCACTATAACTTCCCGCCGTTCTCGGTCGGCGAGACGGGCAGGATGGGCGCGCCAGGTCGGCGCGAAGTCGGACATGGCAAGCTCGCCTGGCGCGCCATCCGCCCGATGCTGCCCTCCGTCGAGGAGTTCCCCTACACCCTGCGCGTGGTCTCCGAGATCACCGAGTCCAACGGATCCTCCTCCATGGCCTCGGTCTGCGGTTCGTCGCTGGCCTTGATGGACGCCGGCGTTCCCCTCAGGAAGCCGGTGTCGGGCATCGCCATGGGCCTGATCCTGGAGCCGGACGGCTTCGCGGTTCTCTCGGACATTCTGGGCGACGAAGACCACCTGGGCGACATGGACTTCAAGGTTGCCGGCACAGCTGACGGCATCACCTCGCTGCAGATGGACATCAAGATCGCCGGCATCACCGAAGAGATCATGAAAAAGGCCCTCGCCCAGGCGAAGGACGGTCGCATCCACATCCTCGGTGAAATGGCCAAGGCCATCGACGGCGCCCGTGAGGACGTCGGCGAATATGCCCCTAAGATCGAGACCATCACCATCCCGGTCGACAAGATCCGTGAAGTGATCGGCACCGGTGGCAAGGTCATCCGCGAGATCGTCGCCGTTACCGGCGCCAAGGTCGACGTCAATGACGATGGCATGGTCAAGGTCTCCGCCAGTGATGGCGCCAAGATCAAGGCGGCCATCGACTGGATCCGTTCGCTGACCTCCGAGCCGGAAATCGGCCAGATCTACGACGGCAAGGTCGTCAAGATCGTCGACTTCGGCGCCTTCGTGAACTTCTTCGGCGCCAAGGACGGTCTCGTCCACGTCAGCCAGATCGCCAACGAACGCATCGCCAAGGTCGGCGACGTCCTCACCGAAGGCCAGATCGTCAAGGTCAAGCTCCTCGGCTTCGACGACCGCGGCAAGACCCGCCTCTCGATGAAGGTCGTCGACCAGACCACCGGCGAAGACCTCACCACCAAGCAGTCGGCCGAAGTCGAAGCCTAACCAACCTTGCTCTCCTCCCTCCCCCAAAGTGGGGAGGGACAGACGCCGACCTGTCCGCCGAAGCCCGAAGGGCGAAGGCGGAAGGCATCAGGGTGGGGCGCGGCCGGCAAAGCGCCGGCCGATGCCGCTTTCTCGTAGCGCGGGACCGAACAAATCATGCTGATCGCGCTTGGCCATTTTACCGTCGCCGCGGACCTGGCCGCTGACCTTCTCGCGGACCTCAACGCCGGCAGGCCCGCCGCAACAGCGGGCGGAGCAACCTTCTACCACTTCGCCATCGACGACGCCGACTCCGCCGCTATACTGGTAAGCGAGTGCTGGACCGATCGCGCGTCGCTCGATCGCCATCTGCAGACCCCGCATATGACTGCCTTCCTCGCGAAATGGGCGCACCGCATGACCATTGATGTGTTGCTCCATGAGGCCTCCGAGGGCCGCCGCCTGGGGGACTGAGGCGAAGTCCCCGCAATTTCGATCAACGATCGAGGAACGCGCCTCCTTTTTCTCTCGCCGCCCGGGCGCTGCTCCCTACCACCCCTTCCGTCATAGCCGGGTCCCCATCCCGGCTACCCATTGTTCCGCTCGCTTGTCTCCGACGGTTTGTCTTGGGCTGCCCATGGGTAACCGGGATGGGGACCCGGCTATGACGGAAGGGGGGTGGAGCAACTTTTGGCGCCCCGAAAACGGGGGCGAGATGTTCACAGTTCATCCGCTGGCTGCCCCCCAGCCTGGCTGCTATCCTGGCGCCAGGCCTAGGAGGAACCGCATGACCACCGAACGCCTGCTGCCCTCGCGACTGCATCACACCGCCTTTGCCGTGCGCGACCTGGAGCGGACGCGCCGGTTCTATGTGGATCTGATCGGCCTGCCGCTGATCGCCACCTATTGCGAGCGCAGCCACATGGGTGGCGTGGAACGGGACTACTGCCACTGCTTCTTCGGCCTCGAGGACGGCGGGGCCCCGGCCTTCTTCGGCTGGGCCAACGCGGCCGACACCGAGCTGTTCACCGAAAAGGGTCCGATGTCGCCGTTCACCCATGTGGCCTTCAACCGCACGGACCAGACTCAGGCCGGCATCCGCGATCGGCTGCAGACACGTTTGCAAACGCGCCATAAACGACCGATTTCACTTTCTCTGTCGCAGACCGGTCCGTGAGTGACTGGCTCCTCGAGATCGAGCGCGATAGAGTTGTCTCCATCGGTTCGATGGCCTGATCCTCGTGCAGACGCTCATCCCCGATCGCCACCACCGCCGTGGCAAGTTCGTGGACGTCCAGAGGCGGTGTCGCCGCGCGCGTAGATGCGCGGGACAAGAGGATCGCAACGGCGCAAGCGACCGGTGATCGCATCAAGGATCGGTCCTTCCTGAAAATCCGGCGTCGCAGGAAACGGTAGAGGCAATCAGATGGCCGTCAAAGAGGGTCCGCATTTCACGGAGTCTGACACCTTTCCCTTCAGGTGAGGTTTTCCCGTGCTCAATGTTCGTCTATGCAGAAGGCGCTGAACGTCTCGCCTCTCGGGCTGCTCGCGCCGCTGGTCGGGGAAAAATCGTACAGTCCGACGCTACCGGACGCGTAAGTGCTGTCGACCAACGTCGACAGCGGCGTACTCGCACCATTCATATACAATTTGTAAGTATTGCCTTTGACCACGATCTTCAGGGCGACATTTGTTCCTTGAATTCCAGGAACGGAGACATTCTGAAGCTGTGGGCCTGCCGTGCCGTTTGTGACGACGTGCCAATAGAAGCCGTTGTTCGTTCCCGTATCACCGCCCGTCACCAACAGAACTCCGTTGATCGCGCCGCCGTTCCACTGGCTGCGCAGCCAGACTCCGCCGTCGTTGAAGTCGTTCACGTTGACCCATAGGGTGAAATTCGTGAGGTCCTGATAGGGCGTGAGGTCAGTATAGGTGACCGGATTGTTGCCTGGAAGCGACGCGTCGTATTGACCTTTGCCAGTGCGCCAGTTGCCGCGCTCGTTACCCCAATTCGCACTGGCGGTCGGCCGGAAGTGGTCACAAAACGTCCTGGCGGCGAGGGCCGGCGTCCCCCACTGCAAACAACATACGCCTGAGACGGCGACAAGAACCTTCGCTGATCGATTGATTTTCATGGAGACCCTCCGAGTTAAAAAGGGCTTGGTTGCACCTTCGGAACGAGATCACGCGCCGAACATACTCTGTAAACCACAACGCGCAAACAGTTGGCCAACCCGCCCTCCGCCAAGGCAGTGTGGCAGGCATGCGCGGGTCAGTCCAGTGCCTCGCCGCGCCGCGGAAATGGGGTCAGAGTCGTTTTTTGGGGCGCATTAAGGCCGGGCCAAACCGTTAATCCACTCTGACCCCATTTCTACACTGACCCCATTTCTACAGACCCCATTTCTACACCACCCCTACCGTCATAGCCGGGTCCCTATCCCGGCTACCCATCGACCCGCTCGCTTGGCCCCGCCGCCCCCCGCCCAACGCCGATCGCCTGAAACGGCCGATTGACTCGGCCTTGGAAAGCGGGCGTTCTGGTCGATCAGTCAAGCCACGTAAGTTGGCTCGCGTGTGGGACCGCGCGGAACGACTGCAATTTCAGAAGGGGCCAACCCACCATGCCGCCACCACCCGTTAAGATACTGACCGGACTCTATTCGGACGGCTATTCGCTGTCGGCGACCTACACGAACCTGACGGTCAGGGCGTCGGCGTCGGTCACCGGAACAGCAGGCTTGACAGGAGCCTATGCGGCGACAGGCGAGGTCGGCGGAGCCGGCCTGACCGTGGCCTTCAGCGCCACCACCCACAACGCAGGCCACATCAGCGGCGGCGCCGGCGGCGAGGGAGGCTACGGCTACGTCGGCGGCGGCGGGATGGGCGGCATGGGCGGCGAGGGCGCCTTTCAGGTTTCCGGCATCATGGTCAACACGGGCGTCGTTGTCGGCGGCGTTGGCGGGGTCGGCGGTTCGACGTCGGGTTCCCGAATCGGCGCGGGCGGTCAGGGCGGGATAGGCCTTTATGTCGCGGATGGCGACTTCACCAACCGGGGCGTTGTCGTCGGCGGCGCCGGCGGACAGGGCGGCCATGGCAACTACAACTCCCACGGCTCGGGCGGGACGGGTGGCCTGGGCGTGGAACTGCACGGTGGCGGGCGCCTGACGAACCTGGGGACCATTGCCGGCGGCGCCGGCGGCGGCAATGGCGATTCCGGTTACGCCCAGCAAGGCTTCGGCGTCGTGGCCTACGTCGCGAACATCGTCAATGGCAGCGCGACGGTGACGTCGGCCACTATCGCGGGGACTGTCGCCGTCGAAGACATTCGCGGTGTCATCACCAATTTCGGCACCCTTTCGGGGGTCTTTGTCGGTTCCGCCAGCCTGGACGGCGCAACCTACAATCTGGGCCTGATCGAGGGTGGAACGATCGGCGCCGCCACGGTGTTCGGCGGCCTCGTCGTCAACGGCGACCACGCCAACCACTCCGCGACGATCGACGGTCAGATCGGCTTCTACGCGGCGACCTACTACGGCGGTGGCGCGACATTGGTGAACTACGGCCAGATATCAGGGAGCGGCGGCACGGCGGTTTTTTTCCAGACCGCCTACGACCGGCTGGTGGTTGAGGTCGGTTCGAGCCTCGACGGCGTTGCCCTCGGTGGCGGCGGGACGCTCGAATTTGGGACCGGCCAAGGGCACGTTTCGGGGTTTGGCACGCAATATTCCGGCTTTGGCTCTTATGTGGTGGATACCGGCGGCGTATGGCGTGTGGCCGGCAGCAACACCATGGTCGGCGGCCTGAGCGTCGCCGCGGGCGGCGGCCTGAACGTCGGCGGCGGCCATGTCCCGGCCAGGACCGGCACGCCGGCGCCCTCTCTCATGGTCGAGGGCGCCATAGCCAACGACGGCGTGCTGTCTGCCGTTGGCGGCGCACTGATCGTCGAAGGCGCCGTCACAGGAGCAGGCAAGCTGGTGATCAATGGCGGATTTGCGCAGTTCGATTCGACCTTCAGCCAGCGCGTGCGGTTCGGCGCGGGAGGCGGTGAACTGGTGCTCGCCGACTCGCGGGACTTCGCCGGCCATGTCTTCAACTTTGCTCCGGGCGGGGCCGAGTTCGATCTCAAGGACATCGGTTTCGTCAGTTCATCCGAGGCCACCTTCAAGGCCTATGCGCGCGGCGGCGTCCTGACCGTCAGCGACGGGACCCACACGGCCAGGATCCATTTGAATGGTGACTTCACCGGTGCGGTCTGGAAGGTTTCGAGCGATGGCGGCGGCGGCGTTCTCGTGGACGACCTCCCACCGGGGGCATCCGCTCCGGCCTTCGCCTCGGCCATGGCGAGCCTTGGCGGCGGCGGTGGGGCGACGGCGACGGTTGCCGCCGATCCATCGCGGCACTTGCTTCCGCAGATGCTGACCGTTCCGGGACGATAGCGCCGGGCAACACCGCGGGCCGCAACTCCGCACCACGCCCACCGTCATAGCCGGGTCCTTATCCCGGCTACCCATCGCCCCGCTCGCTTGTCCCCGACGGTTTGCCTTGGTTCGTTCCATGGGTAGCCGGCATAAGGACCCGGCTATGAGGTTAGAGGGAGAGGAAAAAGCAGCGAAAGTGAGAACCCACGGCCAGTCCCGATGCCGATGAGCTTCCGGCTCTTCTCTCTTCGGGGGACCGTGGCGTGAAACGCCGGATGAGGGCATCTCCGCCGTGAAGGCGCCTTGTAGTTGCAAGGCGCCCCGATCCCCGAAGTAATGCGGGGAAATGACCGCGATGCGCCCCCAGTGATTCCAAACCAAAAATCCCTGCCGCATTGAGTATCGTGTCCCCGTAATTCTAATTCGCATCCTCGGCCGCCTGGAGCGCGCTTGTCTGTCGAGTTCGTGGGCTGACCGCCAACTGCTGAAGCGCGGTTTTCATTATCACCCCCAAAGTGGCATAGCCCTTCCTCGTGTGCGCCTCGAAGTCCTGCGCCTTCAGAATGCGACCGATCAATTCACGCATCGTCGGCGATGCGCCGTCATAGGCCCGCATTGCGTCAACCTCGATGGCCGGATTGCCCGACGGATCGACAAGAGCGGCGCTCATTTCGACCTTCAGGAGTGACAAGTTGGCCTTTTCCATCATCCCGGCGGGGCTTTTCATGAACGCGAGCACGTCACCAAGTTCCCGGGCGGTGAAGTTTGCCGCGTAGGCGTCGACCGTTGCGTCAGCCGTCTTTTCGGACACGCCCGCAAAGGCGTCATGAACCACCGACTTCACTTTCACGGTCGCCGACGGGTCCGTGAGCGACAGCCTGGTCGAGATCGAATTCGATAGGAAGGCTTCTATCGGCTGGATGGCTTGATCCTCGTGCGGGCGCTCATCCCCAATCTCCACCACCGCCCTCGCAAGTTCCGGGACGTCCAGCGGCGGTGTCGCAGCGCGCGCAGATGCGCAGGACAAGAGGATCGCAACGGCGCAAGAGACCGGTGATCGCATCAAGGTTCGGTCCTTCCGGAAAATCCGGCGCCGCAGGATACGGTAGAGGCAATCAGATACCTAATGCACCTATTCAGGTCGGAAAGGAGCAAGTGTCCCTCCTTTTGGTATTACCGATGCAAAATCACCCGCCGCATTGAGGATCATGTACCCGGCACTCATCACCCCCGCCGCGTCACCGGAACATCCAGTCGCCGAACAACCGGCCCGGCAGGAAGACAAACGCTCCGGCGACCAGCATGCTGGCGTAGAGAATGACCATGCTGCGGCGATGGCGGATGATATCACCCCGCATGGCCTGCCACACGCCGCGGACCACGGTCAGCACGGTCAGGATCGAAAGCAGGTGAATCGGGCTGAAGCCGCCGGTCAGACTGTGCAGTGCAAAACTGACCAGAGCCGTGATGAACATAAGGCCGGCCCAGATCCGCCCCAGCCGCCGATGCAGGGCATCGCCCTTGCGGCGGACGAGCAGGTAGGCGCCCAGGGGAATGGCGGGCGCGACCGTCGCCACATGAAGCGCCAGCAGAAGGCTGCGCCCGGGGGCCGCAATCGCCGCGCCGGTCATCAGATGCCGGACGACGGCGATCGTCAGGGCTGTGCAAAGCGCCGCCGCGGCCGGAACCAGCAGATGGCGGGCGGCGTCCTCGAACACGTCGGGCGAAGGCACAAGTCTGTCGTTCATCAAAGGGTCTCCTCGATTCCGTCATGATCATGACCGCCGCGGACCCGCGCGCCACGACCAATGCGGGAACAGCGCCGAAGTTTTCGCCAGATGCGCTCTGCCGTACCCCTGGCGCCGTTCACGAAGCGCGAACGGGCTGCCGGGAAATGGGGTCAGCCTCATTTTCTGAATTCTGGCGAAACGACCGCAATGCGCCCCCAACATTTCCAACCCCCAAACCCTCGTCGCATTGAAGATCGACCCACAGCCAGGGCAATCGCATATCAAAACTGAGCGATGAGGTTGGCGAGAAAATTGTTGTTCCACCCAGCGCGTTTGATTTTCCGTCGGGCTGAGATTTTGGATTTGTTGGCGTTGAGAATGTTGAGCGCCATGTGCCTTAGGACG
>JANXTX010000153.1 GCA_025352165.1 Caulobacteraceae bacterium | reverse complement strand
AGGCATCGGGGCAACCCTTCGAATCGGTTGCCCGGCATAGATTCAGACAAGAATCCTCAGGGGAATCGGCAAAATCGACCCGCACACCCCAAAGCCGATCACATTTTCGTTAGCGTTGCACAGCCCTGCGGTGGGCAGCGGTTCGGTCCTCAACATCAGCGCCGCCACTTGGTCCAACGCCGGCACGATCACCGCGACTGGCGCAAAGGTCACTTTCGGTGGGAACTGGACCAACACCGGCACACTAAATATCACCAGTTCAAAGGTGTCTTTAACCAACAAAATCACGACCGCCCAGCTGATCCAATTCTACAATCAGGGTGACACTGTCACCATAGTTGGCACCCTGAACAACACAGGCGGCACGCTGAATGTCGGCGCCGGATCGGGGTGGGCACGGTGGGGCTGAGCGGAACGATCACTGGCGGAACAATCGCCGACGCCGGTTCGGGGATCCTGTTCAGCGGCGGCGAGTTGGACGGGGTGACGTATGACGGCGCGCTGAACCTGTCTGGAACAAGCTCGCCTGTCACCATTTCGAGCAACGGCATCGTGCTTAAGGGCGCCGGCGGGACCGGCGCCGGGACGGTCAACCTGTCGGCATCGAGCGCTAATCTGTATTTCCAGGGCTCCCAGACCTTCGACAACGCCACCGTCAACCTGTCCGGCAACCGCGCCTATCTGGACCAGGCCTCGCCGGTCGGTACGCTCACCCTGGGCGTCAACCTGACCATCAACGACACCGGAACCACAGGTTTCCAGGGCATTCGCGGCGGCGTGTCCGTCGGCGACGCAGTCGTCAGCAAGGCCGCGATCGATGTTACCACGAGCACGGCGTCGTTCTACGTCTACAGCGAGAGCTTCACCAACCAGGGAACGATCGCCGTCTCCAACAAGGGCACGATCCACGTCAACGCCCTGACCTGGACCAACACCGGTCAGATCACCGCCACCAGCGGTGGAATAGTCAATCTTCTCGGAAAGTTCACCAACTTGGCGGGGACCACTCTGACGGGGGGAACGCTGGAGGCGGACGCGGGCTCGACGATCAATCTCGCGACGAGCGCCCAGGTCGTCGCCGACGCGGCGACCCTGATCCTAAGCGGCGCCGGTTCAACGATACAGGCTCCGAACAGCAAAGGCGTGCAAGTCACGCTCGATTCTACGTTGGCCACGATTACCGCAACAGGAACGCTGGAGATACTGTCGGGCCGTAACTGGTCCTCGACCGTCGCCATGACCAACGTCGGCAAGCTGCAACTGGGCGGCGGGACGTTCGCGCCGGCGAGCCTGGGCAGCAGCGGGACAGTGAGCGGCTTCGGAACGATCGCCACGACGTTTAGCAACAGTGGGACGCTGTCGGTGGACGCGGGCCAAGCGATGAGTCTGGTGGGGGGGACGCTATCGAACCTGTTCGGGAGCACGCTGACCGGCGGGACCTTTATGGTGGCGTCCGGCGGCACTCTGCAACTGGCCAACAACAGTTCTATCGGCACCCTGAACGCCACGATCGCGCTGAAGGGAGGCGGCGCGACAATCCAGTCGCTGAACACCGGCACGTCGCAGGAGGTCAGCTTGGAGGCGGGCCTGACCATGATCGGCGTAACCGGCGCGCTGGAGGTGCTCGGCAATCGCAACTACTCGACCACAAACGCCATCGCCAACGCAGGAGTCCTGCAGCTGGGAGGGGGAACCTTCACCAGTGGTGTGTTGACCAACGCTGCAGGGTCGAGCCTGGCTGGGTTCGGCGCGGTGGCCTCGGGGTTCAGCGGCGGCGGGTCGGTGACGTCCTCCGGTGGAGCGCTGGGGTTCACCGGCACGGGCGATGTGTTCACCACGGCGCTGGGTGGGACGGAGATCGATTTCGCGGGCGGCACGGATGCTCTGAACGCCGGGTCGAGCCTGACGGCGGCGACGATCGGGCTTTCCGGCGGCGCGGTGGTGACGCTGGGCGCCAGCCAGGGCTTTGTCGGCGCCTGGAACCAGGGATCCTCGACGGTCAATCTGGCCGGGTTCATGCTGACGCTGAGTGGCAGCACCAATCTGTCGAGCGGCGCGGCGATCAACGGCGCCGGCACGCTGGCGTTTTCCGGTGGGACGCAGACGATCCAGGGCGGGGTAACGATCGGCGCGGCCAACTGGACTTTCGCCGGTGGCGCGCTGACCAACGTCAACGGCAATCTGGCCTATGCCGGTTCGTTCAGCGACGCGTCGAGCGCCTCCCTGCAGGTGAGCGGCGGCGATACGCTGACCCTGAGCGGGAACTCCACGTTCACGTCCGCAGTGGTCGGTGCGGGGACTCTGGCTCTGAGCGGCGGAACGGACGCCTTCAACAGCGGGGCGAGCGCATCGGTGGCGAGCATCGCCGTCAGCGGCGGGGCCGTCGTCACGCTGGGGTCAAACCTCGGCTATGCGGGCGCGCTGACCGAGGACTCGACCTCGACCCTGGCGCTTGGGGCCAACACCCTGACGTTGTCGAGCGCGGGCTCAAGCCTGGCCGGTTCGGTGACCGGGACCGGGACGCTGGCGTTTGGCGGCGGGAGCCAGGCGATCAACGCTGGGGCCTCGTTCAGCCAGGGTTCCTGGACCGTTTCGGGTGGCTCGGCCGTGAGTTTGAATACCTCCCTCGCCTATGCTCATGCGTTCAGCGAGGACGCGACGTCGTCGATCGCCATTGCAACGGGCGACACGCTGAGCCTGGTCGGGGCGAGCAGCCTGGCCGGGACGGTCAGCGGCGCGGGAACCCTGGCGCTGAACAGTGCAACCGACGCCATCAATGCAGGGGCGGTGCTGAGCGTCGCCAACCTCACCTTTTCGAGCGGCGTGGTCGTCAACCTGAACGAAAACCTCAGCTATGCCGGCAACCTGGATCTGGCGCCGGGCGCCGGCGTCAACATCGGCGCCAACACCCTGACCCTGACCGGCGCAGGCTCGGCGTTCATTGGCTCGGTGAGCGGTTCGGGGACGCTGGCCTTCGCCGGGGGCACGCAGGACTTCGAGATCATCGCCGGAAGCATCACCACGGCGAACTGGACGCTCAGCGGCGGAGACGTGACCACGATGGATATCGGCGTCGCTTATGCCGGGACGTTCAGCGAGGGCGGCGGCTCCACGGTCAGCGTCAGCGGCGGCGACACGTTCTCGCTGTCGGGCGGCGCGACCCTGGCGGGCGCCATCAACGGAGCGGGCGCTCTGGCCTTTTCCGGCGGTACGCAGGCGCTGAACAACGGCGCGACCATCGGCGTAGCGTCTTGGTCGGTCTCTGGCGGCGCGGCGGTGAGCGTCAACGAAGCCTTGAGCTTCGCAGGGTCGTTCAGCGAGGATGTGACGTCCTCGATCACCATCGGCACGGGCGACACCCTGACGCTGAACGGCCCGGCGAGCCTCGGCGGCGCCTTGGCTGGAACCGGGACGCTGGCGATCGGCGGGACAGGTTCGTTGACGCTGGGCGCGAGCGAGAGCTTCGGCGGCGCCCTGACGGCGGCCGGCGGTTCCATGCTGGCGCTGGGGGCGAACGCACTGACGCTCAGCGGGACCGGTTCCACCCTGGCCGGCGCTGTTACCGGCTCCGGCGGAACGCTGGCCCTGACCGGTGGGACCATCGCGATCAACACCGGCGCGTCGCTCGGCATGTCGACCTGGTCGATCAGCGGCGGCACGGCGAGCCTCAACGAATCCCTGACCTTTGCCGGGACGTTTAGCGAAAGCGCGGGTGGAACGCTGACCGTGGCCAGCACGGACACGCTGAAACTGACCGGCGCCGCGAGCCTGGGCGGGCTGATCAACGGGGCCGGCACGGTGGCGCTCTCCAGCGCCACCGTCAGCGGCCTGACGGTCGGCGGGACGGATGTGCTCAGCGTGACCGGGTCGGTGACGCAGACCGGCGCGGTGACCATCGGCGACGCCTCGAAAAGCTCCGCCTCGCTCTCGATCGCCAAGGGCGCGACGTGGACCATCAACGGCGCGGTGGGCATCAGCCACGGGACTTCGACCAAATCGTCGGTGAAGGTGGCCGGCACGCTGATAAAGTCCGGCGCGACCGGAACCAGCGTAATCAATCTCGCCACCACGGACACTGGGCTCATCGAGGCGGCCGTGGGGACGCTGGACTTCTCCAACAAGCTGGCCGGGACGGGTACGGTGAAGATCGACGCCGGGGCGACGCTGGAGGCGGACTCAACCATGGCCTCGACGCTGACCGTCGCCTTCAACGGCTCCGGCGCGACCCTGGCCCTGAAGAAACCCACCGGCGTGGCCGCGACGATCAGCGGCTATGCCGTCGGCGACACCATCGACCTGCTGAAGATCGCCGCGACGGGGGCCAGCATCAACGGCAGCGACCAGCTGGTGATCGTCAACGGTGCGACGACGGTGGCGACCCTGAAGCTGACCGGAACCTACAGCGGCGCGACCTTCACCATCGGCACGGACGGTCACGGCGGCACGAACGTAACGCTGCTGACCGCGGCCGGCGTGCCGCCTCCGGCCTCGACACCCCAGGCGTTCGTCGCGGCGATGGCCGACTTGGGTGGCGGAAGCAGTAGCTCGGCGGCGTTGCAGACCTCGCCGGCTGTGAGCCTTAACGCATTGCAGCTATTGGCGCCGGGGGCGCATGGGTAGAGTCTCGCCGCCAGGCGCGAGACGAGGAGACGGGCCAGTTGCCGAGAGTCTGCATGGAAGTGTTGCCGGCGATCCTATTTGGGATATTCGCCGGCATGATGCGCAATGCTTTGGTTTAACACAGCAAAGCAATCTTGCTCGAGCGAATCAGAACACTGTCCGCAAATAGACAACGCCTAAATGGCGCACCACGGATGAGCGCCTCGAGGAGCGCCGGCGCATGAGCTGATCGGGCGCGACGGGGTCAGGTCAAGGGCCGTGGTCGCCCATCACCCCCGCCCAACCCAATCCTCCAGCAACTGATGAAAATGCCGGATCTTCGTCTCGTTGTAGTGGGAAAGCTGAATATGCGTCCGCCTGGTCGCATGCAGGCCCTGTTGCACGAACTGCATGTTGGCCACGTCCTGGTTGAACAGCTTGGCCAGCAGGCCCAGCTCCGGCGCCTCGATCCAGTCGTCGTCGGGGCCCAGCCAGTGGATGTCGCGGTTGGGCGTATAGCGCCCATCCTCCGGGATCGGGGCCAGATAGATGACCTCCATGATCGACTCTTCGTGTTTGTCGCCGTTCGGGCGGAACCGATAGACCAGCTTGTTGAAGGATCCCCACGGATCAAAGTTGGGAAACAGACTCAGGTAGACCGCGCTGAACTCGATGTCGGCGACATCCTCGATGATCGAGGGGATCACCGAGGCCAGTTCCTTCCGCGTATGGGCGGTGGTCAGCGCGGGGGCGTCGTCCGCCATCTGCGGGCCGCCGACCCAGTTGCAAAGGTGCAGGCTGGCGTCGCCGAGCTCTCCCTCCAGGCAGGCGCCATCCCAGGCATACAGGCCGACGCCGCCCGTCGGGGTCGTCACCCGCACAGGGTTGATGCCCTTGCCCTCGCCGACGCGCTCATACACCCAGCCGTTCAGCGGATGGATCATGCGCAGGACGCCGTCATCGGGCAGGGGATCCCAGGTCGGCGTGCCGCCGCTCTGCGAGCCGACGCGGATCGCCCGCGAATAGTTGCCGAACACGTCGTACTTGCCTTCCAGGTCCTCGATGCCGCCGTCGATCGCCATCGGGTGGGTGGCGATGACGTGATAGGATTCCATGAAGGCCTCATGGGCGACCTTCCAGTTGGCGCGGATCACCTTGGCGACGTGCGCTTCCTTGTACCGGCGCTCATACGGCAGCACCTCGAAATGGCTGGAGAGGTCGCCGATGAAATCCTCGAACGGCTCGCAGTCCGGATCGGGATTGATGAAGATGAAGCGTCCCCACCGCGCGACCTTGACCTCCTCCAGCGCCTGCTCTTCCCGCTTCAGCTCGGGAAAGTCCCACAGGCAGGGAACCTGGATCAGTCGCCCGTCCAGGCTCCAGGTCCAGCCGTGGAACTGGCATCGCAGCTCGGTTGCCAGGCGGCCGGGCGCCTCGCGCAACTTGCGGCCGCGATGCAGGCAGGCGTTGTGATAGGCCTTGAACGCGTCGGGCCCGGTGCGCACGATCAGGAACGACAGCCCGGCGATGTCATAGGGCAGATAGTCGCCGACGCCCGGCAGAT
Source organism: Caulobacteraceae bacterium (assembly GCA_025352165.1). Classification (GTDB taxonomy): domain Bacteria; phylum Pseudomonadota; class Alphaproteobacteria; order Caulobacterales; family Caulobacteraceae; genus Acaudatibacter. Next base: position 14,458 of record JANXTX010000153.1, on the reverse strand, counting down.
CGTCCTCGTGACAGGCCATCTGCCAAACGCGCTTCCACAGCTTTTCGACCTCCAGCTCGTGGAACCGGCGTGAGATATAGCGCTCGACGGGAACCAGCGTCGGGCCCGACTGGATCGGGGCGTGGCGGCGATACGAGGCCGGGACCGGACGGGTGTCCGCCTCCAGCATCCGGTCATAGGCCTCTTCCAGCGCGCGGGCCGCGCTGCCAGCCAGGCTGTGGTTTGCGTCGTCCGCCATGGGTCCTCACCTATGTCTCCGGCGCGAATGGTTCTTCGCCCCAACAGCTACTATTCTCCTTAGGGAACGCTCGGGCAATGCCGGCGAGTTGTCGTAAGGGAGATGTGATCATGGACGAACCGGACTCACAGCCACCGGGCTATGGCGACTACCAGGCGCTTAGGCTCGCCAACGCCGACGGGGTGATGACTGTCACGATTTCCAACCCCGGCCGAAAGAACGCCCTGACGCCGCAACATCTGCTGGAGTTGACCAGCGTGTGGGACGACCTCGCCGCCGATCCCGCCGTCCAGGTCATCATCCTGACCGGCGATGGCGGCGATTTCTGCGCCGGGGCGGATATCTCGCAGATCGGCGCGATCAGCGGACGGCAGGATACCGGCGGTGACGGGCTCGCCCCGCCGCGCCGTCGCGGACCGCAAGGCCGTGGCCATGTGGACTGCGTGCTCGACTGCCCCAAGCCCACCCTCGCCCGGGTGCGCGGCGCCGCTTTTGGCCTGGGCGCCAATCTCGCCCTGGCCTGCGACATGGTGTTCGTCTCGGAAACAGCCCGCCTGGCCGACTCGCACGTGCGCGCCGGGATGGTCGCCGGCGACGGCGGCGTGCTGCTGTGGCCGCTGCTGGTCGGCATGCACCGGGCCAAGGAACATCTGATGACCGGCGAACCCGTCCTCGGCCCGGCCGCCGCCGCCATGGGCCTTGTCAACCGCTGCGTCCCCGACGACGCCCTCGACGCGGAGGTCGATGCCATGGCCCACAAACTGCGCGCCCTGCCGCCCTATGCCGTAAACCACACCAAGCTTGCTCTCAACCTGGCCATGCGTCAGATGGCTGGCGCCGCCTATGAGACCTCCCACGCCTGGGAACGCCACTCCTTCACCACCGAAGACTTCCAGGAAGCCACCCGCGCCTTCATGGAAAAACGCAAAGGCGTCTACACCGGCCGCTGAGCCCGCCGAGTTCCGGGCACTCACTATGTCCCCTGATCCGACTACACCCCCGCGACGGGCGCTTCCATCGTGGTGTTCCGGGTCCGACGGGTCAGCACGCCATAGCCGGCAATCCACAGATAACAGACGACCGGAACCGCCAGGAATGCGGTCAGGCCGAATGTGTCGGCAACCCGGCCGGCAATCAACGGCACCACCGCGCCGCCGAAGATCGCCAGGCACAGCAGGCCCGACCCCTGATGTCCGTTCTCGCCCAGGTCCTCGATCGCCAGCGTGAAGATTGTCGGAAACATGATCGAGTTGAACAGGCCGATCATCAGCACCGCAACGGCCGCGACCATGCCCGCCGAAAGGCCGGAAATCACCGCCAGACAGGCCGCGCCGGCCGCGCAGAACGCCAGCGCCGTGCCCGGCCGCATTCGGCGAAGCGCATAAGCCCCGATGAAGCGGCCGACCATCGCCAGCCCCCAATAGACGGCAACCAGCGAGCCGGCGACCTGCTGCGGTGCTCCGAGCGCATGGCTGGACATCAGATAATTGGTCAGCAGGCTGCCGATGGCGACCTCGGCGCCGACGTAGACGAAGATCGACACCACCCCCAGCATCAGCCGGCGATCCTTGACCAGCTCGCGATACGGCAATCGCACCGCGGTCGCGGTCCGCGGCGACGAACGGAAGAACAGCGCGCAAACGCCGGCCAACGCCGCCAGGCCCACCGCGATCCCCAGAAATGGCCCCTGCACCGCGTGGGCTTCCTGGATACGCAACACGGACAGAACGGCCGGCGAAACACTTCGCGCGTCAGGCATCGGCTTGCTATGCGCCAGGATCAGCGCCGCGCCGAACAGCGGGCCGACCATTGTCGCCAATGAATTGAAGGCCTGGGCGAGCGTCAGCCGGCTATGGGTGTATCGGGGATCGCCGATCGCCGTGGCAAACGGGTTGGCGGCGACCTGGACCACGGTAATGCCGCTGGCCATCACGAACACCGCCAACAGGAATGCCGAATAGACACCTATCGATGCAGCCGGCGTGAACAGCAGGCAACCGACCGCCGTGATCGCCAGGCCGACAACGACGCTTTGCAGGTAGCCGATCCTCGCCAGCAGCCAGGACGCGGGCAGCGACACCAGGAAATAGGCGCCGAAGAATGCGAACGGCGTCAGCATCACTTCGGTATAGCTGAGCGCGAACATGCCTTTCAGCTTTGGCGTCAGCGTGTCGACCAGCACCGTGCAGAACCCGAACGCGAAGAACAGCGCCATCGCCAGGGGAATGAGTCTGTCGCCGCGGGTATCGCGCCCCGGCGGACGCGCGGCGCCGGAATGTGGCTGCAAAACGAAACTCCTCCCGTGTTCGACCCTGCGGGCCCTTGACCCGGCTCGTCGGTTGGTATCGGTTTCGGACGTCCGCAACAATTTTGCAAATTAAATTTACTTTTCTAATCGTCGCTATACGAATGCGGCGACGACGGCCGGAGCGATGGCCATGAACCCGGGCGGTAACGTGATTCAGATCGGTGTGGACTTCGGCGGAACCAAGATCGAGGCGGCCGCCCTGGCGCCCGATGGCGCGTTCCTTTCGCGTGTTCGCGCTCCCAACCCCGGGCGCTACGAGGAAGCCATTGAGGTTGTTCGCGACCTGGTGGCGCGCGTGGAAAAGGAGGCAGGCGGGCGAGGCTCCGTGGGCGTCGGCGCCCCGGGATCGGTGTCTCCACGCACCGGCGTGGTCCGTAACGCCAATTCCACGTGGCTCAATGGCCGAACCTTTCGCGAGGATCTCGAGCGCGTGCTCGAACGCCCGGTCGGGTTGGCCAACGACGCCGATTGCCTGGCGCTTTCCGAGGTCGTGGATGGCGCGGCGGTCGGTTCCCGGACCTGTTTCGCGGTGATTCTCGGCACCGGTTGCGGCGGCGGCGTGGTGTTCGATGGCCATCTTATCGAGGGCGCGAACGGCATCGGCGGCGAGTGGGGCCATATCTCACTGCCGTGGCCGCGGGACGGCGAAATGCCCGGCCCGGCCTGCTGGTGCGGTCAGCGCGGCTGCCTGGAAACCTATGTCTCGGGAACCGGCATGACCCGTGATTTCGTGGAGGCCACCGGCAGGACCCTCGATGGCCCGGCCATCGTCGCCGCCTCCCGCGCCGGAGACGAGCAGGCCGCCGCCGCGATCGAGCGCTTCATCGACCGCCTCGGCCGCGCGCTCGCCATGGTCTGCAATCTGATCGATCCCGATGTTTTCGTGTTCGGAGGCGGCCTCTCCAATGTCGGTGATATCTATGACCGCTTGCCGCCGGTGATCGGTCGGTACGTCTTCTCCGATGCCTGGTCGGCCAGGCTCGTACAGGCGCGCTGGGGCGATTCATCCGGCGTGCGCGGCGCCGCGCGACTCTCGTCCGCGCGCGGGCGTGGGCGCGCCGGGGGGGCAATCGGGTGAACGGGCATTTGCCTTCAGCGACTCTGAGGCGGCGATGGAAAATGCACCACAAAGTCACGAAGGACACGAGGGAACACAACAGCGACATTGAGCCGACCTTGCCGAAGGCGGAATTCACGCTCGACATGAGGTCGACGGCTTTGCCGTCATAAGGTCTTCGTGTCCTTCGTGTCTTTGTGGCGCACTCTCTTCCACCGGCCTCCGCGGCTTCGCCCGATTGCCCTGGACTCGCCCGCTGCCGACCTTTCACGCTCCAATGAATTCATATAATTGTTTTATTAATTAGCGAAACTTCGGCCCGGAAGAAGGTCCCATGAACAACGCGCCGCGCCCTGGATGGTGGTCTGCCCGGATCGTCCGCGGGGGAGTCCTCGCCGGCCTGGTTTGCATGATCTCGCCCTGCCCGCCGGCGATGGCCGGAACGCCCGTTCCTGGATACGGCCCCTACAACGTCGAATTCCCGGCCGGAGGCGCGGGGCAAACCCGGCCGCTGCAATCGTGGAACGGCGCGCGGCATGTCCCCGCGGGAGGCGCCTGGTCGCTGAGCGGTTGGGTGGAGCCTTCGGAGATCGGCCTGGAACGAGCCCTGATCGCTGGTCTGGGTCAACCAGCCGCCGATGGACGGTTCCTGGTGCTCGAAGCCGGTCACGCGGCGCTCTTGACGACCGCGGGAGAAATCACTGGCGGAACCGCACTGGCTCCCGGCCAATGGCGTTTCATCGCCGCTGTCTGCGACGGGACAAGCGTGAAGCTCTATGTCGATGGTGTGCGGGTCGCCCAGGGGGCCGCCCCGACTGACGATGCCGCCGCCGTCCTGCAACTCGCGCCGCGCCATATCGACGGCGCCAGGCCGTTCGCCGGGCGTATCGCCGGGTTCACCGCCCTTCCGCGCGCCCTCTCGGAGATTGAAGTCACCACACTCGCCTCGCAAGAACCGGACCCGGTCCTCACTATTTTCGACACCGGCGCCCGCCCCTGGCCGGTGCAGGCCAGGGCGATGGTCGGCATGACGGCGCCACAGCCCCCCTGGACCTTGCCAAAAAGCGTCGCGGCGTTCTCGAAACCTTCGGCCACGCCCGCCTACAGCGGCCCCGCCCTGGTGGCGACCTCCATTCCCGACAACTGGACCTTGCCCAAGTGGTCGCTGATCGAGGCGCCCGGGACCACCGCCGGCGGCCCCCTCATCTCCACCGCCGGTTATGACGACAAAGACTGGTATGCCGCCACCGTGCCCGGCACCGTGCTGACCACCCTGGTCGATCGCGGCGTCTATCCCGATCCGGAGATCGGCCTGAACAACATGGCTATTCCGGAGTCGCTGGCCCGTCAGGACTACTGGTACCGGACGCAATTCCCCACGCCTGTCGATGCCGGAGGCCGCAACGCCCATCTGACCTTCAGGGCGATCAACTATGCCGCCGAGGTCTGGTTCAACGGCGAGCGCATCGGCGACATCAAGGGCGCTTTCATCCGCGGCCGCTTCGACGTGCGTCTCAAGGGGCGGCCAGGCGCGATCAACGCGCTGGCCGTGCGCATCTCGCCGCCGCCGCATCCCGGCATTCCGCACGAACAGTCGCTGCTGGCCGGCGCCGGCGAGAACGGCGGCATGCAGGCGCTCGATGGCCCAACCTTCTTCGCCACCGAGGGCTGGGACTGGATTCCGGGCGTGCGCGACCGCAATTCCGGCCTGTGGCAGGACGTCGAACTGTCGCTGTCCGGCCCGGTTCGGCTTGGCGATGCGCAGGTGGTCACCACCCTGCCGAAACCCGGCGACAGCGAAGCCGATATCGAGATCGTCGCGCCCGTCGAGAACCTCTCGGACCACGCGATCACCGTAACGCTCACCGCCGCCTTTGACGACGTGAAGATCTCAAGGATCGTGACCGCGGGGCCAGGTCAGACGTTGGTCAGGTTCGATACGTCCGGCTTCCCGGCCCTGGCCATCGCTCATCCGCGCCTCTGGTGGCCTAATGGCTACGGTGAGCCGGCTCTGCACGCCCTGCATCTGTCGGCGAGCGCCTATGGCGCGTTGTCCGATCAGCGGGACATCCGCTTCGGCATGCGCCAGATCACCTATGAGCTCAGCCTGATGGATTCCACCGGCCATCTGCGCCGGGTCGAGATCGACCCGTCCCACGCCCGTCAACTTGGCCAGACCATCACCGACGGTCGCCATGAGGCCATCCGCGAGAGCGCCGACAGCTGGGTGGCGTCGCTGACGCCCGGCGCGGAAAACTCCCCGGCCGTGCACGCCTTGCCCGACACCACCCTCTCGCCGTTCCTGGTCATCAAGGTCAACGGCGTGCGCATCGCGGCCCGAGGCGGTAGCTGGGGCATGGACGACTGGCGCAAGCGGGTGTCGCGCGAACGTCTCGAGCCCTACTTCCGCCTGCACCGCGAGGCCCACCTCAACATCATCCGCAACTGGGTCGGCCAGAACACCGAGGACGTCTTCTACGATCTGGCCGACGAGTACGGACTGCTGATCCTCAACGATTTCTGGGCCTCGACCCAGGACTTCCAGCTGGAACCGCAGGACGTCCCGCTGTTCCTCGCCAACGCCGCCGACGTCATCAGCCGCTACCGCAACCACCCCTCGATCGCCCTGTGGTTCGGCCGCAACGAGGGCGTGCCGCAGCCGATCCTCAACGAGGGGCTGCAACAGTTGGTCCACGATCTCGACGGCACGCGCTACTACAGCGGCAGCTCCAACCGCGTGAACCTGCAGGACAGCGGCCCCTACAACTACCGCGACCCGGCCAGCTATTTCACCGAGCACGCCAAGGGCTTCGCGGTCGAGGTCGGCACGCCCTCGTTCCCAACTCTGGAGGCCTTCGAGGCCATCGTTCCACCGCAAGATCGCTGGCCGATCAGCGACGCCTGGGCCTACCACGACTGGCATCAGGACGGGAACGGCGCGACCCAGTCGTTCATGACCGCGATGACCGCCAGGCTCGGCGCGCCGACCGGCCTCGAGGACTTCGAGCGCAAGGCGCAGCTGATGAACTACGAGACCTATCGCGCGGTGTTCGAGGGCATGAACGCCCAGCTGTGGACCCGTTCGAGCGGCCGGATGCTTTGGATGACCCAGCCGGCCTGGCCCAGCACCATGTGGCAGATCTACAGCCACGACTACGACACACACGCCGCCTTCTACGGAGTCAAGGCCGCCGCCGAGCCGGTGCACATCCAGATCAGCCCGCCCGACCAGCGCCTCGAACTGGTCAACAACACCCTCGCCCCGATCAAGGGCGTCGCGGTGCGCGCGCGGATCACTTCCCTTGCCGGCAAGCCGCTGGCCGAGCGCCGCTTCACGCTGGATGTCGCCGCCGACGATGTCACCATCGGCCAAAGCCTCGACCCCCACGACCTGCTTGCCGCCAATGGCGTCCTGATCGTCAGGCTCGATGCGGACAGCAGCGCCGGCGCCACGCTTTCGGGCAACCTGTACTGGCTGACCCGCGACGCCGCCGCGAGCCAGGCGCTATCGGCGATGGCCGCGCAGCCGATCGCTCTGCGGGCGGCGATAAGGACCGGATCGCCCGAGGCTCATATTGCCGTCACCGTGACCAATAGGGGCAAGGCCCCCGCGCTGAACCTCAAGCTGACCCTGCTCGATCAGCGTGGCGTGCGCATCCTTCCCGCCTACTACAGCGACAACTATATCTCCCTGCTCCCGAACGAGACCCGCGCCCTCGACATCGCCGTCCCCGCCGCCACGCCTATCAGGGGGGCGCGAGTGGCCGTTCGAGGCTGGAACGCGATACCGGTGCAAACGCCGGTCCCTGCCGACTGAATCCACCCACCGGAAACGCGGAAATGGGGTCACGCGGAAATGGGGTCAGAGTGAATTTCCAAAGCGGCCCGCCAATGACAAGGAACGGAAAATCACTCTGACCCCATTTCTCCCCCACTTCTCCCACTTTCGCCAAAATCAAATCGAGGAAAGCAACGCGGACGCCGGGAATTTTGGGGCCTCCACGACGGGCGGGGCTCGGGCAGACGGGGCGAGTCCGCGCGGCGACCGATAGAGCGCGCGGCGGGCAAATTCAACGCTTCGCGGGCAGGTTGCGGCCGGCCGCCGTCGCGGTTGGCCGCCCTGGCCTGAAAATGCTATCGTCACCGACCTGCGCGAGCCTCAGGTCGAGGCCATGGATGCGCGGAAAAGGAGCACGATGCGTGGGTTGACCCGGACAATCGCGCCGATGGCGTTGGTCCTGATGGCGGCGGCGAGCGCGTCAGCCGCGCCGGTGTTCCTGCGCTGCCATGGGACACGCGAAGTCGCGAACATCGTCGAAGGCGCGCATGTGTCGTTTCAGGACGTCGAATTCCTGAAGATCGACGCGGAAAACAACCTGATCGCCGAATCGGAAAAACGCGGCGAACTCTGGCGGAACCTATGCGACCGGGGCGGGGCCGACTGCCGCTTCGGCGAAAAGTCGTTCAGCGTGACGGCCAGCGGATCGGGGCTCAAGCTGTCCCTGTCGGTCGACCGCTTCACGCGCACGTTCAAGCGCGAGACCGATGAAGGCAATCTGCTCTCGCAAACCGACAGCTGGTGCGACGCGATGCCCGACCCAGGCTTGCCGGCCCCGCGCCAGTTCTAGAAGCCGTGCCCGCCTCGATGCGTGCCAGTTCCAGCATTCCGGGCCTCATGCGCCCGCGCGGCTTCGGCGTGAGGCGAATGGGTGCGCATCCCGCGGTCATAAGGGCGCGAAGACGCAGCGTGCGTCGAGCCGACGTGATAGTGGGCGACGCTCCCGGATCCCGCGTGTCGGGCATGGGCGACTGAATGAGCGTGGGCCGCGACGGCGGCGTGAAGGTGCGAGGACGCGATGGCGTGCACGTGGGAGACGGTGTGCGCGGCAACACTCGCGGCATGCGCGGCCGGCGGCGGCAGCGCTGGGTGACCATGGTTGACGCCCGCGCGCAGTTGGCCGTCGGCCGCAGCCGCCTGGATGTGCTGGGTCTGAGCGGCGGTCGCGACGATGTGGGACTCGCGCGCCGCGGCGAGTTCTTCACCGGTCGGCGCCGCCCTCACCCCGCCGGGGCCGCCGTTGAAACTGATCCGGCCAACGGCGCGGTCATAGGCGACGCGGCGATCGTAGACGGCGTTGATCCGCACCGCGCCGAAGTTGTTGTAGACGCGGTTGTAAAAGAAGGTACGGCCCCGCCAGTAGCCGCCGTCATAGCCGTGGCCCCAGTAGCCGAAGCCATAGGCGACGCCGCCGTAGAAGCCGACGTGGGGACCCCAGAAGCCGGGCCTGAACACATAGGTGCCGGCGTTCCAGCCCCAGAAACCGGGCGTCCATAAGAGCCCAATAGCCGGCGGCGCGGCCCACACCCCGCCGACCCAATAGTAGTCGTTGGCGGCGCCGTTCCACGCCCAATAGCCGGGCGTCCAGACATCGCCATAAGCGGGGATCGGGGGCTGAGCGTACTGCGGCAGGGGCGGCGGCGGCGCGACGCCGACGCGAATCTCGCCTGTCGTCGGCCCGCAGTTGGCCTGGGCGTACAGTGGGGATGTCACCGTCAGCCCGGCCAATGCCGTCACGGCCGCGAGACTTGCCAATTGAGTCGGACGCATGGTCGTTTCTCCGTCGAGTTCGCCGGCAGAGCGTCGGCGACTGGCCAACGCGGTCCACCGGCCAATGTCACGCACGGGGCGGCCGAAGCATGGCGCCAAGTTCGCGTCAGAATCGAAAGAAAAACATAAGGATCGGGGCGATTTCATGGCGCCACGCGCGAGCATGGCTTCGCAAGACTTGAACTCCGAAGAGGAAATGGGGTCAGAGTCGATTTGCAGGGCACATTAAGGTCGCGCAAGACACTTTATTCACTTCGACCCCATTTGCCCTATCCTGTCGACGTATATCCGAGCGAGTCAGGCGCCCGAGGCCGTCGCCGAGGAGGATCGACCGGTCACGTCACGTCCCATTTGGCGATGTGGCTTTTGACGGTGGCTTGGCGACTCGACATCCTTTGCGGTTCTTGTCAGGTTCGCGCCATGGTTCGGATTGCAACTTGCCATTGCGGTGATCTGCGTCTGAGTTGCGACGGGGGGCCGCGCAAGGTTTCGATTTGCCATTGTCCGGACTGTCAACGCCGGACGGGCAGCGCCTTCAGCGTCGCCGTGTTCTACCCGCGCCATGACGTCAAGATCGAGGGTCCCGCACCCGGCCGATTTGAACGGTGATCAGGCAGCGGGCTCCCAGTGGCATTTTACTTTTACAAGCGTTGCGGCGCGAACACCCACTGGGAGGCCAGTCGAATGCCGGACCTCGTCGGCGTGGCCTTGGGCGCATTCGCCGATCCGGATTTTCCGGCGCCGTCTCAATCGGTGTAGACGAAGGATAAACACCATTGGCTCAGCCTTCCTGATAGCATGGTCCAATTCGATCACACGTCGGCAAGCACCGTTCCGCCGAAATGACAGGCGTCGATATGACGTCGTTTCCAGGCCCAGGCCTTTCGGTAACAGTGCATTTTTCTCGCGGATAAATGCACTGTCACCGAAATCCCGAAATCCTCGGAAATCCCCGAAATCCCGGCGCCCTCCGGTCGTCGCGCCCTTGCCTTGCACACGCTCCTGTCGGAGATTGAGTGATAAATACCAAGGGGGCTATGTATTGAATCTCAGTGCATTTGTTGTGACCGCCGTCGCCGGTCTGTTCGCCACGAGTGGCGCTATGGCGGCCGCTGTCGGTGGCGTGACATACCAGGCCCCGGCGTCATGGGTGCTAGACCCACCTGCCCAGGCGGAAGGCGGCATTGTCACGGATTCGGTGGTGCGCTTTGCCTATCTCGATAATCAGGTTCGCATCGCATCTGACGGCGGCGAGCAGGCTTATACCGCCTATCGATTGAAGATTTTGAAACCAGAGGGGCTGGCGGCGGGCAATGTTTCTCTGTCCTGGCAGCCCGATACGGGCGCGATAACGATCCATTACGTGCGCCTCATCCGCGACGGTCGAACCACTGACATTCTCGCCTCGACCAATTTCATCGTGCTCCAACGCGAGGGTCAGCTCGAACAATCCGTCCTGACTGGGCAACGCACCGCGACGCTCCAGGTACCGGGCCTGCAGGTCGGTGACGAACTGGCGCTGGCCGTGACGGTGGAAAAACGGGACGCTGGCTTGGAGGGCCACGCCGCGGACCTGATGCAATTGCCTGTGGTGGGTACGCCTGGCACGTTCCGTTTCCGCCTGATCTGGCCATTGGGCCGCGCGACCCAATGGCGCGCGACCAAGGATTTACCGCCGATCCAGCCCGCCAGCGATCACGGGGAGACGACGCTGGAGGTCACTCTGCAAAATCCATCCGGCGCGATACCCACCGAGGGCGCGCCTTCGCGCTACAATGTCCGTCGACTGATTGAATTTTCGGATTTCAGCTCCTGGCCAGATGTCTCGCGCCAGTTGGCGCCGCTGTTCGATCGCGCCGCCACGCTCGGCGCGGGATCGCCGATCAAGGCGGAGGCCGCCGCAATCGCCGCTCTGACGAGTGATCCCACCAGGCGCGCCCAGGCAGCGCTGCAACTGGTTCAGGATCGCATCCGCTACGTGTTCATCGCGCTTAACGGCGGCAGCTATATTCTCGCCGGCGCGGACGAGACGTGGCAGCGTCGTTTCGGTGACTGCAAGGCCAAAACGGTTCTCCTCGTCGCGCTGCTTCGCGAACTTGGGATCGAAGCGGAACCTGTGTTGGTAAACTCGAAAGGTGGCGATGGCTTGGACGAGCGGCTGCCCGGGCCGCGAATTTTCGATCATGCTATCGTCCGCGCCGTTATCTTGGGCGAGGTCGTGTGGCTTGACGGCACGCGGCTGGGCGACCGGTATCTGGACAACATTCCAGTGCCCTATCGTTGGGCGCTTCCGCTCACCTCCACGGGGGCGACGCTGGAGAAGATCGCGCCGCGGGACATCAGCTTCCCGGCCTCGACAGACATCGTCGACATCGACGCCACGGCCGGCGTCGATCACGATGCCCAGGCACACTTCCTCAACATCGTGCGCGGAGACGGGGCCTTCACCCTCCGCACCCAACTGGCTGGGATGACGGCGGAGGATGCCGATCGCGCGCTGAAGACCTACTGGCGCCAGCAGGTCGACTGGGTCACGCCGGACAAGGTTTCGTGGAGTTACGACGAGCGCCGCGAGGCGATCAGCCTCGACCTGGTCGGCAGCGGCAATCCGGGCTGGAAGGCCGACGCCCAGGGAGGCCACAGCCTGACGATCCTGGGCGCGGGCTTCTTTCCGCCCGATCCGCTGCGGCGGCCGAAGGATCAGGATCAATCCGCGCCCTGGCTGCTCGAGTTTCCACGCTTCCGGTGCTCGGCGACGACCATCCATCTCCCCCCGGCCGGGGGCAAGCTTGCCTGGTCGCTATATGCCGAGCCGATGAACCAGCGGCTGGGCGGGAAGCTCTACTGGCGCAACTCCGGAATGAAGAGCAACATCGTCCGCACCGTGATGACCAGCCACAGCTACGAGCCGGAAGCTTCGCCCGACGAGGCGCAGCTCGTCAATCGCGCTATTCCCAACTTCAACAACAATATGTCCAGCATAGCGGAAGAAGCTCGGGCGGACGTCGTTCAGGGGGTATCGTCACGGTTGCCTTTTGAAGACAATGTGGATTGGGTCAACGCGCCAACCGCCTGCTCTCCACCTCCTTGACCCGCGATCCACGCCGAGCATCAAACCACAGCCTTCTGCAGAGACGGACTTCGTAGCGTTTACACATACCATGCTCACTACGTCTCAATACCCATTGATGCGCTGCCTCCCTGGAGGACGCCGCACGGGCAGATCGCGTCGTGAGTTTCGGTGACAGTGCATTTTAGTCGCAGACAAATGCACTGTCACCGAAATCCGCTCACCCCTTCACCACCTTCAGTTTGGGGGACGCCGATAGCGGACGGGCGGCGCTGGTGGCCGCCCGCGCCAGCGAGGTTAGGGCCGGCAGAAGCAGCGCGAACTCCCCGCTCACCGGGAGGGCGGCGTCAAGCCGCTCAAGGTAGGCCTCCGACAACCCTTCGCCGGAGCCGATCTCCGGCTCAAGTGAAAAGGCGTCCAACGTCGCGCGGTCCTCTTTGGGATCCCCGGAGAGTTCGCCGATACGCGCCGCAATGGTGGGCGTCGCGCAGACGATGCCGCCCTTGGCCGGCAGGCAGCCCAGCCAAAGCCCATCAAGCACGCCGGCCGACAGCCGATCGAGCCCGTTCAGGATCGTGAACGAGAGACCAAAATTCTCGTCGCCGCCAATCGCCGTATAGAGTTGATTGCCCCCCGCCACCGCCCAGCCCGTGGCGCGTCCGCCCCACAAGAGCGTGTCCACGCGGATGGAGCCATCGACTTCGCTCATCATCGAATGGGTATGGACGTATTTCCCGGGCTCGTTGATCAAGGGCACGACGGACCGCCAGAAGCCGGTCAACCCGGGCGCCAGCCGCCCCGAGGCCCGGGCGGCCTTGTGGATCTTCGATTCGACGATCCAGTCCTCGAACACCCTTGTCCCGGCGCGCGCGTTCGGCCGCGGCTTCACGGCGGCCCCGAACAAGGCCGCCAGGTCGACCAGATCCTGTTCCCAGTTCAACAAGTTGAAGCCGGGTCGGCGCGTGGCGATGAGGTCGGTGAGCGCGGCCAGGTTGTGCGCCGCCGGCGCATTGGCGCCGGAGACCCACCGACTGACCAGCGATTTGGAAACACGGAGTTCGGCGGCCAATCGACCCCTGCTGAGCGAAAGGCCCTTGAGCACGAAGTCGAGCTTTCGAGCGAAATCCGGTGGCGTCAACGGGTCCCCCTCGCGGCAATAGCTTTGATCGCTCAATCCCACGCGCACCCAAAAAACGCAACGGGTTCGCGCGGCCATTGCGGCGCGAACGCCGCCAGGCCCACATGGCATTCAGGCCAAGGCCGTTCGAGGAATCGGCATGTCCAGGGAGACAATATTTGTAACGCTCACAACGCCGCCGCGGGCATGGCGGTGGATTGCGGAGACCGCCCACTGGCGTTTCAGCGATTTCGGTGGCGATTTCGGTGACAGTGCATTTATCTGCGAGTAAAATGCACTGTCAGAGCGCCAAGAAGCTGGCGCGTTCCAGTCGGTGGAAGTCCGGCCCGAGTAAGCCGAAGCGGGCGCTCGGTAGCGAGTGTTGCGGGGTGGAAAAGCCCGCCCCCGCGGAGGCGGGGGCGACGACCATCGCGAAGCCTACACAGCGATTGCGTGGCTTTTCGGTGGGCTTTTCGGTGACAGGGCTTTTCGGTAGGGCTTTTCGGTAACAGTGCATTTTTCTCGCAGATAAATGCTCTGTCACCGAAATCTCGATAGCGGTGAACAACCTTGCCGACGCCCCCGGCCCGATCAAGGTGGAGCGAGCACAATTTCCCCCGTTTTGCGTCATAATGCCGCCGTTTTGACGGGTATTCTCGCAGCAGGAACGCCTATCGGCGCAGCGTCTTTGCGTTGGACTCTGAGTATCCGGGGTCCTTAGTAATCCCATTTGTGTATTGCACGACGCAGCCACCTCAATCACGCGTAACGAGTTTTTGTGTTTTCTTTCTACACTATACTCGTAACTACCGGATGACTGAATTCCAATGCGTACCGGATGATCTGAAGTAGTGAGGGGTTACTGCCGAAAAGCCTCAACAGAGGGAAAGTAATTGCTCACCCCCCTCATTTAACCGGCTGATCGGCGCGAGGTCGGCGTGAACGCCCCGCCCGGGCGGTCAGGCGGGTATTGGGATTGGCAGACCCTGTAGGGTGAGGCGTATGGCGTCGATGGCGCGGACGGCGCGTCGCCGGCCGGTTTCGACGGCGCCGCGGGTGT
>JANXTX010000437.1 GCA_025352165.1 Caulobacteraceae bacterium | reverse complement strand
CGCCAAAGCCCAGTCCTCGCCGGCGGCTCAAGACAAGAAGGTGACCAGGCGAAATCAGGACGGTCAGCCGGTGATGGCCTTCGCCGACCTGATGGACCACCTCGGCACAATGGCCAAAATACCGTCGCCTCGGGCCTCCACAAAGGCCACACCTTCACACTGCACACCAAACCCACATCGATCCAGGCGGCCGCCTTCAGCCTCCTCGAAATCGACCCGGCCCGTGTCCAGTAGCCGAAAACCCTAAATCAAGAAAAACACATCTTAATCAATGAACTATGCGAAATTAGGGCGTAAACTTCGGGCTAGAGACGGGCGCGCAGCCAGTCGATCATCAGGTCCGCGACGTTGCGGCGGTTCGCTTCGGAATCCTCGAAGTAGTGAGCGCCTGGCACGAGTTGCAGGGTTTTGTCCTGCGACGCGATGGCTGCGAAGATCGAGCGCGCGTCGGAAGGGAACACCCCCATGTCCGCGGTCGACTGCACGACAAGGCTGGGCAGATCGAACTTCGATAGATGCATTTCGCCCTGGCATTTCGAGGTCTCCAGGCTCCACATCGACAGCCAGGTCCGCAAAGAATTGGCGCGGCCTATGCCCGGCGTCTTGTTGGCCTGCGCCGGGTGACCGCGGTAGCAGCCGGGCGTCGGTCGTTCCGACGGGTCGATCCCCGGATCTATGCAGCGCAGGTCGCCCCAGGTGCGGAACATCGGGAACAGCGTGTCGGGAAGCCCGGCTGCGTTCACCCGTGCGAGTTCTGATTTTACCCATTCGGTGATGCGTTGGTTGCGGGCTCGTTGTGCGGCCCTGTAGCGCACGATGAACTCCCCGGAATAGGGCGGGCCGTTGGCCGGATTGAACGGATTCAGGGTTTCATCGGTCAGGGTCGGATCACGCTCGTCGACGACACTGGCGTCCATCCAGTCGGTCAGAACCTCCGGCCTGCCCTTGTGGGCGTTCAGTGAAATGTACAGCTCGGCCTTGGAGAGATTCGACAGCGCATCGCGACCATGGCCGCTCAGGCCGTCCGCCAGGGTGGGCCTGATCGCTTCGCCCTGGTACGCGCCCATCAGGGAGCCGCCGCCTGAATTGCCAAGGATAACAACGGTCTCGACGCCAGATTGCTCGCCTAACCAGCGCACGCCGACGCCGATGTCGATCAGTGCGTGTTCAAGGATGAACAGGTCCTCGGCGCCGCGAAAACGGGTATTCCAGCCCAGAAAGCCAAAGCCCGCACGAGCGAACCATGGCGCGAGGTAGTGCTCGGCGAAGTCGACATTGTAGTGCGACGCGATCAGCGCGACCTTCGGTCTTGCTCCCGACGGCGTCCAGTAGAGCCCCTGGCACGGATTGCTCCCGTGGCCTGCCCGCGGTGAGGTCGGCGAGGTCAGCCCGACGAAGCGGGCATCGACGCCCGCCGTGTCGACACTCATTCCGCCGGCGCCAGCGCCGCCTTGCCGTGCGCGGTGATCATACCCTCGGCCTTGCGTCCGTCCGCCATCATCGGATCGTGGGCCACGTCAGACTCGTCGAAGTCGGCGGTCCAGGCGGCGAATTCCAGGCAGATACCGTCGGGATCAAAGAAGTAGACGCTGCGTACGAATACCTCGTCGGTCACCGTCGCGCTGACCTGATTGGGCGAGTTGTCGTGGTTGAGAACCGGCGAGAGCTTGATGCCTTTCTCTTTCAGGCGGCCGCAATAGTCATCGAATTTCTCGACCGGCACGTTAAAGGCGATGTGGTTCATCGAGCCGTGGGCGGTCATCAGTGAGCCTAGCCCGGGCAAACCCTGCGGGCTGGCAATGCCAGGCGCGGCTTCCGGCGCGCCGGGAAACCAGAAGAACGCCAGAGAGTCGCCGTTGCCTATATCGAAGAAGAAATGCTGACCCATTCCGTGCGGCAGATCGATGGTCTTGATCAGCGGCATGCCGAGTACGTCGCGGTAGAATTCCACCGTCTTGGCCATGTCCTTGCAGACCAGGGCGAGGTGATTGACGCCCCGAATATCGAACTGGGTGTTGGTTGGCTTCGCCATGTCGTATTCCTCGCCTGGATTTTCCTAAACCGATTGAACATTTCGCTGGCGCGGCGGTCAACCACCGGTCAGCTGCGCGGCCCATCGATCGGCCACTTCCCGCAATCGCACGGGCGGCACTCGGAGCATTGGCAAGGCAGCCCCTCTGACAAGATTCTTGTCCTCGTCGCGCGTCAGGTACTCGACAGGAGACTTGCCATCGACGCGCGCCAGCAGCAGGCCCGGCAACAGGCTGGCCGTGCGCGCTTCGAGTTCGGGCGGCGGCTCCCAGTCGACCCGGGCCAGATACGCGGCGACCAGCGCATTGAAACTTTCCCGCAGCGGCGCCTTGGCCCGCGGAGCGACAAGACACTTCAGCAGCAGGTGATTGAGGCAGAAGGCAAGGTCGAAGGCAGGGTCGCCGTACCAGGCTGTTTCCGCGTCGAGGAATACCGGCCCATCCGGTCCGACCAGGATGTTCTTGGGGCTCACATCGCCATGCACCAGCGTCAGATGGATCGACTCGGTGCGCGCGGCGAGGGCAATCAGGGCATCGGCGACTTCGGGTCGCCTCTGTGCGCTCGCCAGCAAGTAGGGCTCCGGGCGCAGGGCATGAAACAGTTCATCGGTGGGGAATGCTCTCGCGATCGTCTCGCTGTGAGCCGTCGCGGCATGGATGGTTCCAAGCCGGTCGCCTACGGCGGTGGCCGTTGCGACATCCACTTCGCCCCGCATCAGCAGGGACTTCCACACTGGATGGCTCTTCTCGTCGAGATAGCTCATCGCGAAGACGCCGAGGTTATGGTCGGCCGCCAGGGGAGTCGGGACCGCTCCCGGCAGAATACCGCGCACAGTCTCGAACCAGCGCCATTCATAGAGGTTTCGGCTGACAGGCGCGCGCCAGTCGGCGGTCACTCTCAGTTTGGCGAGGGCCCGCTTCACGCACACAGTGCGCTCACCGATCTCTACCCGCCATATGTCCGACGAGACACCGCCGCCAAGGGTGGTCCAGGTTTGCTTTTCGCCTGGCTGCGCCAGCCCGGTCGTCACCAGGAAAGCTTCAAGGGCGGGCTCGGGTGGATCTGATTGCGCCATGGCTGTCAGGGCTGCGCCGCTTTCGGGAATTGTGGGAAACGGGCGAAGGGCAGAGTCTCTTCCTCAAGACGAAGCAACTGATTGTACTTCGCCATCCGTTCACTGTTGCGGACCGACCCGATCTTGATCTGCCCCGCGCCCGTCCCTACGGCGAGGTCGGCGATGAAGCTGTCCTCTGTCTCACCTGAACGTGCTGAGACCACAGTTACGAAACCACCGGCGCGCGCGATCGACATGGCTTCCAGTGTACCGGTCAGCGTTCCGTTCTGATTGATCTTGATCAGCGCGGCATTGGCCGCGCCTTCGGAAATCCCTCGGCCGATACGTCGGGGCTGAGTGGCGAAGAGGTCGTCGCCAATCAACTGGATGTGTCCAAGTCTGTCGGTCAGAGCCGGCCAGTGCGCCCAGTCCTCCTCGTGCAGTCCATCCTCG
>JANXTX010000433.1 GCA_025352165.1 Caulobacteraceae bacterium | reverse complement strand
ATGGGTGGCCGGGACAAGGGCCCGGCCATGACGGTGGGTAATCAGGGAGAGTCTGCACCACCCTTGACTCTACGCCCTCCACAACTAGAACAAAAAGAGAACAAATTGGAGTTTATGGCGATGTCCCGCGAGGCGCGATTGCAGACGGCGAGGGCGCGGCTTGCCGCTGTCCTGACCGACGGCGCGCCTGATCGTGGCGTGCTGGCCTTTGGCGATCCGCGTATCGACGACCTGTTGCCCGGTGGCGGCCTGGCGCTCGGCCGTTGGCACGAGGTTGCCGGGGAGGGGATGGAGCTGGAGACCGCGGCCGCTGCCGGCGCCTTTCTCGCCGCGCTCCTCGCGCCGCTGGCCCGTAAGGCAACCGTCGTCTGGGTGATGCGCCGCGACGACCTCTACGCGCCCGGCCTCTCCGGCCTCGGCTTTCCCGTCCAGGGGCTGATCCAGGTCAAGGCCAGGGACGACACCCAGGCTCTCTCTGCATTGGAAGACGCCCTGGGATGCGCCGGCGTCGCCGCCGCCATCGGCGAGATCGAGGCGGTCGATCTGGTCGCCGGCCGCCGTCTGCAACTGGCCTGCGAGCGGCGCGGTGCTGTCGGCTTCGTCCTTCGCCGCCGGCCCTTCGGCGGAGCGGTCCGGCGTCCGGCCAGCGGTTCGGCCGCGGCGACGCGCTGGACCGTCGCCCCCGCGCCCAGTGAGCCCGCGCCCGGCGATCCGGGCCTGGGCGCCCCGCGCTGGCGCGTCGGCCTCGATCGCTGCCGGGGAGGGCGGGCCGGGGCGTGGATCATGGAGAAGACCGATGACGCGTATCCTCTGCGTGTGGTCGCCAACCTGGGCGATCGCCAACTGGCGCCGCCGCAACCCCTCCGCCTCGTCGGATAAGCCGTTCGCGCTGATCGCCACCGAGCGGGGCGTGCGCCGGCTTTCGGCCGTCGACGACGCGGCCGCGATGCTGGGTTTGTTTGTGGGCCAGAAGGCGACCGACGCCGTCGCCCTGGTTCCCGATCTGGTCACCACCGACGCCGATCCCGCGGCCGATCAGGTCGCGCTCGAGGCGCTCTGCGACTGGTGCGCGCGCTTCTCGCCCGCCGTGGGCATGGACCCGCCCGACGGCCTGTTCCTCGACATCACCGGCGTCGATCACCTGTGGGGCGGCGAGGCAATGATGGCCGGCGACCTCACCAGGCGTCTGGCGGCCAACGGCATCCCGGCGCGGACGGCGGTGGCCAATACCCCCGGCGCCGCCTGGGCCCTGGCCCGCTATGCCGGCGAGCCGACCATCGCCGCGCCCGACGCAACCATGGCCCACCTGGCGCCCCTGCCGATCCAGGCCTTGCGCCTGGAGAATAAGGTCGCCGCCCAGATCGCCCGGCTCGGCCTGATAACCATCGGCCGCCTCGCCGGCACGCCGCGCGACCAGGTCACCCGACGCTTCGGCGCCGGCGTCGTGCTGCGCCTCGATCAGGCTTTGGGTCGGGTGGAGGAGGCGCTGGTCTTCCGCCGTCCCCCCAATCCCTGGTTCGCCCGTCTGGCCTTCGCCGAGCCGATCAGCACCCCGGACGACCTCGCCCGTGTCGCGGCCGACATCACCGCGATCCTCTGCGACCGGCTCGACGCCGAGGGCCGCGGCGCGCGGCGTTTCGAGCTTGGCTTCCATCGCCTCGACGGCCTCGTCCAGCGTGTGAGCATTGGCCTGTCTCTGCCCGGACGCGACGCGGCGCGCATCGCCCGCCTGATCACGCCGCACCTCGACGTGATCGATCCGGGCTTCGGCATCGAGGTGGCGACCCTCACCGCCGAGGGCGTCGAGAGCCTCGCGCAACGCCAGCAGCGCCTCGACGCCGCCACCGAGATCGCCCCGGAAGACGGCCTCGCCCCGCTGGTCGACCGCCTCGCCGGCCGTCTCGGGGCCCGGGCGATCTGGCGCGACGAGCCATCACCCAGTCATGCCCCCGAGCGCGCCGTCGCCCGCAAGCCGCCGCTTTCTCCCTCCGTCGCCGGGACCTGGGATCCCGCCCGACCCCGCCCGCTGCGCCTGTTCCGCCATCCCGAACCGATCGAGGCCATCGCCCCCATCCCTGACGATCCCCCCGTCTCGTTCCGTTGGCGCGGCGCCCTCCACCGCGTCCGTCGCGCCGAGGGGCCTGAACGCCTCGCCCCCGAATGGTGGCGACCCGATCACGGCGCCACCCGCGATTACTACCGCGTCGAAGACGAAACCGGCGCCCGCTTCTGGCTCTTCCGCGCCGGCCTCTACGGCGCCGATCCCCCCCCAAAATGGTGGCTCCATGGCCTCTTCGGATAATCCCCTCACTCCTCCCTCCCCTTTATGGGGAGGGACAGGATGCGAAGCATCCAGGGTGGGGCCTTGCCGCGCAACGAACGCTTCTGCTCCTTCCTGCAACAACCCCACCCTGACGGCTTCGCCGTCTGTCCCTCCCCACAAGGGGGAGGGAGGAAGTGAAGGAAAAACCGCGCGGGCCCGGAGCATGCGCAAGTCGCTAACGCCTCAGGAGGCGCGGTTATGGCTGTACCTTCGCGACTTGCGCCAACAGGGCTATCACTTCCGCAGACAGACGCCCTTCCGCGGATACTTTCTCGACTTCGTATGCTTCAGTCGGCGGCTCGTAGTCGAAGTCGATGGCGGTGGACACAATGAAGAGGCCCAGGCGTTGCATGATCGCGTGCGCGACGCTGTCCTTCGCCGCCATGGCTTCCACACCCTCCGCGTTTCCAACGCCGACATCAACACCAACCCCGAAGGCGTGATGGAGAGCATTCTCAGATTGCTCGCCCCATGACCTACGCCGAGCTGCAGACCACCACCAACTACGGCTTCCTGCGCGGCGCCTCCCATCCCGGCGAGCTCGTGCTCACCGCCAAGGCCCTCGGGCTGGCCGCCATCGGCGTGACCGACGGCAACACCCTGGCCGGCGTCGTGCGGGCGTGGTCGCGGGGAAGGGAGGTGGGGTTGCGGGTGCTGACCGGGGCGCGGCTGAATTTTGCCGACGGCGCGCCCTCCGTCCTCTGCTATCCGACCGACCGCGAGGCTTGGGGGCGGCTGACCCGGCTGCTCACGCTTGGTCAGCGGCGCGCAAAAAAGGGCGAGTGCCATCTCACTATCGAGGACCTGCTGGCGCACGGCGAAGGCCAGCTGATCCTGGCCGTCCCCCCGGCCGACCTCGACGAGCGCTTCGAGGCCGACCTGAAACGTCTCGCGGGGGAGTTCAGGGATCGCATCTGGCTCGCCGCCGCCCGGCCCTACGCCGCCCAGGACATCAGGCGTCTGGCCCATCTCGACGCCTTCGGCCGCGCCGCCGGCGCGCCGATGATCGCCACCAACGATGTCCTCTATCATGGGTCCGAGCGCCGGCCTCTGCAGGATATCCTGACCTGTATCCGCGAGGGCTGCTCCATCACCCAGGCGGGCCTGCGTCTGGAAGCCAACGCCGAACGTCACCTCAAGTCCCCTGCGGAAATGGAGCGCCTGTTCGCCCGTTGGCCGGACGCGGTAGCGCGCACCGGCGAGGTGACCGAACGCATCGGCTTCGATCTCGGGCAGCTGAAGTACGAATATCCGGACGAGCCCGTGCCGCCCGGCAAGACCGCCATCCAGCATCTGACCGACCTCGTATGGGCCGGCGCGGACTGGCGCTATCCGGACGGCGTCTCCGACAAGGTGAAGAACACCCTCCTCCATGAGCTGGCTCTCATCGAAGAGCTGAACTACCCCAACTATTTCCTCACCGTTCACGACATCGTCCAATGGGCGAGGGATCAGGACATCCTCTGCCAGGGACGCGGCTCGGCCGCCAATTCGGTCGTCTGTTTCTGCCTGGGCGTCACCGCGGTCGACCCCATGCAACCCGATCACGACCTGTTGTTCGCGCGCTTCATTTCCAGGGAGCGCGACGAGCCGCCCGACATCGACGTCGATTTCGAGCACGAACGGCGCGAACGGGTCATGCAGTATATCTATGAGCGCTACGGCCGCGAGCGCGCCGCGATCTGCGCCACCGTCATCCACTATCGACCGCGCAGCGCCATCCGCGATGTCGGCAAGGCGCTGGGCCTGACCGAGGACGTCACCGCGGCGCTGGCCAAGACCGTGTGGGGAAGCTGGGGCGACGAGATCCCCGACGAGCATATCCGGCAGGCGGGGCTCGACCCGCAAAGTCCCGACATCCGCCGCGCCACGGCCTTAGCCGAGCAGATCCTCGGCTTTCCCCGCCATCTGTCGCAGCACGTCGGGGGCTTCGTGCTCACCAAGCGGCGGCTCGACGAGACCGTGCCGATCGGCAACGCCGCCATGAAGGACCGCACCTTCCTGGAATGGGACAAGGACGACATCAACGCGCTCGGTCTGATGAAGGTCGATGTCCTGGCGCTGGGCATGCTCACCGCCATCAAGAAGTCCATGGACATGCTCGGCATCGCCGACATGGCCGACATCCCCGAGGGCGACGCCGGCGTCTACGAGATGCTGAGCCACGCCGACTCCGTCGGCGTGTTCCAGGTCGAGAGCCGGGCCCAGATGTCGATGCTCCCCAGATTGAGGCCGAAGCGTTTCTATGACCTCGTCATCGAGGTGGCGATCGTGCGGCCCGGACCGATCCAGGGTGACATGGTGCATCCCTATCTTCGCCGTCGCGAAGGACTTGAGAAACCCGATTTTCCCGCGCCGTCGCCCGACCATGGACCTGCCGACGAACTTAAGAGCGTGCTCGGCAAGACCCTCGGCGTGCCGCTGTTCCAGGAACAGGCCATGCGCTTGGCCATCAAGGCGGCCAGGTTCACGCCCGAGGAAGCCAACGAGTTGCGCCGCTCCATGGCCACCTTTCGCAATCTCGGGGATGTCAAGGATCATCGCGACAAGTTCGTCGGCGGCATGGTCAGGCGCGGCTACGACCCCGGGTTCGCCGAGCGCTGCTTCCGCCAGATCGAGGGATTCGGCTCCTACGGCTTCCCCGAGAGCCATGCGATCAGCTTCGCCAAGCTGGTCTACATCTCCGCCTGGATCAAACACCACCGCCCCGACGTCTTCTGCGTCGCCATGCTCAACAGCCAGCCCATGGGCTTCTACCAGCCCGCCCAACTCGTCCGCGACGCCCGTGAACACCGCGTCGAGGTCCGCCCCGCCGACGTGATGCTGAGCGCCTGGGACAGCGAATTGGAACCACAAAACTCTCCTCCCGATAAAGGGGAGGGAGGAAGAACATTGATGGCCGTCCGCCTCGGCCTGCGGCAGATCCACGGACTCCGCCAGGACGAAGTCGAGCGCCTCATCTTAGCCCGTGACGCCGGCGCCCGCACCCTGCGCGACCTCGCCGCGCGCGCCGGCCTCTCCCGCCAGAGCCTGGAGCTGCTGGCCGAGGCCGACGCCCTGCGGTCGCTCGGCATGGATCGCCGCGCCGGACTGTGGGCGGTGAAGGGGCTCGCCCCCGAGGTCAAGGTCGAGAGCGAGGCGCCGCTGCTGGCCCTGATGGGCGCGCCGGCCGAGGGCGTGATCGAGCTGCCGAAGATGGCGCTGCCCGCCCACGTCGCCGAAGACTACCGCACCGCCGGCCTATCGCTGAAGGCGCACCCCTGTGTCTTCTTCCGCCCGTTGCTGAAGAGCCTGGGCGCGGTCACCGCTGAAAGCCTGAAGACGATGAAGGACGGCCGCCGCGTCGCCGTCGGTGGCCTCGTGCTGATCCGCCAGCGTCCGGGCACCGCCAAGGGCGTCGTCTTCGTCACCCTGGAGGACGAGACCGGATCGGCCAACGCCGTCGTCTGGCGCGACGTCTTTCTGGCCAACCGGCGCGAGGTGATGGGCTCGTCCTTCCTGGTGGTCCACGGCCGCCTGCAGCGCGCCAGCGACGTCATCCATGTCGTCGCCGAACGCTTCACCGACCTGACCGGCCGCCTGCGCGAGCTGAAGCAGGAGTCGCAGGACATCGTCTCTCGGCTGGTGCGCAGTCGTGACTTCCACTAGCTTCACCGCTCGGCGGGCAGGTGGAGGCGCAACGTGACAACGTTCAAGTTGAATGGCCGGGACGTCGCGGCGCACAGCCCCGATGACGCGCCGCTGTTGTGGGTCCTGCGCGACGAGCTCGGCCTGACCGGGACCAAGTTCGGCTGCGGCATCGCCCAGTGCGGCGCCTGCACCGTGCATCTGGACGGCAAGGCGGTGCGCTCGTGCGTGACCCCGCTGGCCTCCGCGTCGGGCCGCTCGGTGACGACCATCGAGGGCCTCGACCCGGCCGGCGCACACCCGCTGCAGAAAGCCTGGATCGAATTGCAGGTCCCGCAGTGCGGTTACTGCCAGTCCGGTCAGATCATGCAGGCGGCGCACCTGCTGAACTCAAAGCCCCATCCGACCGACGACGACATCGACGCGGCGATGAACGGCAACCTCTGCCGCTGCATGGCCTACAGCCGCATCCGCAAGGCCATCAAGCTGGCGGCCTCGACGATGCCGGGAGGCGCGGCATGAACGCGACCCGTCGGGGATTCCTGGTCACCGCGCTAGGCGCGGGCATGGCCTTCGGCTTTGTCGGCGCCAGCTCGGCGCAGGTGGGTGCGCCGAATTTCGAGCCGACCATCTGGTACGACATCGACACAGCCGGCATCGTCACCGTGCACATCACCTATGCGGAGCTGGGCCAGCATGTCGGCACCGCCATCGCCCGCATTCTGACCGATGAACTCGAAGCCGACTGGTCGAACGTGCGCATCGATCATGTCGACAGCGCCCCCAGATGGGGGACCATGACCACCGGCAGCAGCGCCTCGGTCAGCACCAGCTTCCCGATCATGAGCCAGGCCGGCGCCGCCGGTCGGCAGGCGCTGATCGAGGCAGGCGCTGGGCTTCTCGAGGTGGCGCCAGGCGCGTGTACGGCGCGCAATGGGGCAGTCCATGCTGGATCAAAGTCGGTCAGCTATGGCGAAATCGTGCGCCGCGCGCGCCCGACGCGCGTCTTCACCGCCGATGATCTCGCTAAAATGCCGGTCAAGGCGCCGGCCGATCGCAGGTTAATCGGCACGCCGGCCGCCGCCCTCGACATTCCCGCCAAGACCAACGGCGCGGCGCGCTACGGCATCGACGCCTCGGTCTCGGGCATGCTTTACGCCCGCCCGAAAATACCGCCGACCCGCTATGACTCGGTCGTCGAGTCCGTCGACGATTCCGCTGCCAGGGCCGTGCCGGGCTATCTGCATTGCCTCACTCTGCACGATCCGTCCGGCCATGCGCCCGGCTGGGTCGTGGTGCTGGCGGAGAGCTTCATCGCCGCCAACCGCGCCGCCGACCTGGTGAA
This sequence comes from Caulobacteraceae bacterium, assembly GCA_025352165.1. GTDB lineage: Bacteria > Pseudomonadota > Alphaproteobacteria > Caulobacterales > Caulobacteraceae > Acaudatibacter. Next base: position 11,418 of record JANXTX010000433.1, on the reverse strand, counting down.
GGTCACCTGGACCTCGGGTCCCGCGTCAAAGGTGTCCGAAGCCGATCTGCAGGCGCGCTCGCATGCCCTGATCGCCGATCCCGCGGGCGGGGCGAAGATCGTCGAGGACGCCGGCGTCGATGCCGCGTTCGCCGGGGCCAAACATGTGATCGAGGCGACCTATACGACCTCGACCGTCCTGCACTTCCAGATGGAGCCGGTCAACGCGCTGGCCTTTGAAAAGGATGGCGTTTTCGAGATCCACACCGGCAATCAATGGCAGTCGCTGACCATCCCGTGGCTGGCCAAGGCGCTCGAGATGCCGGCGGAAAAGATCGTCATGCGCACCTATCGCCTGGGGGGCGGCTTCGGCCGGCGCCTGAACGGCGACTACGCCATTCCCGCCGCGCTGGCCGCCAAGGCGACTGGTCGTCCCGTCAAGCTGGTGTTTACCCGCGCCGACGACGCGCGCTTCGACTCGCCCCGGTCACCCTCCGTGCAACGTCTGCGGATGGCCTTTGGGGATGGCGGCGCGATCGCGGGCATGGAGCACTACGCCGCCGCGGGCTGGCCGGCGCTGACCATGGATCCCGACGACATGGCCAAGGACGCGGGCGGCGTCATCTACGACATCGACGCGGTCAGCGGCGCCAACCACTGGTATAACGTCGGGGCACACCGCGTGCGGGCGCTCGGCAACGATCTCGCCAACACGTCCTTCCGCCCGGGCTGGCTGCGCGCCGTCGGTCCGGCCTGGACCAACTGGGCGCTGGAAAGCTTTATGGACGAAGCCGCTCACGCCGCCGGCAAGGACGCCGTGGCGTTCAGGCTGGGTCTCCTCGACGCCTCCGGCGCCAACGCCGGATCTCCCCCGGTCGCAACCGGCGGCGCCAAACGGCAGGCGGCGGTGCTGGCGCGTCTCGCCGCCAGGGTCGGATGGGGAAATGCCCTGCCGCCCGGCGTCGGCCTGGGCGTAGCGACAAGCTTCGGCCAGTACCGCGAGACCCCGACGTGGTGCGCCTGCGCCGCCCGTGTGCGCGTCGACCGGTCCACTGGTGTGGTGAAGGTCGAGAAGCTCGATCTGGTGGTCGACGCGGGAACCATCATCGATCCTGTCGCCGCCCAGGCGCAGGTCGAGGGTGGGGCGCTGTGGGGCCTCAGCCTGACCCTGTTCGAGGGAACCCGGTTCGTCAACGGCCAGGTCGCCGACACCAATCTCGACACCTACACGCCCCTTCGCATGCGTGACGTTCCCGATGTCGACGTCGAGTTCATCCAGAGTACCGAGCCCCCTGTCGGCCTGGGCGAGCCCGGTGTGACGGTAGTCGCGCCGGCGATCGGCAACGCCATCTACGCTGCGACCGGCGCCCGCCTTCGCGACCTCCCGATCCGCCCGCAAGCTGTTCTGCGGGCCCTCAAGGCCTGACGCGGTTCAGCGCGAGGTCGTCATCGTGGAGGGCAGCCAGCCGCGGTTGCCATTCTCGTCATCGACCTCCATCCACACGCCGTTCCTCTGGCCGGTGGGGTAGACGCTAGCCCCGGCGGCAAGGCTGTAGACGACCTTCGCGGTGCTTGACGGACCGGCGCGCACCTGGACCGGCGCCGTCGTCCGTTGGCTTGCGGCCGGCGCTGCCGCCGCGGCCTCGCCGGGTTGCTGGCCTTGCATGTAGTGGACAAGGTCCACAAAGGCGTTGAAGTAGGCGGCGCTGATCACCTTGCCAATGTCGGTGTCGCTATAGCCGCTGCCGGCCAACGCGCCGAAGCCGCTCCAGCTTCCCATTCCACCGCCTCCACCGAAGGACAAATCGCTCTTCTGAGCGGCGCCTTCGGCGACATAGACCTGCTCCGTCGTCCGCGCATCCTCCAGCGTGATCAGAGTGTGCGCCTCGGACTTCTTGACGTGAATGCTTCCGGCCAGGGCGCCAAAGCCGCCGGGCAGAAAGCCGCCCAGAGCGCCGCCGATGTTGCTGCCGCCCGAGTTGCGGTTCGAGTTGGCGATGTCGGGAATGATGAAATAGTCGGCTGCCGCGACCTGGCCACGGCCGACATTCGATCCGCGTTGAAGGTCGCCCGACGCGTTCAGGCCGGTCTCTTCGTTGTGCATGGCCAGGCCGGCGTTGCGATCGACGATCCGCAGGCAACCCGAACGCAGAGCGAACAGCTTCAGGAGCGCTTCCGGGTTGGAAAGGCCCAACCCCTCCCACCAGCGGTTGTCCGGTTCGCGGATCGCCGCGCGGCCGAGCGGGCGGTCGCAATGAGGCAAGTCCGGAGTCGCCGCGTTCTTGGGTTGGTTCTTGTCCATCCCGTATTGCGCGGTTGCGGGCATCGCCATTGCCGCCACCAATCCCGCTAGCAAAGCGGCTGTCACAGTTCCGCGCATGTCGACACACTCCATTGATCCACCAAGTCTAGAGATTGAAGCAGCCACGGGCAACGTGGCTCGCTCCAAAGTCAAAAGGCAAGGCTACCGGCTGGAGAAGCCCTTGCCTTCGGCGACCAGCTTTTCAAGCATCGGCGAAGGCTTGAACACGTCACCCATCTGCGCCTGGAATTCCTTCATCCGTTCCAGCACCTTACCCAGGCCGATGTGCTCGCCCCACCACATCGGGCCGCCGCGATAGACCGGCCAGCCGTAGCCGTTTTCCCAGACGACATCGATGTCGGAGGCCCGGATGGCCTTGCCTTCCTCGAGCAGCTTCGCGCCCTCGTTGACCATCGGATAGAGACAGCGCTCAAGGATTTCCTCATCCGAGATATGGCGCGGATTGACGCCCATCTTGGCGATGAAGTCCTTGATGATCTGCTCGGTGACCGGGGATGGCCGGGCGTTGCGGTTCTCGTCGTAGTCATAGAAGCCGGCGCCTGTCTTCTGGCCGCGGCGGTCCATCTCGCAGAGCACGTCACGGATGGTTTCGCCCTTCGAGTTCTCCTTGACCCAGCCGATGTCGAGGCCCGCCAGATCGCTCATCGCGAACGGACCCATCGGGAAGCCGAAGTCGTACAGCACCCGGTCGATGTCCCACGGCATGGCGCCTTCGAAGATCAGTTTCTGGGCTTCCCGCTGGCGCTGGGCCAGCATGCGGTTGCCGATGAAGCCAGGCGTCACGCCGGCCAACACGGCGATCTTTCCGATCTTCTTTGCCAGCTTCATCGAGGTGGCGATGACCTCCTTGGAGGTGTGGTCGGCGCGGACCACTTCCAGCAGCTTCATCACGTTGGCGGGTGAGAAGAAATGCATGCCGATCACCGCCTCGGGGCGCTTGGTGACCGAGGCGATCTCGTCGATGTTCAGCGCCGAGGTGTTGGTTGCGAGGATGGCGCCCGGCTTGCAGATCGCGTCCAGCCTCGTGAACACGTCCTTCTTTATGTCCATGCGCTCGAACACCGCCTCGATGACAAGGTCGGCGCTGGCGAAGTCGTTCATATCCAGCGAGCCGGTGATCAGGCTCATGCGCTTTTCGACATCGGCGGCGGAAATGCCGCCGCGGGCGGCGGTGCGCTCATAGTTCTTGCGGATGACGTCCAGGCCGCGCGTCAGCGCCTCCTGCTTCACCTCGACGATGGTCACCGGGATGCCGGCATTGGCGAAGTTCATCGCGATTCCGCCGCCCATGGTGCCGGCGCCGAGAATGCCGACGCTGTTCACCGGGATCAGCGGCGTGTCGTCCGGAACATCCGGGATCTTGTTGGCCTGCCGTTCGGCGAAAAATGCATAGCGTTGCGCCGCGCTCTGCGGACCGGTCATCACTTCCATGAACAGCTTGCGCTCGGTCTTCAGGCCGTCCTCGAAGGGCTCGTTCACCGCCGCTTCGATGCAGCGGATGTTCCATTCGGGGGCCATGAAGCCGCGGAACTTGCGGGCGTTGGCCTTGCGGAATTCGGCGAAGATTTCAGGATGGCCGCGCGCGGCCTCGACCTTTTCGTTGGACTCGCGCACCTTCTTCAACGGCCGGTTCTCGGCTACGATCTTGCGGGCGAAGGCCACGGCCCCCTCGCGAAGTTTCCCTTCCTCGACGATCTCGTCGACGAGACCCATTTCCAGGCAGGCCTTGGCCGGCACGTGCTGGCCGCTGGTGACCATCTCCAGGGCCTTCTGCACGCCGACGATGCGCGGCAGTCGCTGGGTGCCGCCGGCGCCCGGCAGCAGACCGAGGGCAACTTCCGGCAGACCGCAGCGCGCGGAAGGAACCGCCACGCGATAATGGCAGGCGAGGGCGGTTTCGAGTCCTCCACCCAGCGCCGTTCCGTGGATCGCGGCGACCACCGGCTTGGGCGAGTTCTCCATGGCGTCCTGCACGTCGAACAGGCTGGCGCCCTTCTGCGCGCCGCCAAATTCAGTGATGTCCGCGCCGGCGATGAATGTGCGGCCCTCGCAGACCAGCACGATCGCCTTCGCGCCGGCATCGGCAATGCCCATTGTCATGCCGCCGGCAAGCCCGTCGCGGACGGCTGCCGACAGGGCGTTCACCGGCGGCGAGTTGAGTGTGATGACACCGACATCGCCCTCCAGCGTGTAGTCGGCGACGGCGTTAATGGCGGTCATGGCGTTTCCTCATTTGAGCGTTAGGTCGATGGATACCGCCCTGAACGGCAGAGTTCAAACGCTCGTATGTTCGTGGACGGTTGGCCCCCGGCGGATTTGATGAATCCCAACGCGCCCGAGGGTTGCGTCTCCATTGCAACAGTGAGGTGATAGTTTCTGGCGCGGGGCTTTTGGTTTGTTGACGCTCCCGTCAGGATGGCTCACGTTCGGCGACAGAATCTCTGTAGCCTCTGGTCCAGAGATATGTGGTCAGTTCAGCAATTCGGCGAAAATGCCGATGTGGGAGGAACGATGAACAAGCGTATTCTGCTTATGTCCTGTGCGGTGGGGACGCTGGTCCTTTCAGTCGGGAGTGCGATGGCCGCGACGGCCACGGCCAAGTCGAACACCTCTGGAACCACTATCGGGGAATTGGTCGTCACAGCCCAACGCAAGGAAGAAAATCTTCAGGCCACGCCAATAGCCGTGTCGGCCTTCTCGGCCAATGCCCTTTCCAGCAAGCGGCTCGACGGCGGTCAGAATCTCGTCCTACAGGTGCCGAACTCAAACTATACCCGCTCCAATTTTGGTGGCTTCAACCTGAAAATTCGCGGCATCGGCGTCGACGTGATCGCGTTCGGCGGAACGACCGGCGTCAGCATCAATGAAAACGAAATGCCGGTAGCGGCCAATCACTTTCAGGACGCCGATTTCTTCGACATGGACCGGGTGGAAGTCCTTCGCGGCCCCCAAGGTACCCTCTACGGGCGCAATGCAACCGGCGGCGCGGTCGACCTGATCACCACAAAGCCTTCCGATACATTCGGCGGCTATGGCAGCATCCAGTACGGCAACTACAATGCTATCAAGGCCACCGCCGCGATTAACATCCCGCTTGGGGAGGCTTTCGCATTGCGGGTTGCCGGCTTCCGCTACGTCCAGGATGGCTTCGGCACAAACACCTATCTCAACAGGCAGGTCGATGGGCGGGACCTTGGAGCAGTTCGCGCGACGCTGAGCTTCAAGCCAAGCGACAAATTCAGCGCCTATCTGATGTTCGAGAACTTCGGCGAAAACGACAATCGCAACCGCATAGGTAAACAACTATGCATCAAGGATCCTGGCCCGGGCACCGTTGGGATTGCTGGCGAGGGTTTCGGCGTGGTGCCGATCGCGGCGGCCGGGGGCCCGATCGCGAGCAACTATGCCGCCTATCTGAATCAGGGCTGTATCCCTGGATCGCTTTATCAGAATGCCGCATACGGAACGGTGAACTCCCTTGCGACCGGGGCGGATCTGGCAAATTTCACCGGCCTTGGAAACGGCACAGATTTATTCGCTAACCACCCCTTTCAGGATCACAATCTTCATAACATAGAATCAGCTATCCAGCCGCAGTACAAGGCAAATGAAACCTTGGTGCAGTTGCATATGGAATACAAACTGACTGATAACTTAAAGTTAACGTCTATTACGGGATTTAATCAGGAGAACTATACTAGCGCTGAGGACTATAACCGCCTTGTACCCTCGGCGCCGTATTCGCCCGTCGCGACATCTCTGTTTGGGGCGTTGCCGTTAATCTTGTTCCCAAATGGCGTCGTTCAGGATCCCCAAACGGGAGCGTCAAACAAGATCACGAGCTTTGATCTTTCGAATTCGAAATCCAAGGAATATTCGGAAGAGCTGCGGCTCTCTTCGTCGTTCAGTGGCAAGCTGAATTTCTCCGCCGGAGTCGGCTACAGCGAAATTACGAGTCCTATGGGGTCGGCGAACTATTACGTTGAGAGCAACACGTTGACAGCCTTTGCAATCGCCAGCAATGCGATAGGAGGTGCTCTTACAAATGGTGGTCTGATCCATATCGATCCAAATTATCCCCCTGATGGCAGCGGTCATAACTATTATGATGCGCGCGGTGGCGGAGGCTATCTGAAATCTTACTCTGCATTTGGAGAGGTTTATTACGATATTGCACCCCAACTGAAGTTGACGTTGGGCGGACGCTTCACAAACGACCAGCTATACAACATACAATATCCAATTTCATTGTTGGTTGGCGTAAACAATGGAACCCAACTCCTTCCTGATGGCACCTATGGCGGCTTCCCGACGAGTTTTTGTACAGCTGGGAGCGCGCCTGGCACCTGCCTGATTCAACAAAGGCTGAGCTATAAAGAGTTTACCGGAAGGGCGAATCTGGATTGGACGCCAACGCTTTCCTTTACCGACAAGACGCTTGTCTACCTCACCTATAGTCGAGGTTATAAGGGCGGTGGGTTCAACACGCCATGTCAGACGGGCCTGGGAACAATTGGTACGAGCGCGGAAGCCTGCGGTTACTCGCTAAGCTATAATCCGGAATTCATCGACGACTATGAAATTGGTATGAAGAATACCATGCTCAACGGAAGCCTTCTGTTGAATTTGAATGCATTTTATTATAATTATTCTGGCTATCAAATATCGACGATCGTGGCGAAGTCGTCTGTAAATCAAAATATCAATTCAAAGCTTTATGGAGTTGAATTTGAAAGTATCTACTCTCCGGTAAGAGATCTCACATTCAATTTGAACGTGGGATACCTGCATACAAGCATTGACAGTGGTCAGGGGCTTGTGGATCAAATGAATCTCAACCAAGGAAATCCAAACTATACACTTGTCCATGGATTGGACGGAACCGGGTGCCTCGCTCCAACGACCGACGCCGCCGCCTATATTGCACTGGGACTACCTGCTTATGGCCTAAATGCACTTTGCACCGGCATTCCGGGTACGGCCTTCCTTGGCTCGGGCGCGCTGAGTAATGGCATTAAGGCGGATCTGAGCGGGCACAAGATGCCGAACTCGCCCGAGTTCACTGTTTCTTTTGGCGCGCAATATGTCTTTGAGCTCCCCAAGGATTGGACAGCAACCCTCCGCGGTGATTACTACTGGCAGGATAGCAGCTATGCCCGGGTGTTCAATACGGTCAACGACCAGCTGCACGCCTATAGCGAAATAAACGCGACGCTGACTTTTGCGAACTCTGGTATGGGTATAAAGGCGCAACTCTTTGTCAAGAACTTGACCAACGCTCAGCCATTGACGGGGGTCTATCTGACGAACGATACGTCGGGTCTGTTCCAGAACGTGTTCACGCTTGATCCGCGGACCTTCGGGGTGCAATTGACCAAGAAGTTCTGATTTTCATAAGGGAATCAAATGACCTAGTGGCGGCGGGACTTAGCGGTCCCGCCGCTTTATTATTTTTGGTGACGCGCCCCCCTTCTTTCATCCAGCTATTGTGAGAGTCTTGGGGTGATCTGAGCTGTGACGGCCGAGGTTTGCAGTAGGCCGCCGGGCGGGGCCCGCGGATCGCGCGGAGCGGCTGCCGTTCTCGCCGGATAGGGCCCCGGGGGAGTGTCGCGCGCTTGGATAACCGCCGCCGCTCCGTATACAGTGAAGAGATGGACGTCCGATCCCCTGACGCGCCGGCTGCGGCGCCTCGATCCCGCCCCGCAGGCCGTGATCGCCGCGACCTGACGAAAGGGCCGATCACTCGCACCCTGCTGATTTTCTCGCTGCCTTTGCTTGGCGGCAATGCGCTTCAGTCACTGAACGGCACCGTCAATCAGATCTGGGTCAGCCACACCTTGGGCGAGACCGCGATCACGGCTCTGGGCAACGCCAACATCGTCATGATGCTCATGATGGCGGGGATCTTCGGCGTCGGCATGGCCTCTAATATCCTGGTGGCCCAGGCTGTGGGCGCGGGCGACCATGCGTTGATCAAGCGGGTCATGGGAACCTCGACGACGTTCTTCGTCGGCCTCTCGGTCCTGATCGCGGTTCTGGGGAGCCTGTTTTCTCCGTTCATCCTCGGCCTTATGCATACGCCGGCGGAATCCCGGGTGGATGCGATCATCTATCTGCGGATCATTTTCGCCTCGGCGCCCTTCATGTACTTCTTCATGTTCATGCAGATGGCGCAGCGAGGCGCTGGCGACTCGACCACGCCGTTCTGGTTTCTTGCTCTGGCGATCGTATTTGACATCACGCTGAACCCACTGCTGATCCGCGGCATAGGGCCATTCCCGAAGATGGGCATCGCCGGGTCGGCCACGGCGACGCTGGTAGGGCAGGGCGTGTCACTCACCTGCCTGATCATCTACCTGTATCGGTCGAAGAGCATTCTGGTGCTGTGGCCCAATGAGCTGCATCTCCTGCGGCCGGATCTTGGCATTCTTCGCTCGCTGACCACGCGCGGACTGCCCATGGGATTCCAGATGTTCGTGATGAGCGGCGCGGCCGTCGTCATGATCAGCTTTGTCAACGCCTATGGAGCTCTGACGTCGGCGGCCTATTCTATTTCCTCGATCGTATGGGGCTATTTGCAGATGCCGACGATGGCGATCGGCGCCTCGGTTTCATCCATGGCGGCGCAGAATGTAGGCGCGCGCCGATGGGACAGGGTGGCGCAGGTCGCGCGCTCCGGCGTCATCTCTGGTCTGGTGGTGACCGGCACGATCGCATTGTTTCTGTATGCCTTCAATGACGTGGTTCTCGGCATTCTTCTGCCGCATGCCTCGCCGGCCATCCCACTGGCTCGGCATATCAATACCATCGTTCTTTGGGGGTTCGTGTTCTTCTCGATCACCTTCTCACTGAATGGCGTGGTGCGGTCGACGGGGGCGGTCTGGGCGCCGATGGCCATCCTGATCGTTTCGATGATCGTGGTGCGGATACCCTTCGCGGCGTTGTTGACGCCGAGGTTCGGGCCGGACGCGATCTGGTGGAGTTTCCCGCTGGGCACCGTCACCTCGGCGGTGCTTACCAGCCTGTATTACAAATTCGGCGGCTGGCGCGGCGTCAGGATGTTACGGGACGCACACGGCTCGCCAGCCGTTGTCCACGAGCCCGCGAGCGAGCACGCATCCTGATTCCACACGGCCAGCGGCCGCAATGGAAAGTCTAGTGAGACGGCGGAACCAGGAAGCCTGCGCTGGACTGGGCGTGCGTCATTGCGTCCCGGCTTGATGCAGCGACAACGTCCCATTGAGCTTTGGTCATGCAGGTCTTGTGGCCGCCGAGCCTGCTGCCAATCACCTCCTCCGTCTTGCAGATGACCCGGTCCTGATCGTTGGTCTTCTTCACGACAACTGGCGCCGGTGTGGCCGCGACCACTGAGGTCGGCGTGGTTGGTGGGGGAGCGGGTTGTTGCGCGGTTGCTTCGCAGGCGATGGCCAGAAATGTGATCGTCGCCAGTACCGTGAACGTCTTCATGGGCTTCTCACTCCAATCAAAGCGATAGTGCATTCTGGCAGGGTCGCCAGACCGACGCAATCGAAGCCTCAGTCCTCAACCGGGAAGCAGGTCGAAGGCCACTGTGAGGCGTGACTTGTCTCCGCCAAACGGAACGGTCCCATGCCACATATAGGATGGAAAGAGCACCATCTGCCCGACCCGTGGCTTAACGAAGTGTTCGGCGGCCAATGGCGGGCTGGTCTGGAGGCCAGGCTCACCAAACTGCAGCCACCCCTGATGTCCCTCGTCGATAGCTGGCGGAAGGTCGATGTGGCAGGCGGAGGATATCCATCCCTGCGGGTGAAGGTGATTGACATGAAATCCGCCAGGCCTGAGCAGCGCCGACCAGGCGCCCGCGAACCGGTAGCCCGTGCCTGCTCGACGGCCCAGTATGTCATCAACCTCGGCGAGGATAGCGATATAGCTTCGGATAGGTGCATCAATCGCCTTGAAGAATGCCGCGATCACCGGGTCATCTGATCGTGCAAGCGATAGTCCCGCTTGTGCGCCCTGGCGCAGGGACTGGCCAATCGGATGGCCGCGCAATTGCTGGCGCGATCGCAGATTTGTGGCGAGATCCGCGAGAAACGACTCAAGGTTTTTCCACCCGGCCGGTGTTTCAAGCGCCCACGGTCGCACCAGACGACCGTAGTCATATAACTGCCGGTAGCGCGGGTCGCCGAGCATACGCCAGGCCGTCCCCAGCAGAGCGACGGGATATTGGTCCAGAGGCCAGGATCGGCAAAGTTCCTCGGCGATCCGCATGGCCTCATCAGCCCGGCCGATGCCGAGATAGACTTGGCACAAAGCTGTCTTGGCCGGAGCGCTGATCGGAGCGAGTTCCAAGGCCTTTTCGGCATAACTCAGTGCCAGAGATGGGTCCGACTTGACCGTTAGATGAGCCGCACTCACTAGAACGTTAGGATCGGGCCGCCAGACCGACAGTGGATCGGCGAGCGCGGTCATCGCGCCGGCTTGATCGCCGGCGTACTCAAGGAACCGTGATTTCACGGTGCTAAGCGGAGCGTCGATGGTTTGCACGGCCAAGGCTGCGTTCAGCTTCTCAAGAGATTCCTGGACGCTCTCGGTTCGCATCCAGATGAGCTGGGCCAATTCCGCATGAGCGTCCGAGTAGTTGTATCGTCGCGCGATAGCCTGACGATATGCGTCTTCTGCCCCATCGAAGTCGTCCAGGCCCTGTAGCGCCCGTCCGTGAATCAGCCAGGTTTCGGGCGCGTCCAGGCCTTTCGCAAAAGCGCGAACCGTCGCCGCCTTACTCTCTGAGAAACGTTGGTCGCCTAAGTATGCGCCGGCCAGGTTGTGTTCCGCGAGGCCGCTTGTGGGGTTGGCCTTTACGGCTCTCTCATAGATTGCAGTGGCTTCATCCGCGCGATCCGCTGTCTTAAGGGCCATTCCGAACGCTGTGAGCAATGGGAGGTCAGTCGTTGACGTTGCTGCGAACGGGGTCAGGAGTTCGACAGCCTCCGCGCCATCGCGTCTCGCAATTAGAATGTTCGCTAACCGTACCGCTGCATACTTAGGCGACCAACGTTTCTCAGAGAGTAAGGCGGCGACGGTTCGCGCTTTTGCGAAAGGCCTGGACGCGCCCGAAACCTGGCTGATTCACG
>JANXTX010000428.1 GCA_025352165.1 Caulobacteraceae bacterium | reverse complement strand
GTCGGCAAAATCTGGCCGGCTCGAAACCCAATCCCGAAGACGATCCAGTGTCGCTTCCTTGTTCCCAAAGTTGCTGTGGAACGTGCCGTGGCCGGGGAAACCAGGATTGGCGCGGCCATACATTCGAAGTTCGCCTTCAGTAGGCGCTCGGCCATAGTGGCGCGCGGCAACGGCCAAATGTTCAAGCAGAGTGTCGACGTCCGATCGGCGGTTTAATTCATTAGGAGTGCAACCGGCCTCAGCGACCGCGTCGCCCCAGCGCGCCCAATAGCGCCCGTACCAATCAGCTTCGCGAATACCTGTGGCGGTCTGGAACGCCTGCTTGCCCGGAGCCCGGCCCCCATTGGCGTCGGCGAGGCGTTTGATCTCGCTGAGAATGTGGTCGCGCATCGCGCTACCAGCCAAGCTCACTGTGCGAACCGAGGCGCACCAGGCGCAACGTCTCGTCGTTGGGTTTCTCGTAGATGAGCACCAAGTCAGGTTTCACATGGCAGTCCCGAAAGCCTGTCCACTCTCCCGAGAGCGGGTGATCACGAATTCGCTCGGCGAGCGCCTCGTCCATCATCAGCGGAACGAGCACGGCGGCGAGACTGGCGTCCAGGGTCGCCCGATGCCTACCCCTAGCCTCGCGTCTATAGTCCCGCCGGAATTGCGTCGTGCGTTCAATCTCCCGCATTCAGATCCGCGAACAGCGCCTCGACGGTCTTGAAGCGGGGGAGGCCTCCCTTGCGGGCTTCCCGCATCGCCTGAATCGTCTCGGCGTTCGGGACAAGCGGCTCGAAGGGGAGGGCCTTCTCGGCGGCGATCCGCGTCATCATCATGCGGAAGGCGTCGGACACAGTCAGGCCCATGGCGCTGAGCACGGCGGAAGCCTCGGCTTTGATGCCTTCATCGATGCGGGCTCGGACTATGGCGTTATCAGTCATTTTTCACCTCTGAGCCACATTGTAGCACACGGCTCGAATATTTGCAAATCGAATAGACGGCGGCGCGTTAGAGTGAGGCAGGCGGCCCGAAAAGGGCGTGTCCTAGGTCATCCTCTCTCAGCATGCCCCCGCGCGCCCATGTCCTTCCGCATAGCCAGGAGCAGACTGATAACAGCGGCTTCGCCACCATCTGGCGTGACGGCCGCGCCAGCACGCTCGAAGTCGCCAAGGCGGCGGACGACCTCCGACGAACCTTAGATGCAAGCCCGCGTCTTCGCATCGGCCGCGAGGGCCAAGGTTTCCATCGTCTGGCCCTGGGTCGCCGAGGCCGACAGGGCACGGAAAAAGTCGGCGTAGGCCTGCACCTTTTGGAGCGCGAGCTGCTTTTGCAATTCAAGCGTACGGCCGAAGAAATATTGCAAGCCAGCGCCGATTAGGACGCCGACGAGAGGCAAGATCGCGTCGACCGCCGTGGCTGTGTGCATCCGTCGCCCCTTCCCGCCATCAAGAAGTTGGCGCCCTTTTCAAGGGCGAGAGAGGGGCGGCATGGAATCGCGCGAAGTGTCCATTATGCGAAATCGCCCTGGAGCGGACCTTCCCAAGGGCAGAGGTGGGTGGAACATTGCCATTGCCCCCCTTTCGCTCTCCCCGGCGAAAGAGGCTGAGACAAAATCAAGCTCATCATCAAAACAAATCCTTCTCCCCTTGCGGGAGAAGGTGTCACCGTAGGTGACGGATGAGGGGTCGCACTGCCTCTCGGGTTAAATTGTTGACGCTCACCCGCAATTACTGCGCGACCCCTCATCCGTCTGCTTCGCAGACACCTTCTCCCGCAAGGGGAGAAGGACCGAAATTCACGAACAACTTGGATCGAATTGATTATTTCATAAGCTCTTTCGCCGGCGAGAGCAGGAAGCGGGTATACTGGCACAAATTAGCCGCGACGCGCGCCTTCATTCCAACATCGCAAGATTCCGCAATGGGTCGACTCCCGCTATTGGGCTTCGACCCGGTTCCCGACATTCGCGCGGGACTCCGGAGGTCCGGTGCGCGCCTGTTGCTTACGCTCCCACGAACACGCCCGTCCGTCGCTCGTTCACGGACCGGACACCCTCGGCGAAGTCGGCGGTGGCGCGCAGCCAGGTCTGTTCGATGAGTTCGTGATCGGTCTGCGTCCGCACGGCCTCGGCGAGGCCGACACGAAGCGTGGCGCGGGTCGAGGTGACGGCCAGCGGGGCGGCCTCGGCGATCTCACGGGCGAGCGTCAGGGCGGCGCCGCGGAGTTCATCGAGCGGGGCGATTTCATCGACCAGGCCCCAGACCAGCGCCTCGTCCGCCTTGATGCGGCGACCGGTCAGGCACATCAGCTGGGCGCGCTGCATGCCGATCACGCGCGGCAGGGTGTGGGTGATGCCAAAGCCCGGGTGGAAACCCAGCCTGACGAAGTTGGCGGTGAAGCGCGCCTCGGGCGCCGCGACGCGGAAATCCGCGACCAGCGCCAGCCCCAGACCCGCGCCGACCGCCGCGCCCTGGATCGCCGCAACGATCGGTTTCTTGGCCGAGAACAGCCGCACCGCCTGTTCGTAAAGCGGATTGATGCCCGCCATGCCCTGGCCGCCGACACCGGTTGGCGAGGCGAGGTCGGCGCCGGCGCAGAACGCCTTGCCCGCCGACATCAGCACGCTGCAGCGCAGGTCACGCTCGGCATCGATGTCCTCCAGCGCATTGGCCAGTTCGCGCATCAGATCGACGCTGACGAAGTTGTTCGGCGGCCGGTTCATTTCCAGCAGCGCCACATGTCCGTCCACGCGGGCGGAAATTTCCCCGTACTGATCTTTCATCGCTTTGATCCCAAAAGGTTACGGGCCACGACCCATTTGTGGATTTCGGTTGGCCCATCATAGATTCGCATGGTGCGCAGCTTCGATGCCATCAGCTGCAGCGGAAGTTCCTTGGTCATGCCCATCGCCCCGAAGGTCTGCATGGCGTTGTCGACGACGTTCCAGGCCATCTCGGTGGCGAAGGCCTTGATCATGGAGATTTCCTGGCGGGTGTCGCGGCCCTGGTCGAGCTTCCAGGCGCAGTCGTAGGTCATCAGCCGGGCCGCGTGAATCTGCGTGGCGGCGTCGGACACCCACCACTGGATCGCCTGGCGCTGCGACAGCGGCTGGCCGAAGGTGACGCGTTGCGGCGCATATTCGCAGATCATGTCCAGCGCCCGCTGGGCCATGCCGATCGACCAGGACGCCATCTCGATCCGCCGGGTGCTCAGGCGCAGCTGCATGGGCGCGAAACCCTGCCCCTCCGTACCGAGCAGTTTCCAGCCTTCGACGCGGCAATCTTCCAGCAGAATCTCATAGGTGACCGCCCCACCGATCATCGGGATGCGGCGCTGGACGATGAAGCCGGGCGTGTCCTTGTCGACCAGGAACGCCGACATGCCGCCGCGGGCGCCCTTCTCGCGGTCGGTCACCGCCATCAGAATGGTGAAATCAGCGTGGTCGGCGCGGCTGATCCAGATCTTGCGGCCGTTGATCACCCAATCGTCGCCGTCCCGCACGGCGCGGGTGATCATGCCGGCCGGATCGCCGCCGGCGCCGGGTTCAGAGATGCCGATGGCCGAAACAGTCTCCCCGCGAACGTAGGGGGCCAGATAGGCTTCGCGCTGCCGCTCGTTCACGGTGGCCATCATCATCCGCAGGTTCGGAGAATCGGGCGGCAGGGTGTACGGCGTGACGGTGCGGCCGAGTTCCTCATTGACCCCGACCATCGCCACGGCCGGCAGGTCGGCCCCGCCGATGTCTTCCGGCGCGTCAAGGCCCCACAGGCCGAGCTTTTTCGAGACTTCGTCCAGACGACGGTTCTCGTCCGGCGCCAGGCCCAGCCCCTTGCCGTCGGCCTCACGGGCCAGCACGCCGGCCTCCAGCGGCATCAACTCGTCGTCGACAAACCGTCGAACGAGGTCCTTGAGCATCCGGTGTTCTTCGGCGAGTTCGAAATCCATACGCGCTTCCTCAGGTCTCCGCGATTTTCCCGATTATGCGGAACACTGTAAGGGGTGAATTCGCCGACGTCATGCCCAAGGAGGAAACTTTGCCGAAGACTCACGAGCTGGCGAACGAGGCGACAGGGCCGCTGAAGGGTGTGCGCATCCTGGACATGACCAGCGTGGTGTTCGGCGCCTACGCGACCCAGATGCTGGGCGATCTTGGCGCCGATGTGATCAAAGTCGAATTTCCCGGCGGACGGCGCGGCGGCGGCGGTGATATCATGCGCTGGGCGGGTCATCCGCCCGAAGGCGCGCCCGACGACCTTGGCCCGATCTTCATGACCATCAACCGCAACAAGCGCTCGGTGCTGCTCAATCTGAAGGAGCCGGCGGCGGCCGAGGCGCTGCGTAAGCTGGTCAAGACCTGCGACGTATTCGCCGTCTCGGTGCGGTATGACGGCCTGACGCGCCTGGGCCTCGACTATGAGGCGATCAAGGCGATCAAACCGGACATCGTCTATGTGCACGGCGCGGGCTATGGATCGGAAGGCCCGTACGCGGGCGAACCGGCCTATGATGATCTTATCCAGTCGGCGTCGGGCCTCGCCGACCTGCTGCCGCGCGTCGATGGCGACCCCACGCCGCGGCTGATCCCGACCCTGGTCGCCGACAAGGTCTCAGGCCTGTTCATGGCGCAGGCGATCACCGCCGCGCTGTTTCATCGCCAGAAGACCGGCGAGGGCCAGTTCGTCGAGGTGCCGATGCTGGAATGCATCACCAGCTTCACTCTGGCCGAGCACTTCTATGGCCATGTCTATGACCCGCCGACGGGACCGTGGGCCTATACCCGCGTCGCCAACCCAGAGCGCAAGCCGTTCCCGACCAAGGACGGCCATATCGGCCTGCTGCCCTATACCGACGCCCAGTGGGACCAGTTCTTCGCCGCCGCCGGTATGGCCGAGACCTTCGGCAAGGACCCGCGGTTTGCCGACTACAAGACCCGCGCCAGGCACGTGCGCGACCTCTATCGGCTGGTCGAGGAAGTCACCCCGTCCAAGACCACCGACGAATGGCTGGCGCTGCTGAAGCCGCTGCAGATTCCGGTCTCGAAAATGAACCGGCTCGACGACCTGCAGACCGACCCGCACCTCGAGGCGGTGGGCCTGTTCGAACACTACGAACATCCCGACGCGGGGGCCTACATCAGTCTGCGCCCTCCGGTGAAGTATACGGCGACACCGGCGAACATCCGGCGTCACCCGCCGAAGCTGGGCGAACATACCGCCGAGATCCTCGCCGAGCTGGGCATTGAGGCTTAGTCGGTCTCTACAGATCGATGGAAGGAAATCCTGGCGCGGAACATTCGGCGGAATCCTGGAAAACCTCGTCAGCTTGACCAACGAAGCGCTAAATACTTGTAGAGCGG
>JANXTX010000420.1 GCA_025352165.1 Caulobacteraceae bacterium | reverse complement strand
CCGCTCTCCCCGGCGAAAGCCGGGGCCCAGGCTTTTTTCGTTAGTTTAAATCCTCGAACAGATCCCGCCATGTCGGGTTGAAGCGCTCGATCAATTCCAGCTTCCAGGCCCGCCGCCATTCTTTCATCTGATGCTCCCGGGTCCAGGCGCTCTCGCGGGATTCGTGCGTTTCGTACCAGACCAGATGAACGACAGTATATTTCGCGGTGAATCCTCCAAGGCTTTTGGCCTTGTGCTCGGTTACCCGCCGAAAAATATCGTCGGTGTAGCCGAGGTAGAGAGTGCCATTTCTTTGACCGGCGAGGATGTAAACGAAGAAGGACACAAGCAAAAAAGCCTGGGCCCCGGCTTTCGCCGGGGAGAGCGGGAGGGGGGTTAACCTTGCACAGATTAGCCGCGACGCGCGCCCTCATTCCGACATCGCAAGATTGCGCTTAGGGTCGAGTCTGACCGTTGGGCTGCGAGCTTAAAGCCGACATTCGCAGCGACCGGGGTTTTCCCCCATACAGCAGAGCCCGCCGATGACCAAAGGGGATGGCTAACGGGCCTTGGCATTCACTTTTCCAGAAAGCACTCGACCGCCCCCACCTCCGCTCTCCCGGGCGAACACCGGGGAACACGGAAAAGGGGGGAACCTCGATATGCCTGGATCGGATCCGCTAGAGTCTGCCGTTCGCCAGGATTTCCGGAGAGAGGTTCCACAGGTCGATCACACGCACATCGGGGTGGCTCGTACTCGAGGCGAGAATGCCGATCGACGCGGGCCCGAGAGTGAAGTGTTGTCCGTCGGCGATCGGCAGGCCGATCCACATCGCGGCCAGAACGGATCCGAACTGCCCGTGTGAAAACAGCGCCACATCACCCTGAAGCGTACTCAGTCGAAGGATCAGTCGTTTGGCTCGCTCCGTGACCTGCGGGGGCGATTCGCCACCGGGGCAACCGTCCCTGAACAGATTCCAGCCCGCGCGCTGCTCTCGAATTTCGGTCGAGCGCAACCCCTCATATTCGCCATAATCCCATTCGCGGAGATCCGGCTCGGTCTCGGACAGAAGTCCCAAACCGGCGAGGTTGCATGTCTGCCGCGCCCGCAAACCTGGACTGGTGAGTATCCGGGTGAATTGAACCTGTCCGAGCCAGCGCCTGAGACCACGGGCGGCGGCTTCGCCGTGCAACGTCAGGGGAATATCGGTCCGACCCGTGTGCCGGCCCGACTTCGACCAGGCCGTTTCGCCATGGCGGATCAGATAGAGGCGCGGCGGCGCCGGGGAATCGGCCGATCCCGACACCGGCGTCAAACCGCTTCCATCGCCGCGCGGTAGTCACCACGGCGAGCCGCCCGGTTGCAATGCGCGCGATGCAGCAGTGCATGTTGGGCTGCGTCGACGTAGGCCGCCTCGCCTCGCCAGATATCCATGGCCGGTCGCTGCAACGCACGACCGTACGAAAACGACAGCGCCCAGGGCAGCCTCGTGGCTTCACGCTTGCGGTGAATGTTCATCGCGTTCAATCGCGCCGACGCGAGTTCGCCTGACTGACCGCCGGAAAGAAACATGATGCCGGGAACGGCCGCCGGAACCACCTGCAGCAGGCAGTCAATGGTTTCGTCCGCAACCTCTTCCGCCGTTAGCTGTGTCGGACAATCCATCCCGGCCAGGACCATGCCCGGCTTCAAAAGCATCCCCTCAAGCACGACACGCTGACCGTGGAGTTGGTCGAATACCTCGCGAAGAACGCGGTCCGTAGCTTGCCGACAGATGACGGCGGCATGTTCCCCCGCCATCAGAATCTCCGGCTCGACGACCGGGACAAGTCCGGCTTCCTGTGAGAGGGCTGCGTAACGGGCCAGGGCCTGCGCGTTGGCGTCGATACAACCTTGGCTCGGCAGCTCGTCCCCCATTGAGAAGACGGCCCGCCATTTGGCGAAACTGGCGCCCATTTGCGCATAGTCCCGCAGACGTCCGCGCAGGCCGTCGAGGCCCCCGGTGACCGTTTCGCCAGGATGTCGCGCCAGGTCGGTCGCGCCGATATCCACCTTGATGCCTGTCAGGATCTCCGCTTCACCCAGGACCTTGGTGAAGAGCTGGCCATCGACGGCCCGCTGGCGAATGGTCTCGTCGTACAGGATCGCGCCGCTGATGCAGGTTCCCAGGCCCGGCGTAGTGATGATCAGTTCGCGGTATCGCCGCCGCATTTCCTCGGTCTGGGGGATTCCCAGATCACCAAACCTGCGGTTGCAGGTTCCATTGCTCTCGTCCATGGCCAGCACACCCTTGTGGTCGGCGATCAGTCGGTGGGCGGTGTCCGCCAGGGCTTCTTCGCTCACGAAGGCGCGCCCCAGGCCCAGTTGCGAATCTCAGGCAGGTCCTGACCGTGTGCATCGATGTAGCGCTTATGCTCGATAAGCTTGTCGCGCATGACCTGCTTCAGATAGTCGCCCTTGCCGGCAAGGTGCGGCAGGCGACCGACGACGTCCTCAACCAGATGGAAGCGGTCGAGGCCGTTCTGCACGCGCATATCGAACGCCGTGGTGATCGTCCCTTCCTCGTTGTAGCCATGGACGTTGAGGTTCCGGTTGGTCCGCCGATAGGTCAGCCGGTGGACGAGAGACGCATAACCGTGGAAGCCGAAGATGATCGGCCTGTCCGTGGTGAACAGGGAATCGTAGTCGACCTCATTCAAGCCATGCGGATGCTCGCTGGCGGACTGCAGCTTCATCAGATCGACGACATTGACCACCCGGAGTTTCAGCTCCGGAAGGTAGTGACGGAGGATGGAGACCGCGGCGAGAATCTCCAGCGTCGGGGTGTCTCCGCAGCACGCCATCACGACGTCCGGCTCGCCATTCTGGTCGTTGCTCGCCCATTGCCAGATGCCGATGCCTTCCGTGCAATGGGTGATGGCGGCGTCCAAGCTGAGCCACTGCGGCATCGCGTGCTTACCGGCGATCACGACGTTGACGTAGTTTCGGCTTCGCAGACAGTGGTCGACCACCGACAGCAGACAGTTGGCGTCAGGCGGCAGATAGATGCGGACCACGTCGGCTTTCTTGTTGGCGACGTGATCGATGAAGCCGGGATCCTGATGGGAGAAGCCGTTGTGGTCCTGGCGCCAGACGTGCGACGTCAGCAGGTAGTTAAGCGAGGCGATCGGCTTTCGCCACGGGATGCCACGGCTGACCTTGAGCCACTTCGCATGCTGGTTGAACATCGAGTCGATGATGTGGATGAAGGCCTCGTAGCAGGAGAACAGG
The DNA here is from genome assembly GCA_025352165.1 of Caulobacteraceae bacterium. Lineage (GTDB taxonomy): Bacteria > Pseudomonadota > Alphaproteobacteria > Caulobacterales > Caulobacteraceae > Acaudatibacter. The sequence continues at coordinate 1,091 of JANXTX010000420.1, read as the reverse complement.
CCGTGGCGTCCGGTCAGCAGGTACCCTTCGAGCCAGCCCTGGCAAAGATGCTCGCTCAGCACCTCCATGACGCGGCCATCGGCGCTAAGATCGACGTCGACATCCTCGACGGCCGCCATCCATTCCTTGCCGGTGATTTCGATGACGGCTTCGAGCCGGTTCGACGCCGTTTCGTCTGGGCCGACCAGTCGGAAATTCTGCTTGTCGAGGTTCAATTTCATGACCTCGGCCAGAAAAGAGCCGAGGACGCGCGTTGCCTCCGCGCGAACGGCACCGGGATTGGGTACGGCCACGGCGTGATCGTAGAAGTCCGGCATCGACAGCGGCTTCAACAGCGCACCGCCGTTGGCATGGGGGTTCGATCCCATGCGGCGATGACCGGTCGGCGCCATGGCCGCGAACTCCTCGCGGAACTTGCCATCGGCATCAAACAATTCACGCGGACGATAGCTCAGCATCCAGTCTTCGAGTTGCTTCAGATGCTCGGGGTTTTTTAAATCGGCGATCGGCACCTGATGCGCACGCCAAGTTCCTTCGATCGGCTTGCCATCGACGACCTTCGGTCCGGTCCAGCCCTTGGGCGTGCGGAACACGATCATCGGCCAGCGCGGCTGATTCGGCTTTTGGCCTTCACGGAGAGTCCGTGCGTCGCTCTGGATCCTGCGAATGTCGGCCAGGATCGCGTCGAGCGTGCCGGCGAGGATCTGATGCACGAGGGCGGGATCGTTGCCTTCGACGAAATGCGGCTCGTAGCCGTAGCCCCGCAGCAGATCGGTCAGTTCGTCGCGGCCGATGCGCGCCAGCACCGTGGGGTTGGCGATCTTGAAGCCGTTGAGATGCAGTATCGGGAGCACGGCGCCGTCGCGCGCGGGATTGAGGAATTTGTTGGAGTGCCAGCTCGCAGCCAGGGCGCCGGTTTCGGCTTCTCCGTCGCCGATCACGCAGGCCACGATCAGGTCCGGATTGTCGAAAGCCGCACCGAAGGCGTGCGCGAGCGAATAGCCCAGCTCGCCGCCTTCGTGGATCGAGCCCGGCGTCTCGGGAGAGACGTGGCTGGGAATGCCATAAGGCCAGGAGAACTGGCGGAACAG
>JANXTX010000401.1 GCA_025352165.1 Caulobacteraceae bacterium | reverse complement strand
CAATCCGCAACCATCGTCCCGACATCATGCTGCGCGCCTTCGAGATCGCCGGCTGGAGCGCCGAGGACGTCGAGAAGGAATTCGCCGGCATGTTCAACGCCTTCCGCTATGGCGCCCCGCCCCACGGTGGCCTGGCCCCAGGTATCGACCGCATCGTCATGCTGCTCGCCGGCCAGCTGGCCATCCGCGAAGTCATCGCCTTCCCCCTTAACCAGCAGGGCCAGGACCTGATGATGAACGCGCCGTCGAACGTGAGGGATGCACAGCTGAAGGAGTTGAGCATCCAGGTGGCGGCGCCACTCAAGGTGTGATTGGCAAACCTGCCAGCCCACAACGGGATGAAGACAGGGCGCCTCGACGTGGGGGACGGGATCGGCGAGAAGCCGGGATGGCTCGGAATTCAACCTCCTTGGGGATTCACCTCGTGCAAACCTCGCCGGTTCGTGTCGGCCTGCGCATGACGCCCAGTGGGCGACTGGCGCTTGAACAATATGACGATGCGCCGACGCTGGACGGCGAGGTGGCGGCCCGGCTCTCAGAACCGTTCGCGCGCGGTTCGGGCGCGGGGTTGCTGCAGCTTGGGGCGGGCGAGGTCGGGCGGGGGCTGCCGCCGGTGTTCGCCTGGTGGCGCGACTTCGCCGCGCGATATGTGGCCGGGCTTTGCGGTCAGGCGGAGGGCGCGGTCGTGGCGCCGCCGACGGGCGCGGAACTGGCGAGCCTGGTCCTGACCGCGCCAATGATGACCGGCGCCGAATATCTGTCGGCGGAGGTCTTGCTGGAACTCTGGGCCGCTTTGGGCGAGGCGTTCGAGACGGCGTTCGCGGACGCCGGGACCGACCTGCAGTCGTTCCTCAAGACGCTGAATCCGGTCTGGAACCTGATCGGCCGGGTCTATTTCAACCTGGCGGAAAACCGCCATGATCCGGACTATCCGTTCGCCTTCATGGCGACCTATACGACGAGCCTGTCGGCCAACGCCAAGGCGCAACACACGCCGCTCGGCCAGGCCATGCGGGAGTACGCCGGGGCGGCCAACCGTGAAAAACTGCTCTCCCTACTGCGGCCGGTGCAGCGCGCGTCGGAGGCCTGCGGCTGGCTGCGCGCGGCAGTCGATGCCGGAGAGATCTTCCACCCGCTGCGCTGGACGGCGGCGGAAGCGGGGCGGTTTCTGGCCAGCGTGCCGGACCTCGAAGGCGCCGGCGTCGTCCTGCGCATGCCCGCGACATGGCGCGCCAATCGGCCGGCCAGACCCAAGGTCGCCGCCACCGTCGGCGCGCGCGCACCCTCGGCTGTGGGTCTTGACGGGCTGCTGGATTTCCAGGTCGATGTGACCCTCGACGGGGCGCCCCTGAGCGATGCGGAGATCGACGCCCTGCTGGCGGGAACCGACTCCCTGGTCCTGCTGCGCGGGCAGTGGGTGGAGATCGACCGTGACAGGCTCACGCGGGCGATGGACCGGTTCAAGGCAGCCGAGGCGCTTGCCGCTCGCGATGGATTGACCTTCGCCGAGGCCATGCGGCTGTTGTCCGGGGCGACGGTGACCGGGGAGGGCGCCGGTGTAGCCGAGGCCGACTGGGCCTCGGTCTCGGCCGGCCCCTGGCTCGCGGAAACCCTGAAGAAACTGCGCGCGCCGCATGGCGCGGGGCTCGATCCCGGACCGGCGTTGAAGGGAACCCTGCGCCCCTACCAGAGGGATGGCGTGCAATGGCTGCATCTGCTGTCGGGGTTGGGCCTGGGCGCGTGCCTCGCCGACGACATGGGCCTGGGCAAGACCATCCAGGTGCTGGCTCTGTTGCTGGCGAAGACCCTTGAGGGCGGGGACCGGCGCCCGAGCCTGCTGGTGGCGCCGGCGTCGCTGCTGGCCAACTGGGCCGACGAGATCGCCCGTTTCGCGCCCAGCCTGAACGCCGCGATCATTCACCCCTCGGCCATGTCCGCCGAGGCCTTCAAGGCGGTGACGCCGGAGGGGCTCGGCGAGTTGGACCTGGCGATCACCAGCTATGGGTCGCTGTTGCGCGCGCCCCAGTTCGGCGCGGTGCGCTGGCGCTTCGCGATCCTGGACGAGGCCCAAGCGATCAAGAACCCGGCCGCCAAACAGACCCGGGCGGCCAAGGCGTTGAAGGCCGACGCCCGCATCGCGCTGACCGGCACGCCGGTGGAAAACCACCTGGGCGACCTGTGGTCGATCTTCGATTTCATCAACCCGGGCCTGCTGGGCGGCGCGGCGCAGTTCAAATCCTACGCCAGGTCGCTGGCCGACAGGCCGCACAATCCCTACGGCCCCCTGCGCGAACTGGTGTCGCCCTACATCCTTCGGCGGATGAAGACCGACAAGTCAGTGATCGCCGACCTGCCCGACAAGACCGAGGTCACCGCCCATTGCGCCCTGAGTCGTAAACAGGCGGCGCTCTACGCAAAGACGGTCGCGGATCTCGAGGAAGCCTTGCGGTCGACCGACGGGATCGAGCGCAAGGGCATCGTGCTTACAACGCTGATGCGCCTCAAACAAATCTGCAACCACCCCTCGCAGTGGCTGGGCGACAATCTGTGGGCGGAGGCCGACAGCGGCAAGCTCGCCCGCCTGCGCGAAATCGCCGAGGTGGTGGCGGCGCGCCAGGAAAAAATGCTGGTGTTCACTCAATTTCGCGAGATGGCCGAGCCGCTGCGCGCCTTCCTGTCGGGGATTTTCGACAGCCAGGGTCTGGTCCTGCATGGCGGCACGGACGTCAAGGTACGCAAAAATCTCGTGGCGGCGTTCCAGACGGATGAGACCGCGCCGTTCTTCGTCCTTTCGCTCAAGGCGGGCGGCTCGGGATTGAACCTGACGGCGGCGTCGCACGTCATTCACTTCGATCGCTGGTGGAACCCGGCGGTGGAGAATCAGGCTACGGATCGGGCGTTCCGAATCGGGCAAAAGCGTAATGTGCTGGTGCACAAGTTCGTCTGCCAGGGCACAGTCGAGGAGAAGATCGACGCCATGATCGAGACCAAGCGCGCCTTGTCCGACGAGCTGCTGAGCGGATCGGCGGAGATGAAGCTGACCGAGATGAAGGACGACGAATTGCTGCGCCTCGTCGCCCTGGACCTCAACGCGGCGATGAAGGACTAGAGGCAGTCATGGCGTATGGATATGACCGCTGGCCAGCTTACGTCCCTGTCGCAGTGCGGCGGGCCAAGGCGGGCAAGGAGCTGGCGAAACTGCGCAAGAAGGGCCGGCGGATCGATCCGGTGGTCATCGAGGGCCGAACGATCGCGAAGACGTTCTGGGGCAAGGCCTGGTGCGACAATCTCGAAAGCTATCGCGATTATGAAAACCGCCTGGAGCGTGGCCGCACCTATGTGCGCAACGGCTCGGTCATGGATCTGCAGATCGCGCCGCTCAAAGTCACCGCCATGGTCAGCGGATCGGAGCTGTACAACGTCGAGATCGACATCGACGCCGCGCCGAAGGCCCATTGGCAAGCGATCTGCCGCGACTGCGCCGGCGGCATCGATTCGCTGGTTGAGTTGCTTCAGGGCCGGTTCTCCAAAGCGGTGATGGAGCGCCTCTGCCGCCAGGGCGGGGGCCTGTTTCCCGAACCCAAGCGGATCAGATTCTCCTGCGACTGCCCCGACTATGCGGACATGTGCAAACACGTCGCCGCCGTCCTCTATGGTGTCGGCGCCCGGCTGGATCAAAAGCCCGAGCTGCTGTTCCAGTTGCGCGCGGTGGATGAGAGGGACCTGCTGGCCAATCTGGACTCGTCCATGACGCTGTCGACGACGGGGGCCGCGAAGGAGAAGATTCTCCAGGCGGACGACGTGTCCGCGCTGTTTGGCCTGGACATGGCGCCGGATGAGCCACCTCCGGCCGAAAAGCCCGCGCGGGCGAAGAAGCCGACCAAGGTCGTCGCCGCGCCAGTCGCGCCGACACCGGCCAAGACGCGGGCGGCCAAGGGCGCCGCGTCCCCCCGGAGTCCAAAGCCGCCAAAGGAGCCGCTTCCTTTGACGCGAGATGGCTTCGTGAAGTGGTGGAAATGAGGGAGGGCCGACTACACGCTGCTTTTCGGTGAAGTTGTAGGCGAATCTCGGGAGTTGAGGCGGTCGAGACGAAGAAGAACCGGAACGATGTCGGAGTCGCTTACATTAGGTGAGCGCTGAACAGGTGCTGGAAATTCACTCTGACACCATTCTTTTCATTCCATTCTCTTCCGGCTTCGCGCTCCGCCAGCATTCGATAGTGGCCAGAGTTACGGGTAAATTCGGACACTGGGACGGTCGCCGCCATGTTGCGTCTCCGTTCCCAGGCAATACGCGTGACCTGCGTGAAATGCGCAAGTCGCGGAACGAGTGCCGTGGCGGGACCGGGGAAATTAAGAACCCGGACCTTCGTCGCCGACTGGAACACCACCCATCCCACGACTTTGCAAATGGACGGGATATTGCGAAGCGCGCGAGAACCGGGGATGTTCGGGAACAGATGATCCGGTCCTGGCGCATTGGGCCGGTTTTCAATCCCACGACATAAGGAGCGCGGCGATGGCGTTTATCGGACCGTTTGAAGATCGTCTCGCCATCCATGAACTGGTGACGACCTACGGCGACGCGGTGACCCGGCGCGACGGCGACGCCTGGGGCGATTGCTGGGCGGAAGACTCGATCTGGTATTTGCCGGCCATCCCCGGCATGGAAGAGGTGAAGGGCCGCGCCGCGATCCGGGCCGCCTGGGAAGGCGCCATGCCCGGCTGGCCGTTTCAGGTGAACATCCAGACGCTCGCCGCGGTCGAGATCATCGGCGATACCGCCAGCGGCCATGTGTACACCCAGGAACTGAACACCGACACCGCCGGTCAAACCATGCGCTGGACCGGAAAATATACCGACAGCTATATCAAATACGCCGGACGTTGGTGGATCAAGAGCCGCAGCTATGACGTGCTGCACATCGGCGTGGCGTAGATGGGATATCACTCGGCGCCACTCCTATTCACTTCGGCGAGAAAGTCCTTCGCCTTGCGGTGGTCGAGGCCCTAACCCCGCCGAACCTTCTTGACGATCGCCGAGAAGTTCAGCAGCGGCCGACCGCCAGTCGTCACCAATCCGCGGATGAACACCAGTGACCGACCCGCCCTGACCACTTCCCCCGAAGCTTCGACCAGATCGCCGATCCGCGCGGCGTCGATGAATTCGCAGTTCATCGAGGCGGTGACCGAACCGGTTCCCTGGAGTTCGGAATCGGCGATGCAGAACAGGGCGTAGTCGGCGAAGGTCATCAGGCAGCCGCCGTGCATGAAACCGCCGCCGTTCATGTGTTTCTGTTCGGCGCGGAAGGCGCAGATATGCTGGCCGCCTGGGGTGGGGCGGCAATAGAACGGGCCCGACAGCAGCTCAAAGGGATCACTGCTCCAGAGCTTCCAGCCGGCCCATTCGCCTTCGGTGATCTCCGTCATCGAATAGGGAACCTGTGCGTCGCCGCCGTCCATGCCTCAAAAATCCTGTTCTTGAATCGCCGCCCGGCCTAATGGGGCGGCAGGAGGCACGATGCAATGGCGCTAGATACCGAAACCCGCGATCAGCTGATCGACACCGTCAGGCGCTTCGTCACCGAGCGCCTGCGTCCGCTGGAGGCCAAGGTCGCCGAGGATGACGCGATCCCCGAGGAGATCATCGCGGAGATGCGCGAGCTCGGCCTCTACGGGCTGTCGATACCCGAGGCCTACGGTGGTCTCGACCTTTCGATGGAAGACGAATGCCTGGTGGTGATCGAGCTGGGCCGAACCAGCCCGGCGTTCCGTTCGGCGTTCGGCACCAACGTCGGCATTGGCGCCCAGGGCCTGGTGATGTTCGGCAACGAGGAACAGAAGGCCAAATGGC
>JANXTX010000238.1 GCA_025352165.1 Caulobacteraceae bacterium | reverse complement strand
TATCGTCATCCATGGCGGGCGTGGCGCCTCCTGTGTCCTGAAACGGGTTGGCCTCGACAACCAAATCCTAATACAGAACAATGATTTACGCCATATCCGCCAGCCATTTTTCATCGACAGCGTGAATAAGACGGGCTAGCCTGATGGAAGCCCGGCCTGTTCAAGGTAACGCGACAACCGGCCCAGTCCGCTTCTCGATCCAGACGCATCGGCGCCCTCGGCCGCCTGTTCGAGGGCGGCGCCGATATCGGTGATCTCCGGGAACCCGTAGGCGCCGCCGGTCCCGCGCATGTTGTGCGCCAGAACGGCCATCGGCCCGAAATCGTCCCGCTCCAAAGCCTCAAGCATCACGGTGACATTCTGTCGGCAGTTATTCAGGTAGGCAGGTATGCGGTGGGCAAACCTGTGCTCGGTCCACGACACGGCCACTTCGGCCGGGGCCGCATCGTCTCGGGTTGGCGCGATAGCGACGATGGATCGATCCTTGATTGCTCTCAGAAGCACGTCCTGCCGGATCGGCTTTGTCAGGAAGGCCGTGCAGCCGGCCGCCAGGCATTTCTCCCTGTCACCTTTCAGGGCTGAGGCTGTCAGCGCAATGATCGGCGTAGGAGCGCGGTTGTTTTGCTGCTCCCAGGTCCGGAGGTTTCGTGTCGCCGTCAAGCCATCCATGACCGGCATCTGCCGATCCATCAGCACCAGATCATAATGCCGCACGGCGAACATGTTACAGGCTATGGCGCCGGTTTCAGCGATTTCTACGATGTAGGGCGTGTCCTCAAGGTAGGCCAGGGTGATCATGCAGTTGTCCGGTGAATCCTCCGCAAGCAATATTCGCAGCGCCGGGAGGGGGGACTCGGTGTGTTCGCCGACCGGGGCGGTGACGGCGCGATCGGCGTCGGTCCAGATTTCGAACGGCACGGCAAAGGCAAACACGCTGCCCTCCCCTACCACGCTTTCGACCCAGATGCGCCCACCCATGAGCTCAACGAGACCGCGGGAAATCGTCAACCCCAGGCCTGAACCCCCGAACCGGCGGGTGGTCGAGGAATCAGCCTGAGTAAAGCGTTCGAAGACCCGTTCCACCTTTTCGGCCGGTATGCCGATGCCGGTGTCTGAAACGGTAAACCTCAGAGCCGTGGGAACGCGGGCGTCGCCATGAGTTGTGACACACAGTGAGACCTCGCCCGATTGGGTGAACTTGATCGCATTGCCGAGAAGATTCAGCAGGACCTGCCGCAACCGCGTCGGGTCGCCGACAAGATCGACGCCGACATCGGGCGCGATTTTGCACAGCAGGGTCAGGCCCTTCTCCTGTGCTCTGGCGGCGACCATCTCGATCACCTTCTCGAGGTGATCGCTCAACGAAAACCCAGTCCGTTCCAACTCAAGCTGGGAGGCTTCAACCTTGGACAGATCGAGGATGTCATTGATCAGATTGAGCAGATTGTCACCAGCCCGCCGGAAGATCTGCACATACTTCTCCTGCTCCGGAGACAGCGGCGTCTTGGCGAGGAGGTCGGCTATGCCCATGATTGAGTTCATCGGCGTGCGGATCTCATGACTCATGCTCGCCAGAAAATCCGATTTGGTGCGACTGGCGCTTTCCGCGGCCGCCTTGGCCAGTTGAAGTTCCGCCTCAACGCGCTTTCGCTCGGTGACATCGCGCGCGGCGGCGAATACGCCCTTCAGCGTGCGGCTACGATCATAGAAAGTGGTCGCGTTGTAAGAAACCACGGTCCGCTTGCCGTCGCGGGCGCAGGCGGTCAGCTCGTAGTCGGTGACCGACTTCTCACGCAGCACCCGCTTGATACCCGCCTCGGCTCGCTCCGGATCGGTGAAATAGTCCTTGAATGGCGCACCGATCAGCTCGTCGCGCGTGCAGCCGGTGAGCGCCTCCATCTGCTTGTTGACGTCGGTGATGATGCCAGACGGATCGGTGGTCATCAGGGCGTCGATGTTGGATTCGATCAACGAGCGGGTGTAGAATTGCTGATCACGCAAGCGTTGATCCGACTTCTTCTGTTCCTCCTCGACGAGCTTGCGCGCGGTGTTGTCGGTGCCGATCAACAGATAGCCGATGATGGCGTTCTGGGCGTCGCGTAGCGCCGTAACAGAGACAACCGCCGGAAACCGGCTGCCGTCCTTGCGGATATAGGTAAGTTCGTAAATGTCCTCGATTTCGCGCGAGGCCTTGAACACCAGGGCCTCGAAGCCGGGGGTGATCGGCGTCGACAGTTCCAGGCTCAGCGCCTCGGCGCGCGCGATCAGTTCGCGTGGATCGGATATATCGGCCGGCGTGATCTTGTTCATCACCTCGGCCGCCGTGTAGCCCAGCATGCGCTCGGCGCCGACGTTGAAGATCTGGATGACCCCCTTTGCGTCGGTGGCGATGCTGGAAAAATTGGCGCTGTTGAAGATGGCGCTCTGCAACGCGCCGGCCTTGACCAACGCCTCCTCGGCCAGCTTGCGCGCGGTATTGTCAGTGCCGATCAGCAGATAGCCGATGATGACGTTTCGCGCGTCGCGCAAGGCGGTGACGGAGACCATGGCCGGAAAGCGGCTGCCGTCCTTGCGGATATAGGTCAGCTCGTAAATGTCTTCGATTTCGCGCGAGGCCTTGAACACCAGCGCCTCGAAGCCCGGCGTGATGGGAGTGGCCAGCTCGGCGCTGAGCGCCTCGGCCCGGGCAATCAGTTCCTGAGGATCGGAAATATCCGCCGGGGTGATCTTGTTCATCACTTCGGCGGCCGTGTAGCCGAGCATGCGTTCCGCGCCGACGTTGAAGATCTGAATGACCCCCCTGGCATCCGTGGCGATGCTGGAGAAATTGGCGCTGTTGAAGATCGCGCTCTGCAGAGCGCCGGCCTTCAACAGGATCTCCTCGGCCTGGGCGTGCGCGGTGTGGTCTTTGACCAACTCGATTTCCATTCAGGATCAGTCCAGGCGGCCAACACGTTGACCGGTACCGGATATGCCGGGCGCCGAAGGGCCAACAACGCGCTCGATGGCGTGTTCCAGCTGGCTCTGATTGAACGGCTTCAGAAGCACGGGCGTTCCGGGTCTCCGGGCCTCGACCCGCGCGGTATTGCCGCTCATGAAGACGTGCGGGATGAATCCCTTGGCCAGTATGTCGTCCATGGCTACCAGGCCGCTTCCCTGTCCCAATCCCACATCGACGATCATTAGATCAGGGCGATTGGCGTTTGCAGCCGCCACAGCGCCAGCCTGCGTGGTTTCTAGCGGGTATACCAGGTGGCCCATGTCCTCCAGCATTTCGCCCAGCAACATGCCGAGCATGCCGTCATCCTCCACAACCAGAATGCGGAGCGCGGTCAAGAACGGGTTCGCATGTCTGGTGCCCTGTTTTCAAGTCCAGGCGTGACGGGCCCGATCAACCCGCAGTCTGGTGAATGCCAAAGCTACTACTTAGTCGGACGCGCGGGCAGGTTCGGAATCTACTCACGCCGCCACATCCAGTCAGGCAGCCAGACCGCGACTACTCATAGTGCAACGCCTCGATCGGATTGAGGTTGGCGGCGTTCCGGGCGGGGTAGAATCCGAAAAAATGCCCACTGCCGCGGAGAATGCGAAGCCGCCAAACACCGCGGGGATCGAGACCCGTATTGGCTAGCAGGCGAGCTGGGCGGCAAGATGCACCGGCAGCCATGTTCGCGCCCAGGTCATCCAATGCGAGGCAAGTGAGGCGCCTTGATCATGCAGGAATATCATGGAGGGCCCGGAAGGCTCGATAGAGCACGCGCGGATCGAACTTGCCCTGATAGACCGGCGGCGGGGCCAGTTTGAGGTCAAGCAGGGCGTAGACTCCTACCTGAGCCGACCGGATCGAGTACTCGACGGTAAACACCACATCATCGGGCAGCTCGCAGAACTGACCCATGAACGCCAGGTTGCGACTGCCCTTGGGAATGACCTTCGGCCGGTCGCCGGCCTCGCGGGGCAGAAACTGGCTGGTGATGAACGGCATCATGCACGACCTGCAAATGGACGTCTCGAGAATGCCGGCCGCCTCGGCCTTGATCCGGAGTTGCCCCAGAATCTCCGTCATGATTTCGGCGCCGGTGCAGGCCGACATCGGTTTCCTGACGAAATCTCCGAGCGCGTCGACGGAAAGGCCATAGCCCCACAGAACACTAACACCGTCCGGTTGGTCGATGAAATGCGGTTGATACGGAATTACGATCGACGCCAGCCATCCGGAGTCGGCAAAGGTGATCAGGCCGCCCTCCCCGGGGACATTGCCGGTCAGATCGCCAACGATCCTTAGGAACGTCGGGTCGTGCAGGGTGATGGTGAAGGAAACCCATTTGGACTGGTCGATGTGATCGGTGAAGGCCTCGGGGCGGCCAAATTCAGGCCGGCCGGCCGCGAGATTTTCCCACAGTGTCCAGGCGCCGCCGACGGATTTTCCGAGCAGTTGCGGCGGGGTGTTCATGTCGCCGAGACTGGAAGCCCCAGTCATCGACCCAAGGGTGACCATGACCAGATCGTCGTCCGCGAGGACGATCCGCTCCGCCAGACCGGAAACCTCGCAGTCGATGCCCGTCACACGGAAGTCGCGCTCACCTTCGTGAAAGCTCAGATCGGTGACGCGGGTGTTGTACTGGACACTGACGCCGCGATCCTTGAGCCACTTCATCAGTGGACGGACCATAGAGTCGTATTGATTAAAGACGGTGCGCATGATCCCCTTCAGGCGATCGAAGCCATCGACCATGTGCGCGAAGCGAACCAGATAGCGCTTGAACTCCACAGCGCTGTGCCAGGGCTGGAAGGCGAACGTCGTGCACCACATGAACCAGAAATCGGTGGTGAAGAATTCCGCGTCGAACTGATCGGAAATGCGCGTATCGCCCAGGAAGACTTCCGGCTCGAGCGCGAGGCGCTCGATCGTGAGGATGTGGGCTTCGCTGAGGCCAAACTTCGGCGCCGTCTGCCGTTTGCCATCGCGGAAGAGACGCGACTTGGACGATGTCTTCATCGTCTCGTTCCAGGCAAACGTCTCCTGGGTTACCGTCTGGCTGTCGTCCAGGGTCGGGATCGATGAAAAGAGATCGAAGGTGCAGAGATACTTGCTTTCGAACATCCGGCCGCCACGCAGACTGTAGCCCGCATCCGCGGATCCCGCCGCATCGAGGCTGCCGCCAATCCTATCGAGCTCCTCCAGGATAGTGATGTTGCACCCCGGCATGTCGCCGTCGCGGATCAGGAAGGCGGCGGCGGCGAGAGAGGCGATTCCGCCGCCGACGAGAAAGGCGTGAGGCTCACCAACAGCCGCCGTGGCGGGCGATCCGGCGCCCGCCTTGACCAGGGCGGCGTCTTGCAAACTTGTCTCGGTCGGCATGGTAATTTCCCATTCCAGTTAATTCTACTGCGTCACAAACGTAGTGGAATGGTGGTTGGTGTCCGGGGCGCATTGCAGCACGGGCATCGGCTGAGGTTTCTTGCGAGTGCGACGGTGAGGCGTCGGCGCATGGTGGCGATTGAGTTTGGGATGTGCCGTTCGGGCCGGATTGGCGGCGCCTCTG
>JANXTX010000327.1 GCA_025352165.1 Caulobacteraceae bacterium | reverse complement strand
CGATAAGGAGTCCGTCTCGATAGAGCACGGCCCGCTTTACCGGAGTTCGGAATCGATCGGAGTCCGCCGTATCCATCATATCGTCGCTCAATTGTAGGATTTCCGTGATGCTGCGTAGTCGCGGTTCTACGGGCCGGGTGGGCTCGGCCCGGCAGTGGACGCGGGCCCCGGCGCGCCTGACCCACGACGAATCGAAGTCGGGGTTCATTGCATCAAGAGCCTGCCCAAGACCACGTAATCGTTGGGCCAGCGTGTAGTCGGCAAGTCCGCGGACCGAACACGCATCGATGTAGCTACGGACCCGATCGCGGGTTGCGCGCTCCCCTGGAGAGGCGGCGGAGTCGAGCTGGCCGGATATATGCAGGTGATTGAGCCAATGGCCATAGTCAGACTCGACGAGATCGCGGGTGCTCTTCTTCCAACGCAGCGCCCGCCCGGTCGTCGGATCCAGAAGATCCGCCTCACTGACGGCGCGCCCCCAGGCGAGGCGGTCGGCAAGCGGCCATTCGGCGAGGGGCATGCTGCGCCTTTGCGGATCAACGGGACGGGTCATCGGGTTTGCCTCTTTGGCTTACGGTTGAGTGGAACAATGCGTGTGGCTTCCGAACGAAGACGTTCGATCGTCGCATCGAAGGATTTGAACGCGCGACGATTGTCGAGATAGGCGTAGTTTTGCAGCGTAGTAGATGTGTTCGTGTGAGCCAGAACTTGCCGGACGGTCTCTATATCTTGCGGGTGTTCCTCAAGATGTAGTTTGGCGCACCAGTGTCGAAACAGGTGGACATTCATAGTGATGCCCGTTTCACGCTGAATGAAAATTGAAATCGCTCGGGAAAGCGCGATCGTATTGCGGCGAGCGCCCCCGCGCCCGGGGAACAGGTACGGACCCTGTTCCGGTGAACAGATCGTTCGATACCGATTTAGCCACGTTTCCAGCATGTCCGTGGTCCGCGGATTGAGCGAGACGTCAAACGGTTGCCGGTTCTTGATTTCTCCCCTTGGGATCACGATCCGCCACACTCGCTCGCGTCCCCTTTTGACCTTCATCAGGTGGCCATCCAGCCGCAGCCCGGCGAGATTGTTGATGCGCATTGGCGCCATCGTCAGAACCTCGACAGCCAGCGCCATCATGGATCGGAGGGCATCTTTGGCACTGGGGTTTTTGATTGCCTCAACGGCGATGGACACGCGGCGCGGCAGCAGAAGCAACGCATCGCGATTAGCTTTGATATCCAGTTGCTGGAGCAACTGGCGGTTCTTGTCGGTCATGCCACGTTGCTTGACCTTCAGACTCCTGGCATAGACCGATATCTTATCCGCGTAAGCGAGATTCTTTACCCAGTAGCGCGCCACGATTCTAAGCAATATAGCGCGCTGAGCCAGGGACGTGCCGGTGTTTCCGTCCCTGCGCTTTAGAAGAAAGCGCAGGGCGGACTGGGCGTTGGAAGGCTCCACCAGCACCGCAAGACTGGTCAGATTCTGGATATCAAAACCAGAAAGGACGAGCGCGCTGGCGAGGGTCCGAAGTTGCCCTCGCCTCAGAGCCACCGTCGAGGGGGCTACACTCGGATGGTAGTCGTCCGATACGATGTCGGGGTTTCCGGAATTCATCAGAAATTGGTCAACATCGTCCCTGAAGCTCGCCGGAAAATTTTCCCACGGAATCGAGTACCGTCGCGGGTCCGCGGGCACTATTCCTTCCACCTGGGGCCAATCGTCGGTGGCAGTTCGTGCCTCGTTCCAATATCTCATGTAATTTGCAAAGGCCTGGCGCGGGTCCCCGCGAACACTGCTTTCGACTAGGGCGATGCGGAACTTCTCCAAGTGGTGCGACCGGACATCACCGGGACGAATGTTGTGACGGCTGAGGTAGCTCAATAACCGCGACAGGCCGATCTGCGCGCCGCGGCTAGGCAGCCGTTGCGCCAGCGTATGCCACTCGGGGGAGAGGCCGTCAGTGGCGCGTCCCGGCATCACCTCGATGCCGCATTCTACCAGCGCCGCTCGAAGACGACTGCAACAAGCTTGCCAGTGTTTGGTCTTCACCAGCGCCGTCGCCGGCTTGGCCTCGCGCAGAAGCACGCCCAGCCTCGCAGGATCCGTGGGTATGCTGGCCCGCGGGAGATCCAACACCCTGGCGACGGTGGCTATGGATGAGCGCATCCCGCCCGCGCGAAGCGCGCCCCGCCCGCGCGCCTTGAGGGTCTGCCAGACCTCCTCAAGCGTCTCCGGTTTGGACGATGGAGCCTGACGTTGCTCAGCGCTTGCGTGGGACGGGCGAGGTTCAGGGCTAAGGGCCGAAGCAAACTCACTGTCAGGGCACAACCCGCTCTCCGCGGGCGCCGGCTGGGCACAAGATCGCTTCGGTTCGCTTTGCGCGGACTCGGCGGCCGGGCCTTGCGCGTCAAGCCGGTCAAAGAAGTTTAGCTGCTCCATGTGCCCTCCATGGTCCTGGGTTGACAGGGCGCGTCCATAGCAGACATTTGCACAAACACACCATAAAAAAGTCATCAGGTTTCTTTGGCACAGTTTATGTGCGATTTTATACTATTGTGTACTCTTAGTGACATAGGTGGACAATGGTTCTACGCGCGGCGCCTGGATATGAATGCTATGGCGTCGTCCTCGGATATCCGAATTTGGCGCCCGACCCTGTGGGCGAGCAGGTCGCCCGCGTCGATGGCACGACTGAGCGTTCGCTTCGAGAGGCCGAGTTTCGCGCCCAACTGTTCGAGGGAAAGGAATTGCGGGAGCTGACGGTTGTTTTGGCGCACTTGGGGCCCTTTCATGAGGAGCTGTGGTGGGTGTTCGATGGCCTTTGTCGAGATGGCTCTGTCGCCGTCGCAGGCGTCTCCGACGTCGATGCAACCGAGCGCGAATTCAGCCAGGCCTCGAGATCGCCGCGGCGATAGCGCACGCTACGGCCCAATTTTAGAAAGCGGGGTCCATCGCCCTTCAGGCGCCAGATTCGAAGCGTGATCGGGGCGACCCCTAGCAGGATCCCGACGTCATCGGTGGACAGGAGTAAAAGCGGGTCACCGGGAGCGGCCGGCTCGCG
>JANXTX010000317.1 GCA_025352165.1 Caulobacteraceae bacterium | reverse complement strand
ATTGAGCATCGCGCAGCAGATGAGCCAGGCACAGCTGGCGCTCCAGGCCGTGTCCGTTCTGGGCGCCGTAGCGGTCGGCGATCCAGACCTCGGGCGTCGAGCCCTGGAGGAAGTCGGTGACGACCTTGGCGCCGCGGCTGTCGGTGATGACGTGGTAGATGGCGGTGGAGCAATGCATGACCCACTGCCACCAGGTCTTGCCCTTCACCCGCGCCGAGGTTTCGTCGGAAGCCACGACCTTCGCCGAGCGAACCTCCTCGGCGATCTTCTCGGCGGCCACGATCATGGGCGCCTCGGCACGGGCGAGCATGTTGGCGATCGCCCCTTCGCTGAGGGTGACGCCGAACACTTCGTCCATCAGCTTGACCAGACGCTCGAAGCCGATGGCCTGGGTGATATGCAGATGCAGGACCAGGGCGACGATGCCCGGACCGAAGGGCGAACCGGGCTCCAGGCCTTCGGGCGCGGGCGCGCTGAAGGCGCGTGCGCAGCACGGGCAGGTGCCGCGATGGCGGTGGATCCGCGTCACCACGGGTCGGATAGGCGGCAGGTCGATATGATCGTACGCGTGGAACTCGGGCTGATCCTCGGCCGTGAGCCCATGGTCGCAATGCGGGCACGCCTGGGCCCGCGCCTCGATCACCTTGTCGGGATTTTCGGCCAGGGCGCGGGCCACGCCGGGGCGGCCCTTCCTCTTCGCCGCCCGCCGCTCCGCGCGGTTGGGCTTCTTCGCCTGGCTGGGCGGGATTGATGAATTGTCCGGTGTCTTCGGCGGCTTGCCCAGCTTCGCTTCCAGATCAGCCAATCGCTTCTCAAGCAACGCCGTCTGATCGGTCAGCTTGGCGATCACATCCGCCTGCGCCAAGACCAGCGCGATCAAGTCTTCCTTGCAAAGCTTCTGTAGGGCGTCGCGATTCATCGAATCTTAGAATCACAAACCCGATTCCCTGTCTACAGCCGCGCCTCACACGCGAAGGCGGTCAGGGGCCGGCCAATCACACGGCAGGGGGGGGGGTGAGCAGTTACGTGGCTCCGGTGCTGTCGGGACCGCCGGGGTCGGCGGAGGCGGTGGTGCATCGGGCGGCCTCGCCGCTGTCAGTAGCCTCAGTCTCACACCCGGAGCCTCGGTTCAGGTCCAAGTCGGAATTGGTGGTGGAGTGTCGGGCGGAGTGGGGTCTGGTGCGACGTGGTTCAATGGAACGGCTGCTACGTCCGGCATGGCTTCGTGTGGAGCGCGTGTCGGTGGCGGGGGAAGTACGAGCGGCATCGGTGGAGCGCCGAACAATTTTGGGGCGGGAACTTTGACCTTCGGCAGCAACCGACAATTGGGTTGGACAGACCAGCAACGCAAACTTCCAACCGCCCGCCACGCCGGCACAGATCGCCAACACCGCCTCCGAGACATGGTATGTCTCCGACCTGACCAATCTCACCGTTGGTAAATCGGTCACATCCATCGCGTTTGGTCCTGGCGATGGGTCAACGGGGACCGCGACAATCACTGGCGTGAATGTGTTGCCTGGGAGTTTTAACGTCACTCTCAGCGCGCCGCCGAATATCGGCATCTGGTCCGCGACCAACGCGCTTGGCCAGGTCCAAGCGGCCGCCGGCGCCACTCCGGCGGCCCTGGACGTCGAGATCAAGCTCTTCAATTCAAATGGCACGGGCCTGACACTTAGCCGCGCTATCCGATCCGACGCGGAGTACGAAGGGCAGGTGACCGGGACCATGGCGCAGATCGCTGCCCAGCACTCGCCGCCGCCGGTCATCGACCTTGTGACGATCGAGACCGAGGAAGACGGGAACAAGAGTACTGCGACACAGGCTGAGTATATTACGGAGCTGACCGACGGCATCGCGACTTTGCACGGTCTCGGCTACAACAAGGTCGCCGATGGTTCCCTCACCACCAGCGGGCTCAACCTCTATTATTGGGCCAATCTGTTCTACGTACCGGGCGCCTATCCTCCAAACCAGACTTTCAACACCGCCGCCAACATGCGCCTCGCCGACGCCTTCGCCCGGGCCGCTTTCGTCAAGAATGTCAGCGACGAAATCCTGGTGCAGGACGACCTGCCCAACAGCTGCTACCCTTCGCGAAACCTCTATACGACCAACAGGCAAGCCTATAACCACCTTGCGAAGGTGCAATACCTCGCCAACGCATTTGTCGCAGGCGTCGCGGGCATGGATTACGCCAATTTCCACTGGTACGAGGTCGATCCGGGCGCTGAGCTGCCGGCGATGTGTAATTGCTCACCCTCCTTTTCGGGGCTGACCGGGCGCTGAATTTTTCCGGTTGCGGCGCGTGTCTGGATG
Organism: Caulobacteraceae bacterium; assembly: GCA_025352165.1. Classification (GTDB taxonomy): domain Bacteria; phylum Pseudomonadota; class Alphaproteobacteria; order Caulobacterales; family Caulobacteraceae; genus Acaudatibacter. The sequence goes on along the minus strand of JANXTX010000317.1, from coordinate 69 downwards.
TGAGTCAAGGTATGGATGACACCGCCGCCTGATTTGGTCGACAAGAGCCTGCCCCCAGCGAAGGCGGGG
>JANXTX010000307.1 GCA_025352165.1 Caulobacteraceae bacterium | reverse complement strand
ACGCGCCGTCCGCGCCATCGACGCCATACGCCTCACCCTACAGGGTCTGCCAATCCCAATACCCGCCTGACCGCCCGGGCGGGGCGTTCACGCCGACCTCGCGCCAATCAACCGGTTAAATGAGGGGGTGAGCAATTACCGTAATGGGGTCATGGGGTCGTAATGGGGTCGTGGGGTCGTAGTATAGTATAGTAATGGGGTCAGAGTGGATATTCGGATATTCGATGGGGTCGGATATTCGATGGGGTCAGAGTGGATATTCGGTCCGGTACGGTAGTACGGTAATGCGGTACGGTACGGTACGGTACGGTACGCGGTACGGTACGGTACGGTACGGTACGGTACGGTACGGTAATGGGGTCAGAGTGGATATTCGGTCAGCTTGGTTTCGGGACGCCGAGGAAAATGACACTGACCCCATTTACTATCGATCTCCGATCTCCTGAAGTTCGCCCGATGCAAACACGTCAACGACATGGCTGAACCCCCGCGGGGCGTGCTCATGGGCGGGCTACAAGGAAAATGACACTGACCCCATTCAACGCCGATCGGCACGGCCCGCAAGCTTACGTGTCCAAGCGAAAACTTACGGTATCATTTCCGGGAAGGCGGTCTGCCGCGAGCGCGCCAGCGCGACAAAGGCATTACAAACCAACTTAAGTTGCTTTGCAATACCGGCCATTCCCGCGCGATTTGACGCCTATTCAACTGGCTGACGGCGAACAGAAAATGCAGGGGTCACTCGGGGAGAAGATCGGCGAAGGCGCCTCCGCGGACGTGCACGCCTGGGCGCCTGGTCTGGTCGTGAAGTTGTTCAAGGCCGGCATCCCGCGACGGGCCAGCTGGTGGGAGGCGCGAGTGACCCGCGCCGTCTTCGCCGCCGGCGGCCCGGCGCCGGAAGTGGTCGGCGAAGTGAACCTGGAGGGGCGCTTCGGCATCGTGCTGCCGCGCCTCGACGGTTCGACCCTTCGTCATCTCTCGGAGACCGGCGCCATGACGGTCGGGCAGGTGGGCCTGGTGCTCGCGACCCTTGCCCTGTCCGTTCATGCGACGCCTCCGCCGGAGGACATATTCTCCCTGCGCGACAACGTGGAGGGCAGTCTGCGCCTCTCCGCGAACATGCTTCCGGAGCCTATCGCAGCGGGCGTTCTCACCCTGATCGATCGCCTGTCGCCAGGGGACGGGCTGTGCCATGGAGACCTTCACTCCAGCAATGTGATCATGACGGCGCAGGGTCCGAGAATCGTAGACTGGAACGGTGCGGTCCGTGCGCCCGCGGGGTTCGACCTTGCTTGCTGCCACGTCCTCCTCACCGAGATCGCACCGGAACTCGCCCATGATCCCGAGCGACCTCGCGCCGTCGGCGCGGCCGTGCAGACCGAGTATGCGCGACTGGCCGGCATATCCCCCGCGGCGCTCAAGGCGGCAATGGAGCCCTACCTAACCATCGTCCGCGTGCGCCTCGTCCTCGGGGGGGCGGCGCCTGGCATGCGGGAGCGGCTGATCCAGCGCGTCGAAGCGGCCCTGAGCTCGGAGGACTTGATCCGCGAGTAATGGGGTCAGCCTGGATAATCGGTTAGCTTGATTTCGGGACGCCGAGGAAAATGACACTGACCCCATTTGACCGTGACCGGGTTTACCCGGTTTACCCGCCCATTGGGGGCTATTTGACATTTCGCCGACAAGGGCGCCGCGTTCACCGCCGGTTCAGTTTGCCGCGCCTAGAGATCCCCCGCTCCAATGGAGCTTCCCGCAACGGCGGCGGGCGCAAGTGAAAGAACGAAACGATGAATGACCGGCGATTTGCCGGGGTCGCCGCGGTGCTGGCGACCCTCTCGACCGTGGCGCTTGTTGTCGAGCCGATAGCGGCCAGCGCCCAGAACGCCGCCCCCGCCTATGATCGGCCCCCCTATGATCAGAACGGCTATGACCAGAGCGACCCTGATCGGGACGCCGGTCCGCCCCCTGGAGGCCCGCCCGCTGAGTCCTGGGCGGGCGCTCCGCCGCCCCGGCAATATGCGCCCCCGCCCCAGACCGCCGGCGGGCCGGACTTCGGTGGCTCGGGCCACTACGCCCCGCCGTATCAGCCGGCCTATGCCGAGCAACAGGCGCGCTATGCCCAATGGGCCGCCCAGAACTGCGCCAGCCAGCACAATAACAATGCGACCGCCGGCGCCATCTTCGGCGGCGTGGCCGGGGCGCTGATGGGCTTCAGCCTGGCCGGATGGGCCGCGCGCGGCGCCTGGACGCTGTTCGGCGGGACCATGGGCGCGGCGCTCGGATCGGTCGTCGGCTCAAGCACCAACAACGACGCCTGTCGGAATGGCCAGGCCGCCTGGGCCGGAACCGCCTATGGGCCCGGCCCCGTCGCCTACGCGCCGCCGGTCTATGCGGCCGGTCCCGCCTGGCGGCCAGCGCCAACTGGCCCGTGGGTGTGGACGGGCGACCACTGGGCGCACCGTCCCTATGGATACGGCTATCGCCGTTGGGGATCTCAGCCGGAGGGGAATGCCCACTACCGGTATTAGGGTTCGTCGTCGGTCAGAGGGTTCCCGCGCTGAACTCATGAGGGGCCGTCCTTGAGGAGGTCCGGCCATCGGCCAATGGCCGTCTCGATTAGCCGTCACTTCTCCCCTGATGGTAGCGCCTGGAATACACCCGGCGTCTGAGTCTCGTGAACAAGTGTGAGAAGCCCGTGTCCCCGCAATGTCTCGACCGCCCGATCACAAGCCGCGCGCCGGCGCGTAGATAATGAATTGGGGGTATGGTGCTCCTGTAACCCTATTCGGCCCTATTCGGTCCTATTCGGTTGGAGCGGAAACTTGCGATTGGTCGGCCGCTTCGGCACACTTCCGGCATGCCCTACCCCAATGGCGTGGTCACCTGCGTGAGCCTCGACGCCGACCACCGTTTCAGCAAGACGGTTCAGGCGAGCATCACGTTGCTGAAAGGACTGGGTGTGCGGGGCGATGCGCACATGGGCGTGACAGTCAGGCATCGCTCACGCGTGGCGAGGGTTCCTGCTCAACCCAATCTGCGGCAGGTTCATCTCATCCATGAGGAATTGCACACGGAGCTGCGCGCGGCGGGCTTCCTCGTCGGGCCGGGCGATATGGGCGAGAACGTCACGACGCGTGGCCTCGCATTGCTGGACCTGCCACAAGGGACGCGCCTGCACATCGGACCGTCAGCGGTGGTCGAGATCACCGGGCTGCGAAACCCGTGCCGCCAGCTCGACGCATTTCAACACGGGCTGACGGCCGCCGTCCTGAGCCGCGCAGATGATGGGCGCCTCATACGCAGAGCGGGCGTGATGGGCATCGTTCTGTCATCAGGCGACGTCCAACCCGGAGATGAAATCAGCGTCGAATTGCCTCCGAAGCCCCACGGATCACTGGAGGTCGTCTGACATCAGCGGCATGTCGAGCCGGCGCGGCGCCAACCGCGAAGCCCACGCTCGCGAAAGGCTTCCCTCCTCTTAGGGAAGCCCGCTAGACTCGCTTAAAATTCGAAGGAAGCGCGCATGTCCTCCAAAACCGAAATGCTCCACAGCGCCCTGGCCGATGCGCACCTGCCGGCACTGTTGATGTCGCTGGTGCACCTGACCGGCGATGTGAGCCTGCTGACGCCGGAAAGGCGGGCGGTCTATGAGCCGATGGCGGAACCGAACATCGCCGGCTATTCGCCACAGGTTCAGGCCGATATTCGCGCGTTGGCGGAGACGGTGATCTCGGCCTGGTTCGACGGCGCGCCGATTCCGCCCGAGCCGTCGCGCGAGACGCTGCGCAGGATGATGGACTTCGTCTCCGGGGCCGACGTGCCCGAGCACTATGTCGAGTTCCTGATGGACGAAATCAGTGTCGGCGGCATGGACACCAAGACGCCACGCTGGGAAGGCGCGGCGCTGAAGGCGGCGGCCTCGAAGATGAAGGTGGTGATCATCGGCGCCGGCATGTCTGGCCTGCTGATGGGTCATCGCCTCCGCCAGGCGGGCGTGCCTTTCACCATCATCGAGAAGAACGCCGATGTCGGCGGCACCTGGCTGGAAAACACCTATCCCGGGTGCCGGGTCGACAACCCCAACCACATGTACTCCTACTCGTTCGAGCCCAGCCACGACTTCCCCTACCACTTCTCCTCGCAGCCGGTGCTGCTCGACTATTTCCGCCGGTTCGCCGACCGTCACGATCTGCGCCGCGACATCCGCTTCGAGACCAGGGTCGAAGAGGCGGTATGGGACGAGGCGCGGTCGGTGTGGCGCGTCACCGTGACCAATCCGGACGGCGGTGGCGAGACGCTGGAAACCAACGCGGTGATCACCGCCGTCGGTCAGCTCAACCAGCCGCGGTATCCCGAGGTCGAGGGCTTCGGCAGCTTCGCGGGCCCGGACTTCCATTCCGCCCGCTGGCGTCACGACGTCGACCTGACCGGCAAGCGGGTCGCGGTGATCGGCACCGGGGCCAGCGCATTTCAGTTCATCCCGCAGATCGCCCCGAACGCCGGCCACGTCGCGGTCTTCCAGCGCACGCCGCCCTGGTACTCGCACGCGCCGCACTATCATGCCGAGGTCGCCGCGGGGAAAAAGTGGCTGCTGGAGCACGTACCCTTCTATGACAAATGGTACCGCTTCTTCCTGTTCTGGAGCCTGACCGACGGCGTCTATGCTGCCGTGAAGGGCGATGCCGACTGGAACGGGCCATCCCATTCCGTGGGCGCGGCGAACAATGAATACCGCGAACTGCTGACCATGATGCTGCGGATGCAGGCCGCCGACCGGCCCGACCTGCTGGACAAGGTTGTGCCGCGCTACCCGTTCGGCGGCAAGCGGCCCCTGGTCGACAATGGCGGCTGGATCACCACCCTCAAGCGCGACAACGTCGACCTGATCACCACGCCGATCACGCGGATCAATGCCGCTGGCGTCGTCACCAGCGACGGCGTGCAGCACGACGCCGATGTGATGATCTATGGCACCGGCTTCCAGGCCAGCCGGTTCCTGTGGCCGATGCGGGTCGTCGGCAAGGGGGCCGTCGATCTGGAAACCGCCTGGAACGGCGATGCCCGGGCCTATCTGGGCATGACCACGCCGGATTTCCCGAACCTGTTCATCGTCTACGGACCGAACACCAACATCGTCATCAACGGCAGCATCATCTTCTTCTCGGAGTGCTCGGTCCGTTACGTCGTCGGCTGCATGAAGCTGCTCGCCGAGACGGGCGCGAAATCGATGGAGGTCAGGCGCGACGTCCACGATGCCTTCAACGTGGAGGTCGACAAGGGCAATGACCTGATGGCCTGGGGCTCGCCGCACGTGAACAGCTGGTACAAGAACGCCGCCGGCCGCGTGACCCAGAACTGGCCGTTCCCGATCGTCGAATACTGGAACCAGACAGTCGCGCCGAACCCCGATGATTTCGTGCTGACCGGGGTAAAGGAAACCGTCGAGGCCTGAGCTACTCTTCTCCCCTTGGAGATCTCTGAAAACGGCAGCTTATCCTTCGGACCGCCGGCTTCCAGCCGGCATCTTTGTTCCGATCCAGGCGTCTGGGCGTTGAAGTTGAAAAGGTACCGGCTGCGCCGGTTGCCGGCTGGAAGCCGGCGGTCCAGGGAACGGTCCGGCCTTTGTGGGGGTCTCCAGAGGGAGAAGTGAACTCTATGCCGCGTCGAACTTGTCCTTGCGACGATGGCCGAACAGTAACCGGTGTTCGAGGCGACCCCTCAGCGCGGCATAGTAGGCCGCCAGGAAGTCGGCGTCGTTCTCGTGCGGTTCGGCCAGCCAGTCGATCTTGCGGCGGATGCGGCGGGCGACGTCCTTCATGGTGCGGGCGTCGCGTCGGCGCAGCACGTCCTCCAGCACCTGCAGTTCCTTGACGCCGTAGGCCTGTGTCTGCGCAGGCGTGAAGTTGAACCTCTGCAGCCTGGTCCCGGCATCACCCGCCAGATCGACCCCCAGCTTGCGGCGCGGCGCCTTGACCACCCAGGTACCCGCCACGAAGTCGCCGACGCGCAAGCGGTCGCGATTGAACAGTGGGAACAGCAGGAAGATTCCGGTCCACGCCACGGCCAGCAGGCCCATGACGGCGTCGACGGTTTCCCCGGCCGCGCTTGAGGCGAACAGCGCGATCATCGGCAGGAACACCTCGATCTCGCGCATGGCGTTGCGGGTGACGATCGCCTCACCCGTCAGGCGACCTCCATCGCGCGCGATCACCCGCAGACCCAGCAGCCGCTTGCCAGGCGTCGCGGCTCTCGGAGTAAGTTCGAACAGGATGAAATAGCCGTTGCGCAGCACGAAGAAGCCGACCAGCCAGATCATCTTCAGCAATTCGCCGCCGTCCTTGCCCATGGCGCCGAAGCCGACCCCGACAGCGATCGACAAGGCGATCAGCGAGGCGAGCATGATCAGGCAGTCGATCAGGAACGCGGCGGCGCGGTCGCCGGCGCTGGCCAGCGTCAGCCGCAGGTCGACGCCCTCCGGCGTCAGCAGCGAACGCTTCATCGAGCGAGGCTCCCGCTCAGTCCGCAAAGGCGTGGAGGTCATCGGCGCGCTCCCGGGCGCGGCATATAGAAATAGGCCAGCCAGAGGGTGAGCATGCCGGTCCCGATGGCGTAGCGGGCGAGGTCAAGCTGGATCAGCTGCCGCCCGATGCCCTCGAGAATTCCGGCGATCAGCAACATCACCACCACGCCGACCATCGCCGCGCCGGCAACCCGGCCGGCTTCCCGCGCCGCGTCGAGACGCGAACGGGCGCCGGGAAACATCACCGCCCAGCCGATGCGGAAACCGGCGGAGGCGCCGAGCACACAGGCAAACAGCTCGGTCGCGCCGTGAATGATCAGCCAGCCGCCAACTTCAAGTCCCAGGCCCCGCGAGACATACAGCGCGAGCAGGGCGCCAAGCACCAGGCCGTTCTGCGCCGTCAGCAGAGCCGTCGGCAGGCAGAACGCGAAGCCGAGAGCAAAGGCCAGGATCGAGACCTGGCTGTTGTGGACGAACAGCATTGTCGCAAAGCCACTGAGTCCCTGCCCCCCGTGATCGTCATAGAGAATCTTGCGCAGGAAGGCGGTGGTCGCCGTCGCATCGCGACCCTGGCCCATCCCGCCCATCAGGGCGCCGCACCAGTCCGGGTCGTTGGCGACAAGCAGATAGCCGACGATAGCTGAGATGAGCAGGATCGCGGCGGCTGCCGCCGTCTCGCGCCAGAGAGCCCTGGCGGCGGCGGGCCAGTCATGACGGAAGAACCTCGTCACCCGGTCGAGCACGTTGGTGCGCGCGCCATAGACGAAGAAATACGCCCGCGTCGCCAGCCCCTCGAGGTAGTCGATCAGATTGGCGTCCAGCGAGGTGGCCCGCGCCACTGACAGCGACGAGAGGCAGGCGCGATAAAGCACCGGAATCTCCAGCAACTCGTCATCGCTCAGACGCCGCGCGCGGCCCCCTTCCGCCTTACCGAGCAGGCGTTCCAGCCGCCGCCAGTCCTGCTCGCGTTCCATGCGAAAGCGATGGCTCTTGAGGGCGAGGTCCTTCACAGCCGATCCGCCCGCTTGAGTTCGAGATAGGTATTGATCAGGGCCGCGCCGACGCTCGACGCCGGCGCCTCCAGAATATGCGCGCCGAGCCGCCGCAGGCGCTCGACGACCACCGCCCGGCTCTGTAGCAGCGCCGCCGCCGTTACAGACTTCGACACATCATCAGCCGATACCGGTTCCGCCCTGGCAATCGCCTCCAGCTCATCGTCGCGCATGACGACGAACAGCACCCGATGACGGCGCGTGAGGCGTGCGACGTCCTCCAGCATCAGCTCCGCCGAGGTGGTGTCGGCAAAGTCGGTGAACACCACCACCAGCGAGCGGCGCTCCAGCGCCGCGCCCAACTGCGTCAGGCCAAGCGTGAAGTTGGCTTCTTCGTCGCTGTAGTCCAGCTGCGCGGCCTGCTTCTGCAGGCGGGGAAAGGCCGGCGCGCCAGAGAGAAACCCGCTGAAGATCCGCGGTTTTGCATCAAAGCCGAACAGCGCCACACGGTCGCCAAGCTTGAGGCAGACGTAGCCGAGGCGCAACGCCGCATTGATGGCGTGGTCGAGGCGCGGCGCATTCTCCAGCGGCTCACACATCAGACGCCCGGCGTCGATGGCGAACACCACCGGATGATTGCGCTCGACCCGGAACTCCTTGCCGAGCAACTTGCCGTGGCGCGCGGACTGTTTCCAGTCGATCGCCCGGGTGTCCATGGCCCCGCTCATTTCGCGTAAAGCGTGGAATTCAGAGCCGTCACCGGAGTCCAGCTGAGTCTTCAGTCCGAACATCGCCTCGCGAGAGAACAGCCGCATCGCATCGTCGCGAACCGCCTTGATATTGGGAATGACGGCGATCTCGCGGGCCGGCGCCTGCCGCGTCTGCTTCCAGGTCAGGCCGAGCGGGCCCGGCCACCGCACCCAAAGACCGGTGACTTCGCCGACGCCGCGGCGATGCGGCTTCAGCCTGGCGACGCTCCCGGCGGCGCCTGCCGCGACACGCAGCTGCTCGCGGGCGGGATCGACGGAGACATGATCATTGGTCTCGAACGCGACTTCGGCGAAACGCGGACCGGACCCGGCAAAGCTCAGGCGCAGGTTGATCGGCGCATCACCCGCCATACCCACCGATGTCGGCGTCTGCAGATCAAGCGTCGCGTCGCCGCGCGACGGCCCGATCACGGCATCCAGAAGCGTCAGCCCGAGGATCAGGGCCAGCCATCCTCCGGCGGCGATCCACCCACCGGGCACGATGACCGCGATCACCAGCGCCACGGGTGCGCCAAGCGCGGTCAGGACGATGGCGCGGCGGGTCGGATAGATCATCTGTCGCGCGGCCGGCTTCCAGGCGGCGTCACAAGGCTCACCGTGGGACTTCCGTACGCTCGACCAGATCCAGCAGGACCTGATCGACAGTGCGGCCCTCGATTTCGGCGGCGGGCGAAAGAATCACGCGATGCCTCAACGCCGGCAGCACCAGCGCCTTCACATCGTCGGGGATGACATAGTCGCGCCCTTGCAGCGCGGCGCGTGCACGGGCGGCGAGGCTCAACATCGCGCCGGCCCGAGGGCTGGCGCCGGTCTCGATATCAGCGCACTCGCGCGTCGAGCGGATCAGGTCGACCGTGTAGTTGACGACCTCGTCCGCCAGCCGGAGCTGGCCAATCACGGCGACCGCCGCGGCGATCCGATCAGCATCGGCCACCGTTTCGATGCCGATCGCCGAAGGGTCTGGCGCTCCCGCCCTTGGGCCATGGCGGGCGACAATGGCCCGCTCCTCCTCAAGCGAGGGATAGCGCAGGGTGTGCTTGAACAGGAAGCGGTCGAGCTGCGCCTCCGGCAGAGGATAGACGCCTTGTTGTTCGATCGGATTCTGAGTGGCAATGACCGTAAATCGATCGCCGAGCGCATGGGTCTTGCCGTCGATGGTCACCCGCCGTTCCTGCATCGCTTCCAGCAAAGCGGCCTGCGTTTTCGGCGGCGTGCGATTGATCTCGTCCGCCAGCAGCAGCTCACAGAAGATTGGACCGCGCACCAGCGAGAAACTGCTGCTCTGGAAATTGAACAGGTTTGCGCCAACGATGTCGCCGGGCATCAGGTCGGGGGTGAACTGGATGCGTCCGAAATGCAGGTCGAGAGCACGCGCGAAACACTGCGCCAGGAAGGTTTTCGCGGTACCCGGCGGTCCCTCCAGCAGAACATGGCCGCCGGCCAGCAACGCGATGAGCATCAGCGTCACCGTCTCGTCCTGGCCGACAACGCCCTTGGCTATCTCGCGCCGCAATCGCGCCGCCAGTTCCCGCACCTCACCCACGTTCACGCGTCATCTCCAGTTTCCATTGGAATAGTTTGCGGGCGGTTGCGAGCAGCCGCTCGCGATCGGCGGCGCCACGGGCCTGCGCGTTGAGCAATCCCAGCCGGTCGCGGGCGCCGCGTGTTTCCGCCAGTCGATCGAGGAACGCGACAAGCGCATCGCCATCGAGATCGCGCGGCGCACCGACCGCCCTGGCGACGATATCGCGGATCAGGTTGGCGTAGCGGCCGCCCAACCGATGTTCCCGACCCCCGAGACGGATCAGCGCCGCGCTGTTGTCCACGAGTGCTGTCTTGCCGAGCGCCAATGGCCGCGCCGGGCGGAGCGTCGGCCCAAAGCGGCAGGCGGCCTGAAATCCGGCCAGGGCCGCCGCGGCTGTGAGGCACAGGGTCACCGCCAGGAACGGCGGCTCGAACAGCAGCCGCCAGGCATTGCGATCACGTCCGAAACCGTTCAGCCGCACGTCGAAGATGATCGGGCCGGACCCGTTGCGCAGCGTGTGCAGCAGAGCGATCGCCGAACCCAGCGTGTCGATGTCGCGAACGCCCTGGGTGTTGAGCAGGTCCGGATCCGACAGCAGATACACCGGCTTTTGCGGATCGCGGGCCAGTACGACCGCGCCGGTCCGGTCGATCAGCACCGACTGCCAGCCCTTGGGCGAAAATGTCTGCAACTGATCGATCGGGCCGGCGGCGAGCGTCGAGCCGACGGTGAATGGCGCCGACACCGAGCGCAGCACCAGACGGGAGGTTCCCTTGGCCCTGGCTATGGCGCTGTCAGCCATCAACGCGCCTTTCGGAAGCCAGCCGATAGGAATTGGCGTCCCCTTACCGACCCAGCCGGGATGTTGCGGGTCCATCGGCGCGAGCCACTTGGGCAGGACGATCAGCGTCGGGCCGGCGTAACCCAGGGCGGTCACCGCGCCTTCGTCCGCCAGAGGGGACGGCGTCACAACCATCAATCCGGCGGATCGGCCGGCGGTCAGAGGTCCGCGATTGATCACGACATTGTCGCCGTCGAGTGTCATCGCCTCGGCAATGGCGCCGTAGCCAACCGCGGACTTCGAAAGGGCGTGCGCACCACCATCCCGGCCGCCCCTGAGTTCCGGTGCATAGACGCTCAGCACGGCGAGCGCGCAGAATGCGAAGACGCCCACCAGAGCCATCAACATGCCGGCGCGCGCCGTGAAGGGGCCGCTCGAAACGCCGGTTACGGTTGGCTTGGCAGCGCTCACCCCCCCATGCCTCGGGGAATGCGAAGGATTCGTATGACCGTCGGCAACTCGCGAAGCCGTCGGCATCCAGCGGCCGGGCGCCGAACCAGCTGGCCTCGACAGACAGTGCGATCCTGGTGAAGGCCTCCCTCGCGCCGACCGGCACGGCCTCGAGCGCCGCAATGTCGCGCGCGGTCAGCGCCGGGCGCACCAGTTTGGGACGACGCTGCTCAATGTCGTCGATGCCGCGGTGGAGCAGCAGCCGGGCGGCCTCGTCGTAGTGACCCTGCGCCGCCAGCCGGTCGGCGTCCTCCAGCAAGGCCCTGGCCTTCCAGGCCTCGGGTCGCCAGTCCACCGGGGCCACTCTCGGCGTGGCCTTGCGCCTGACGTTCAGGCGGATCCCGAAGAGTTCTCTGGCAATCAGATAAAGCACCGCCAGAACCGCGGCGCCGACGCCGACCCAGAACAGGACCTTCAATATCGGGAACGCCCCCGACAGCGCCTGGCCGATCAGATGTTCGAGCGCCTGCAGCCATTTCGGCTCATGCCACGGTTTGAGAACCGGCAGCGTCGCATAGTTGAACTGCAGAGAGTGATCCTCAAGCAGGCGCGTGTGCAGCGCCTGCAACGCCCCCGCCCGATCATCCACGCTAGAGCGCCCGCACCTTGAGCCGGGCGCCGCCGACCACCGCGATAACCTCGACCTTCGCGCCGGCGGCGAGTGTCTCGCCATCCTGCAACTCCGCCGACCATTCCTTGCCGTCGACGAACACGCGCCCGGCGCCACCCTCAAAGGCGTGCGAGACCTCGCCATGGTGACTGATCAGGCGGGCGAGGGGATCATTGATGTTCGGTCCGCCATGGGGCGCGCCGTGAAGCCAGCGACGACCAACAAATGTGGTCACGACGGTCAGGGCCGCGAACAGCAACAGTTCGCCAGAGCTGCCCAGATGGGGCGCAACCAGAGTGAGGAGACCGACCAGCGCCGCCGATCCCGCCGGCCATAGCAGCCAGCCCGAGCCGGTGGCGACCTCGACCGAAAGAAACACCGCGCCGATGGCCAGCCAGGCCCACAGCGGATGCCCGAAGAAAAAACTGCTCACCGCGTCCATCACCGCCTCACGCGCCGGGGATGGTTGGCGGCACGGCCGGCGGCCTGCGCGGCGGCGGAGGCGGTGCGTCGCTCGCGCTGCGACGGGCCGCATTGATCAGCTCGGTGATCCCCGAGATGGAACCGGCGATCGAACCCATGTCGGTGGGCACGATCACGGTGCGCTGTTGCGGCGAGTCCGCCAGCTTGGCGAACGCCTCCACATATTTCTGGGCCACGAAATAGTTCAGCGCGTTGACGCTGCCGGCCTCGATGGCGTCGGAGACCGCCTTGGTCGCGGCGGCTTCGGCCTGTGCGGAGCGCTCGCGCGCCTCGGCGTCGCGATAGGCTGCTTCCTTGCGACCCTCCGCCTGCAGGATCGCCGACTGCTTGGCGCCCTCGGCCCGGGTAACCGCGGCCTGCCGTTCGCCCTCGGCCTCGGTGATCACCGCGCGTTTTTCCCGCTCGGCCTTCATCTGCCGGGCCATGGCGTTGGTGATGTCCGGCGGCGGCTGCAGGTCCTTGATCTCGATCCGCGCGACCTTGACGCCCCAGGGCCCGGTCGCTTCGTCGATCACCGTCAGCAGCCGGGTGTTGATCTGGTCGCGTTGCGAGAGGACTTCGTCCAGCTCCATCGAGCCGACCACGGTCCGCAGGTTGGTCATCGTCAGCTGGCCGATGGCGAAGTTGAGATTGGCCACCCGATAGGCCGCCGCGGCGGCGTCCATCACCTGAATGAAGACGATGGCGTCGACCTGGACGGTAACATTGTCCTTGGTGATGACCTCCTGGCGCGGCACGTCCAGCACCTGCTCCATGACGCTGACCTTGCGCCCGACAGCCTCCATGAACGGCATCAGGATAGTGATCCCGGGCTTCAACGTGCGCGTGTAGCGGCCGAACCTCTCGACCGTAAACTCATAGCCCTGCGGCACGATCTTGATCGTGGAGAAGGTCAGGATGATTGCAAACACCGCCAGGACGACGATGGTGATCGGGAACAGGCTGATCATGTCTTGCCCCCTCCCCTGGGGCCTGAAAGCAGACTAGCGCGCCGAACGGCGGCGCGCCACGGAATCCGCAAGGAGCGGCGTCGCCTTGTTCTCGACCGGTGACCGGACTACATATCGACTTAATCGTAAACTGACAGGAAATGTGGGGTTTGATGACGATGCCATCAGCGTCGCTCTTTCTGGGCCGTGGTACTACCGGCCAGGTCGGCGCCCGCCGCATCGCCTTGCTCGAGGCCATTGCTGAACACGGCTCGATCGCCGCGGCCGCCAAGGCGGTGGGCCTGAGCTACAAGGGCGCGTGGGATGCGGTGCAAGCGCTGAACAACCTTTTCGACCGCCCCCTCGTCATCAGCCGCGCGGGTGGCGCGCACGGCGGGACCGCGTCGGTCACCGCTGACGGCGAGCATGTCGTCGCCGCGTTCCATCTTGTTGAATCGGAACTCAGCCGGGCGCTCAGCCTGCTTGAAGCACGGCTCGACGCGGCGGGCGCTGCCCCCGCCACCTCACTGCTTTGGAGCCTTGCCATGAGAACCAGCGCCCGAAACGCGCTCGGCGGTACGATCGAACGCATCGTTGACGGTGCGGTGAATTCCGAAGTGATCCTCGATATCGGGGATGGCCAGAAGGTCGTCGCAATCGTCACCCGCGATGCCGTGCAGAGTCTCGGCCTGGCGCCGGGGCGGCGCGCGGTGGCTCTGGTCAAGTCGAGCTTCGTCACGCTGGCGCCGGGTCCGACGCCACCCCGCACTTCCGCCCGCAACGCGCTGACCGGCGAGATCACCCACATTGAGGAAGGCGGGGTCAACAGCGAGGTCGGCCTGACGCTGGCTGGCGGCAAGATCATTACCGCGATCATTACGCGAGAGAGCGTCGGATCGCTCGGCCTCGCCATCGGGCAGCCGTGTTCGGCCCTGATCAAAGCTTCCCACGTCATCCTTGTCACGGATTGAATCATGCTGAATCGTCGTCGCCGTCGCCTGGGCATCGGTATCCTCGCCACTTTGCTGGCGTCGCCTTTATTCGGCTTTGCCCAGGAGCCCGGTCGCCCGCCGGTGACGGTGTTCGCGGCGGCATCGCTGAAGAACGCGCTCGATGAGGTCGGAGCGGCGTTCACCGCAGGGGGGGGCACGCCGGTCAGGTTTTCCTATGCCGCCTCGTCGGCGATCGCACGGCAGATCGAGCAGGGCGCCCCCGCCGACGTGTTCGTCTCCGCCGACAGCGACTGGATGGATTATCTTCAGAAGCGGAACCTGATTGTCGCCGCCAGCCGCCGCGACATTCTTACCAACCGTCTTGCGCTGATCTGCGCCGTGGACTCCCGAATCCAGCTGAGAGTCGCCAGGGGAATGCCGCTTTCCGCCGCTCTGGGAGGCGGGCGGCTGGCAATTGCCGGTCCCGAGGTTCCCGCCGGTAAGTACGGTCGGGCGTCACTGGCCAGCCTCGGCGTGCTCGACAGCGTGGCCGACAAACTGGCGCCGGCCGAAAACGTCCGCGCCGCGCTGGCCTTCGTGGCGCAGGGCGCGGCGCCGCTGGGCATCGTCTACGACACCGACGCGAGGATCGAACCAAAGGTGCGAATCGTCGGCCTGTTCCCCGACTCCAGCCATCCGCCGATCGTCTACCCGGCCGCGCTTGTGGCGGCATCGCACAACTCGCAGGCCGCGGAGTTCATCGGCTTCCTCAGAAGTCCCAAGGCAGTCGCGGTGTTCAGGAAATACGGGTTCACTGTCGTTCGATAGCTTCGCGCAACTCCGCCGGCGTCACGCCGCGGACTCGCAACTCGCGCAGGGTCTCGGCCGCGTCCCGCTTGGCGAAACGCTTGCCGTCGGGGCGCAGCAAGAGCCGGTGATGCTGATAGATCGGGGTGGGCAGTTCCAGCAGGGCCTGCAGCAATCGCTGGGTGTGAGTGGCTTCCCGCAGGTCCTGGCCGCGGATGACCTGGGTGACGCCCTGCAGAGCGTCATCGACAACCACGGCGAGGTGATAGGCGACGCCGACGTCCTTGCGAGCGAGAATTACATCGCCGGTAATCGCCGGATCGGCGGCGACCGGACCAACACCCCTGTCCTCAAACCAGAGGCTCGAAAAGCCGCCCAAGACTCGTTCCGCAGCCGCCAGGGACAGGCGCCATGCGAACGGCCGTCCCTCTGCTATCATTTTTGCTTCATCCGCCGCCGCTAGCGGCTCACCGCGAAATGCCCGCGTCCGACCATGCGGCGCGCGGGCGATTTCATCGAGGACTTCCGAACGGGTCCGGAAGCAGCGATAGAGCAGGCCCCCTTGCCGAAGTTTGTCCAGGGCGGCGGCATAGTCTTGCGGGTGCTCGGACTGCCGACGGACCGGCGTCTCCCAGCCGACGCCAAGCCACGCCAGATCCTCGTAAATCCCCTGCTCGAAATGGGGCCGGCAGCGTTCGGTGTCGATATCCTCGATACGCAACAGGAATCGACCGCCGGCTTCGCGCGCGGCGCTAAATGCAGTCAGGGCAGAATATGCGTGTCCCCGGTGCAGCCAGCCGGTTGGCGAGGGCGCAAAGCGCGTAACGAAAGCAGATTGACTCAATCGTGCCGGTTGGCGGGCGCCGGGCGCGCGTAGATGCCGACATGGTCCAGCACTGCCCGGGCGAAGCCCTCCTCACCGCCCAGCGCCGCCTTGAGAGGCTCGAACTCGCGGAAACCAATCATCTCCGCAACTCCGTGTGCGGCGCACCACGCGCCGACCGTCGCCAGCTGCAATTCCCGTTCATCGTTGGGATCAGCGCCCGCGTCGATCAACGCCTCGCGCACATGGCTCCAGCCACTGTCGGCTTCCTTCACATGGTCACCCATCGTCGCCCGGTCGCAGGCGGCGTCATACATGGTCCTATAGAGCGCCGGGTTGTCGCGGGCGAAGCAGACATAGGCGACGCCGATATTGGTCATCGCCGCGCGAGCGTCGGGCGCCTGCGCGCGTGCTTTAGCGACGGCGACGCCAAGCTCCATCCAGCCTTCCTTGGCAATCGCCTCGAGCAGGTCGCTCTTGTCCTTGAAGTGGTGATAGGGCGCCGCCGGACTGACGCCAGCCTCCCGGGCCACGGCGCGCAACGACAGCGCCTGAGGCCCTTCGTTTTCCAGAATGCGCCGTCCCGCCTGCACCAGGGCCCGGGAGAGATCCCCGTGGTGATAGCGGCGAATTTCCTGATCGTGGGCCTGGGCCAAGACGCGTCCTCACTTTTTCTCTTCGCGGCCACCGTAAATCTCCATCCGAACGATGTAAAGATGATGTTGACACCGTTTAGATCGATGCTATCTTAACACCGTCCAGATAGGACAGCCGCTGCTGAGGCAGAGGTTCACAGCAAAAAGGAGGGCTTGTCATGTCCAACGTTAATTTTTCTGGTTTCGGCCGTTTCGTCGATCGGTCGATCGCCCTGTTCCTGGTCAGCCTGGGAATGATCGTCGCGGGCGCCACCGCCATCGCCGGCGCCTGAGTTCCGGTATTCGGTAAATGAATGGGCCGGAGCGTCGAACGAGGCAGTCCAGAATCTCGTTCGACGGCGCCCTGCTCGAGAGGCTTTACGGCCTTTTCACTCACGCTCTTTGCCCGTCGTCATGGAGATGTCGTGAAACTTGACCTATGATTCGTTCGTTGACGAGTCGGGTAGCTGATTCTCAGCCGCCCCGAGCGACGAGGAGACAAGGTCTTCAGTCACGCTAAACGGACCACAGGCCAGAAACCCCGCGGGCGATATGGAGCGGGCTATGCAGGTTGTTAGCCGCCCGCCGTCGGGAGCGCCCGCACTGGTATTGAACGCCGACTATCGGCCATTGTCCTACTATCCCCTGTCCCTATGGCCATGGCAGGAGACCATCAAGGCTGTGTTTCTCGGCCGCGTCGACGTTGTCTCAACCTACGATCACGTCATTCATTCGCCGTCGTTCGAAATGCGGCTGCCCAGCGTCGTCTCGCTGAAGAGCTACGTGGCGCAGGACAGGCCTCCCGCCTTCACCCGCTTCAATCTGTTCCTGCGCGATTCGTTTGTCTGCCAGTATTGCGGATCGGGCGACGACCTCACCTTCGATCATGTCACGCCCCGCTCTCGTGGCGGTCGAACGACCTGGGATAACATCGTTACCGCGTGCGCGCCTTGCAATCTGGCGAAAGGCGGCCGTACGCCGCGCGAAGCCGGCATGCAGCCGCGTCGCTACGCCAGGCGTCCGACAATGTACGAACTGCAGGATCATGGTCGACGCTTTCCGCCCAACCACCTGCACGAGAGCTGGCTCGACTACCTCTATTGGGACATCGAGCTGGAGGCCTAGTTTATGGACCCGAGGCCGCCGTCAGATCTCAGAAGGGCACGTCGGTCTTTACCGGCGCACCCGGAGGAGGAGCTTCATCGGATGTCGGCTTGACCGGCGCCGGGGGTTTTTCGCTCGGCGAAGCGAGAATATCGTCGATATTGCCCGCCGGCTTCGATGGCTTGGCCTGAATCTGCTGCGCAGCCGCGGCCTTCGCCGCCAATGCGTCAGCCTTTGCCTGGTCAGCGTCGGCGGCGGTCTGTTTCGCAAGATCGGCATCACTCGCCACTACCGGCGGCGGCTCCTGGACAATCGGCTTGGCCACCAGAGTCGAACTGTCCACTCCGCCATCGGCCGATCCACCAATATCCGGCGCACCGGCATCGCGCCAAGCCGTGCGAATTCCTATTACGACCCCGACTACAGCCAGCACCGTAACCAGTCCGCCGGCGCCAAACGCCAGCCACCGGGGGGGCAAGGAAACCGGGCCGTTTTCAGTCCAGGCATTACTCATGCGGCGGTTCCACTCCAACCGAAGGGCTGGAATATATAATAGCCGATGGACCACGTGAAGCGGTCTGGCAAGAATGAGCTCGTGGTGCGCATGATGCCGCGTTTGCAAGGGATAGGGAGCGTCCGACGCCATGTCAGAGTTGAACCGACAGATCGTCCTCAACGAAATTCCGAGCGGGAGACTTGCAAGCGAGCATTTTCGGCTCGTGGAATCACCGCGGCCCACTCCGGACGATGGGCAAGTTCTACTGCGAGGCCTCTACGTTTCGCTCGATGCGGCCAACCGCGCGTGGATGCAGGGCGCGACCTATCGCTCCGCCCTGCGAGGGGGCGACGTCATGGCCGGCGGCGCGCTTGCGGAGGTCGTCGAGTCCCGCGCCGCCGGCCTCAAACCGGGCGACCTCGTCTTTGCCGACACCGGATGGCAGGAATATTCAGTGCTGCCGGGCCGCGGTCTTACCGTGGCGCCACGGATTGAACCGCTGACCAACCTGCTCAGCGTCTACGGAGTAACCGGCTTGACCGCCTATTTCGGACTGCTGGATTGCGGTCGTCCGAAAGCTGGTGAAACCGTGGTTGTTTCCGCCGCGGCCGGCGCGGTGGGCTCGATCGTCGGGCAGATCGCCCGGCTAAAGGGCGCCCGGGTTGTTGGCGTAGCCGGCGGCGAAGCCAAGTGTGCACTGCTGACCCGCGAGCTCGGCTATGATGCCGCGGTCGACTACAAGGCTGGTGACACGCGGCGCGCTCTACGCGCGGCCTGTCCTGACGGCATTGATGTCTACTTCGACAATGTGGGCGGCGATGTGCTGGAGGCCTGTCTCTTTAATATGAAGCTGCACGGCCGGATCGCGTGTTGCGGAGCGGTTTCGCAGTACGATGGCGCACCGCCGCCGCATGGTCCTCGAGGCGTGCCTGGCCTCATCGTCACAAAGCGGCTGACGCTGACGGGCTTCGTCGTCATGGATTTCTATGACCGTAAGGACGCGGCTCTGTCGGAATTGCGTGAATGGGTTAAGTCCGGCGAACTCAAGGTGCGTGAAGACGTCATCGATGGGCTTGAGAACCTTCCATCAGCTCTGATCGGGCTGCTGGCTGGCGAAAATATAGGCAAGCGAATGGTCAAGGTCGCCTGAGGCAGGCAGCAGGGAAACTTTTCGTTCCATCGTGCACGTTACCGGCGGCGCCCGCCGGATGGCGCGTCGCGCGGGGATGTCAAGTCATCCGATCTGGCTGGCCTTGTAGGCGTCTATTCGGCTGCGCACGGTAGGACTCATATCGGCGGTGTAGCGATCCTGCCATTCCGTATTCGTAGAGTCGCTCATGCGCTCAACAGGCCTATGCTCGTCACCTTTGCCCAAGGTGCGAAATGGCAGGCCAAGTGACTGGGCCGCCGCGATCGCCGGGTTGAAATCACCGTTCGCAAAATCCTCGTAAACGAGAGTCACCCGGGGCCGTCCGGTGAGGTCCGCATATTCACGCAGCTCATTCGCCCTGGCAAGAATCTTGCGAATTGACCGGGAGATCGCCCCCTCATCATAGACCGGCTTCCTCTCCGCCTGATCGTAGAGGTGCCACTGACTCGTCTGCGCCGCCTTAACCAGTGAAACGGCTTGCGCAACAACGTCCCTTCGCACGAGCAGAATGAACACTGATTTGTCGATGTAGGTTTCAAACAGACCGGTGAGCTCAGCCGAAATAATCCCCTGTGCGCCGGCCTTGAATGCAAACCAAGAATTTACGCGGCGCTCGACTATCGTTGAGACCGGGCGTCCACGTAACTGGGCCGGGTTCAGGAACTCACCCATCTTACCGATATCAAACAGGTGCTCCAATTCACGGCAAAGGAAAGTGCTGCCAGTACGAGCGGTAAAGAGAATGACGAAGCAACCGGCAAGTTCAGGCCATTTGCCGGTTGGAATACTGCCAAGCCGGGCATGTACGTCCTCTACCTGGAAGTGCGAGAACGCCTCCAAGCGCGGCCACCTTGAAAAGTTCAAAGATTCGAGGACGCCGTCCACCAATGTATTGCCTATGCGATAGATAAGCCGGTCCAGCCGGTGAATTCCGGTGGGGCCCCCACGAGATTCATGCCGGCGAACTGGATGTCCAGTCTCACTGGCTTAGATGAGACCGCCCGCTGCGTCAATTCTGTCGCCTCCGGGGCCTTGGCGCCGGGCGCGCGAACGAGGTAGACGTCGCATGGGTCGTTTGCGGCGTTTACGAGACCACGTGATGCAGGAGCCGTGAGCTTTTCTCGTGCGCGTCGGTCGGGCAGAACGTCGAAGGGGGGAAGCGATCATCGCGGCCAGACAGGGGCTTGCCGCGGACGGGTCATCTGAAGCGCTCTTCGGTTCGAAATGAGGTTTTGAAAAGTTGTCCAAGCAAAAAGTTACGAGAGTTGACCTGGCCAAGTCGCTCTCTGAGTTGAAACTCAGGGATATATTGGGCAATCAGCCTTGGGGACTCGTTTGTGACGACCCCTTTCGCGCACTGTTCAAGGAGTGGGGGTTCCCTGACAGCAAATTGATATCGGCAGACGACGTCAATGAAGACCCCGACGACGTGCCGCTGCCGAAGGTCATTGTCATCTGCACGGAAAAGCCTGAACGGCTCACCCAGCTTCAACTGCGGGAACGCGACGACATCCAGACCCTTGGCCTGTTCAGCCAACTCATTCCGCGCCTTGCCGCGGGACTGCCCCCACGTTGGAAGCCCAGAGCCGGCCTGAATGTCAAACTTGAATACGCAATTGTCTGCCTCCCGCGCAGCGGCAGCACCCTTGTCGCGCGTGAATTGAAGGAAATCGGCGCGGGTAACCCAACTGAACATCTCAGGGGCACGGTTCAGGTCCTGTTGCGCGAACGCGCGATTACACGATTTGAATTCAGCCGATGGTGGACGATGGTTCGCTCAGGACACAACGTCAACGGCATCTTCGCTACAAAGATCATTTTCGACTTCCTGAAAATGTCAGAGCAATTCATGACCCCAAAGGAACTCGACGAGGTTCATGATTTTCTGAAGTCAGTGCCGATTATTTATATAGAACGACTGGATAAGTTCGGCCAGGCCGCGTCAGATGCTATCGCACGCCAAACGGGCGTCTGGCATCTTTGGTCCAAGGATATGAAGGATCACTATGATGAAAAGCTGGAAGGCCTCGACGGCAACTTCCAGGACGCGATTTCCACCTACCAGAAATTCCGCCGCCACGAGAGCGAACTGCGGAAACTGCTCGACTCGCTCGGAAGCCGCGTCATCAGGATCGACTACCAGGACCTCATGGACCAGCCCAAGGTAGCGATAGCGCGGGCGGCCGAGGAACTCGGCCTTGAAATTCCAAAGGACTATCTATCGACACCCTTGACCCTGCAGCCGACAACGTCCGACGTCCATCGCCGCCTGCGTGACCGGTTGGAAGAAGAACTTCGGTAGGTCCCCGTAGTCGGCTGGGGATAGCCTATTGAAAGTCGTGGGGG
>JANXTX010000253.1 GCA_025352165.1 Caulobacteraceae bacterium | reverse complement strand
GCCCGCGCCAGAAGTTTCGCCCTCAACATCCTCCGCCACAACGGCGCAACAAACATCGCTCAGGCCCTCTGGAACGGCGCACTCAGCCTCGACCTCATCCTCAACTACAAAGCAATCTGATCAGCGTTGAACAGCCCTGGTTCGACCGTATAGTCCGCGTTGTAGAACTCGCCACGCCGCTTGACGCCGACTTCCTGCTGCGTGACGTAGTTGACCGCCGTCGCCTGGCCCGATGGGCTCAGCGAGCCATCGGCGTTGAAGTTGCCGCCGAGGATTTCGCGGTCCCCGTTGAAGCGGCCGCCCCGGCTGATGCGGCCAAAGAAGCTGGTGTTGTTGTCGAGCGCGTAGAGCAGACCGAACGAGTAAGAGGTATAGGTGACCCGATAGTTCAGGTTCTCCTGGGGACCGCCCACGACCAGCGAGGGCAGGGTGGCTGTTCCTAGATTGTCGCTGACGGTAACATTCGGACCGGCAGCGCCGCCGAGGGCCCACCCAGACGCCTTTACCGAGTCGATGCGGACACCGCCGTCGAGGTCGAACCTGCCCAACACATAGTCGAGCGAGAAATATGGCGCATCGTCGGTGTAGCTGAGATCATAGTCACGGGCGCAGCATGAGCCCCAGTTGTTGTTGAAGCCTGCTTGGCCGGCCGCAGTCAGCTGCTGGCCGGTTCCATTGGGTCCGGCGAACAGGTCGAGCTGGGCGGGGTTGTGGCCGCTGATGTCGTTGAACTCCGGGTTCACGTGCCAGTTCTCAGCGATCCGCTGGGTCATGTGGAACCAACCCGCCTTGGCGGTGACCTTGCCCGTATAGAGGTCGAATTTGCCCGACATCGTCAGGTCGTTCACCAGGCTGCCCATATCCGACATGTTGGTGTCGATATTCGGACCCTCGCTCAGGTAGGGGCCGGTGAAGATCTGGCCCTGGTTGGGGCCGTTTTCATAGACGATCGAACCGACCACCTGGCCGTTCACCTTGGAGCCGATGACATTGGACGTGATCGCCGGATTGGTGAACTGTGTGAGGAAGACGCCACTCTGGTCGGTCCAGCGGAACTTGTCCTCCACGGTTATGTTGCTGGAGAAGTTGTAGTGGAATTCACCGCCGAATGAGGTCGACTTGACGTGAATCCCCTGCATGGTCTCGTTCAGCAGTTGGCCATCATAACCAAGAACCTGGAAAGACTGATTGAGGATCGACTGGTTCGAGCTTGAACGAGCGTCGAAGTTGGACAGCGGGCTGAAGCCAGTGATCTGGTTGCCGTTGAGCCCGACCAGCGACGGCGAGGTCGTGTAGGTGGGCTCCTTGTCATCCAACCGCTTGAAACTTATGCGGAAGAAACCCTTGTCGTCGGCAAATTCCTTGGTGACGTTGGCTTTGATCTGATAGCCGTTTTCAGCGTTGTAGCCGATATGGGTCGGCCCGTTGCCGTCCTTGAAGAAGCCGCCGATATGGAAGCGCAGCGTGTCGTTGATCGGCGCGCCGTAGGTGAAATCGATCTTGTTCTCGTTGAAGTTCAGGCCTTTCGAGAAGCCGACGGCGCCGCCTTCATGTTCGCCGGTGTCGCTGATGTAGTTGACGATCGCGCCCGGAGCCTGGGACGCGAAGGTGGAGGCGCCGCCGCCGCGTACGGCTTCGACCCGGTCGACATTGGTGTCATAGCGCGTCCAGTAGTCGTTGTTACCAAAGTTCATGTCGCCGAAGAGAACAGTCGGAAGGCCATCTTCCTGCAACTGCACGAACTCGGAACCACCGGTGACCACGGGAATGCCGCGCACGCCGATGTTGGAGTTGCCGCCGGGGCCGGCGGTATCCTGCACCTGCAGGCCGGGAATCAGGCGGAGGACCTCGGCTTCAGATCGGGGCGTGAACTGCTTGATCTGTTCCTGCGAGACGCTGTTCACCGACATCGAGCTCTTGAGCTTTGTCTTGTCGTGGCTGGAGGCGGTCACCACCACCTCATCGAGTTGCACCAGCCCTTCGCTTGAAGCGGCGGGAGCGGCCGGAGACGCGGCGTCGGCAGCCCAAACCGGGGTGGTGGCCGCGAGCGCTGCGCTGATGGCGATCAGGGAAACCATCGCGCCGCTGCCGGGCGCACGGGTTTGGGATGACTTCATAGTTTCCTCCGAATAGCGACTTGTGTTGCGGTTCAGGCCTTTGGGACCATGATTGATTTGCCGGATAAGAGGCTTAGCAATCGATTGCAATAGATTTTCGCCCAAAAATGCAATCGTTTGAAACCTGCGCGGGAAAACGTGTCCCGGGCGCCACAGCTGTTCCAAGCCGCGGACAAACCTCCTTGCAATCGATTGCGTTCGGCTCTAATCTGCCTCTTCGCGTCATAAGACCGTCCGGGCGTCATCTTCCGCCTGAAACTGGCCGCGGGGCGCATGGGAGACGAAGCACCGGTGACCAGCAAGCCGATCCTGAGCCTGTTCCGCATCATCGAGATGAATATCGGGTTCCTGGGCCTGCAGTTCAGCTTCGGCCTGCAGCAAGCCAACATGAATCCGATCTACAGTTTCCTTGGCGCGGATGAGGCGCACCTGCCGTTCCTGGGTCTGGCGGGACCGATTACCGGCCTGCTGATTCAGCCACTGGTCGGCGCGATGAGTGATCGGACCCTTTCACGTTTCGGGCGCCGGACGCCTTACTTCCTGGTTGGCGCGGTGTTCTGCAGCCTCGGTCTTCTGGCGATGCCGTACAGCCCGGCTCTATGGGTCGCCGCAAGCCTGCTGTGGGTGCTGGACGCGGCCAACAACATCACCATGGAGCCCTATCGCGCATACGTGAGCGATCGCCTTGATCCGGGTCAGCGAGAGCTTGGCTTCCTGACCCAGAGCGCCTTTACAGGGATCGCCCAGACACTTGCCTATGCGACACCCTCGATCCTGGTTTGCCTGGGGATGAACAAGGACGCGGTCGATGCGCATCACATTCCGATCATCACCAAGGTCGCGTTCGGTATCGGCGCGGTCATGTCGATATCGACGATACTCTGGTCGGTTATTCGGGTTCGCGAACTGCCGTTGAGCGCTGAAGAGATCGCGGATATCGAGGCGAGCAAGGCCCGTGCGCCTCTGCAAGAAATCTGGCGCGCGATCGTCGAAATGCCGGTGGTCATGCGCGACATGGCCCTGATGAGCCTCTTTCAGTGGTATGGCATGGCCTGCTACTGGGGCTACATCACCTATTCGCTATCGCGCTCGGTGTACGGCGCAACCGATGCGGCGAGCACCGGGTACCGTAGCGCGGTGCTGCTCAATGGTCAGGTCGGCGCCTTCTACAATGCGATCGCGTTTGCGGCGGCATTCGCGCTGGTTCCGTTCTCCCGTCGCCTGGGTGCGAAGACCATGCACATGGTCTGCCTTGCAGCATCGGGCTTGGGAATGCTTTTCATTCCGCGCATTCACGATCAGTGGCTGCTGTTCGTACCGATGATCGGCATAGGACTGGGCTGGGCCAGCATCATGGGCAACCCCTATGTGATGCTAGCCAACGGCATCCCGCCCGAGCGCACTGGCGTCTATATGGGCATCTTCAACATGTTCATCGTCATCCCGATGCTGCTGATCGCGGCGACCCTGCCGTTCTACTATCACCCGTTGCTGGGTGGTGACGCGCGAAACGTCATCTCGTTGGCAGGTTTGCTGATGATTGCCGCGGCGCTGGCGACATCGCGTATTCGGGTCGCCAAGCCGGCGCCGGCGTTAGATTAGCCTTGGCGCCACGTTTCAGTCAGGAGACGCGTCATCGCCTCATTCATTCACCTGCGCAGCACCGGCTGTTCGGCGATCTTGGAACTTGATGGTCAAGGCGCGCCTCTTTGGCGCTATTGGGGCCCGCTCCTGGGCAAAGCCGCCGTTCCGCGTCGATCGATCAGAGAAGAGCGGCCGACGCCATCGTTCTCGCTGGACCTTGACCAGCCGCTGAGCGTCTTCCCGACGTTTGGTGTCGGCTGGTTTGAACAGAGTGCGCTATTGGCTCACCGGCAGGGGCGTCGATTCGAACAGTTCTTCACGCAATGTGACGTGGAGTGGGTTGTCGCCGGCCGCTCTGTCCGACTGCGTCTGCGCGACGCGTTGGCCGAAGTCGCGGTGATCGTATCGCTGAAGCTTGACGATGATGCTCTGACACTGTCCAGTGAACTGACCAACCTGGGAGAAACCGAGCTTGATGTGCAGTGGCTCGCCGCCGGGGTCGTTCCGCTGCCAGGCGATGCGGACGTCGTACGGTCATACGGCGGGCGGCACATCAGTGAATTCCATCCACAGGACGACCGCCTGCACCGCGGCCTGTGGCGGCGCGAGAATCGCCGCGGTCTGACCTCGCATGATAATTTTCCGGGGGCCGTGGTGACGACGCCTGGATGCACTGCACATGAAGGCCTGGCATACGGCGCGCAACTGGCATGGTCGGGCAACCATGTGCAGACCATCGAGGGACTGAACGACGGGCGGTTCCAGTGGCAGATGGGAGTGTGGCTGGCGCCCGGCGAGGGATTTCTGGCTCCCGGCGGCACGCTCGCCTCCCCCGAAATGGTCGCCACCTGTTCCATGCGGGGCCTCAACGGCGTCGCCCAGAACTTCCACAAGGCGGCCCGGGCGCGACTGAACTGGCCGACGGGTTCGATGAGGCCGCGACCGGTGTCGTTCAACACATGGGAAGGCAACTATTTCGATCATTGGCTGGACGACCTGAAGGCGCAGGCTGAGATCGCCGCGGAACTGGGGGTCGAACGGTTCGTGCTGGACGATGGCTGGTTCCAAGGGCGTCAGAACGACCGCAGCAGCCTGGGTGACTGGTGGCCGGACAAATCCAAATACCCGGATGGACTGGGCCCCCTGATCGGCCATGTCCGGGGACTGGGTCTGGAATTCGGCTTGTGGGTCGAACCGGAGATGGTCAATCCTGACAGCGATCTGTCTCGCGCCCATCCGGACTGGGCGTTGCAGATACCGGGGCGTCCGCTGATCACCGCGCGCAATCAACTGGTGCTCGACATGACGCGATCCGATGTCGGCGATTACCTGTTTTCGCGCCTCGATCACCTGCTGACCGAGCATCCGATCGCCTACCTGAAGTGGGACCACAACCGCGATCTGACAACGGCCGGTACATCGGATGGCAGGGCGGCCTATCTGGCGCAGGTTTCAGCGACCTACGCGTTGCTCGATCGCCTTCGCACGAAGCATCCCGGCGTCGAGATCGAGGCCTGCGCTGGGGGGGGAGGACGGATCGACCTTGGAATTCTCGCCCGGACCCACCGGTTCTGGACCAGCGATTGTATCGATGCGCGAAGCCGCGTGGAGATTCAGCGCGGATTTCTGCAGTTCCTGCCGCCGGAAGTGATGGGCGCGCACGTGGGCGCTTCACCGGCCCATACGACCAGCCGGATGCAAAGCCTGAATTTCCGTGCCGCAACTGCCCTGCCGGGGCACTTTGGCGTTGAGCTCAACCTCAGGGGGCTCGACCAGGAGGAATGCGCGGAGCTGAAAAGCTGGATCGAATTCTACAAAACCTGGCGCGATCGCCTGCACAGCGGGGCTGTCTGGATGGGCGAGGGGACCGACGGGCTGGTGTGGCAGGCTCACGGGGATGTCGAGGCCCATGAGGTCCTGTTGTTTGTTACAAGGCTGGACCCGCAGACATTGCGACATAGCGTGCCGGTGCGCCTGCCAATGCTTGATCACCCGAGCGTTTACCGGGTCGAACCGCTCAGGTCCGGCGCTTCCGCGATCGAGGCGTCCGGGGCTTGGCTGGCGAGCCATGGCCTCGCGGTCTCGCCGATGCAGGCCGAGAAATGCAGAATCTATCTTTTGCGGCGAGGGGCCTGATACACCCCCGGCCGGCAGGCGTGCGCTACATGCGGGCGCACGCCCAAGCCGCCGCATCGGCCGGGAACCCGGTCCCATGTGGCGTCGGCTCTGGGGGGCGAGACGACAGCCACGTCGAGAATATACGTGATCAACGTCGAAAGATTGTTGCTGAAGTGACGTATTGTCCCGCGAGCGCCGATTTGTCGCAGTGCGGCTTTGGCGACTGGCGCGTGGAAGTATTCGGGTTGTAGCGATTTCCTGTCTATACTCAGAAACCTATATTGATAACGTCACGATGGTGCGCTCGGCGGACGCGCGAAAAGTGACGCTCAAAATCGCGCGCCGCGGCTATCGGGCCGCCAAAATGCTCCGGCCGCGAACAATATCTTGCCATTTTTGAATTCTCGCCGCACCCTTCATCGTGCGGGGCGGGGACGGACTGCTACGCAAGGACGGGCCCGGCTTGTGCCCCCACCGGCCGGGCCCTGAACTTCTTACACATCGAGGATTCCAGTATTGCTGGCTTGCTATCCATTGGGCGGTTGTGGCGATGCCAATTGCAGCCGGGCGAGCGCCGGCGAAGCCATTGGTATCGACAACATCGTACTCGCCACGGCCATCAACAGCAGAGCGGTGAACGCTTCCCGAGATATGATCGCCTTATCAAGCAGAATGCTGACGAAAATGATCATGATCAGGGCTTTGGTCTGTAGCAGCCAGCCGATTGCCGTAGCTTCGCCACGACGCCATCCGAGAATCCGGCCGGCGATATGAACGCCGACGATCTTGCCGCCGACGGAAGCCGCCAACAGTAGAAGCGCCGCACCGAACACGACAGCCCCGCCAACCTGCCAGTTGGTGCGAAGACCGGTGCTCAGAAAGAACACCGGCATCACGGTGGTCAGTATCGTGTCGCGAAAGCGGTCCATCTGCTCCCGTTCGAAGAGCTTTCCGTCGAGCACGGCGCCCGCGAGGAATGCCCCGACCATGTAGTGCAGTCCGCACCAGTCCGCGCCGAGCCCCGCGGCGGCCAGCCAGATCAGACCGACATACCAGCGGTCCGGCGCGCTTATATTCCGCATCAGACGACGGACGGCCAAGGCCGCCAGGGCGAAAGCGAGAAGAAAGGCGAGTTGCCGGCCAAGGCGTTCCCAGTCCATGAGGATCAGCGCCAGGACGCCCCAGATAGCCACGTCATCCAGACTCGCGTAGCCGAGGATGCGTTGCCCGATGGGCTGGCGCAGAATCCGCAGCTTTTCCATGAACAGCACCAGGATCGGCAACGCGGTGACCGCGCAGGCCATGCCGATCCCCAAGACGACCTGCCATGGCGCCCCGGCGGGACCCGCCCAACCCGGCCCCGATGCCAGCATCGCCAAGGCGGCCAGGCATCCAAATGCCAGCGGTGTCACCAACGCCAGGCCCGCGGTCACGCCCGTCTCGAGGCGTCGGCCCCAGGCGAGTTTGAGATCCAGTTCCAGGCCGGCGACCCAGACAAAGATCATCACGGCCCATTGCGCGATACTCCCCAGTGCCGCGATCACCGGCGGATTGAAGACGAAATGGTAATATTCGGGCAGGACAGCGCCAAGGACTCCTGGACCCAGCAGGATTCCGCAAACGATCTGCACGACGACGAGGGGGGCGAAATAGTCTGTCCTGAAGATACGCCAGATCAGGAAGGGAACCGCGAAGATCACCAGCAGGGCAACCAGGAACAACTCAGGCGTCCC
This sequence comes from Caulobacteraceae bacterium, assembly GCA_025352165.1. Lineage (GTDB taxonomy): Bacteria > Pseudomonadota > Alphaproteobacteria > Caulobacterales > Caulobacteraceae > Acaudatibacter. The sequence continues at coordinate 6,741 of JANXTX010000253.1, read as the reverse complement.
GAACGCGGTCATCAGACCGGGGCAGCCAGGGGCCGGTGGTCAGTAGAAGCGGCGAGCGACATGTTTCGCCTCCTTTGGCGCGGAATCAATCCGAGGGTAAATTGACCATACTGGCGTTGTCGCCGTCGAGGCACAGGCGCAAGGCCGGGGCGAAGGTACCGCCGAACGGCTTCGTCGCGCGGCCTCCCGGGGCGCCCGCCCCTACAGCCAGTGTTCCCCAGCGATCAATGAAGCTATGCACCCGCAGGTCGGGAGTCACCCACCAGCAATAGGCCTGGGTCGGCGCCGTCGTTGGATTGCCGATCACCAGTCCCGATCCGTTCAAAGGAAGATATGGGCCGAACACGCTCGGCGCGACCATGCCATAGAGGCCGGTCGGGCACGCGGCCACGTTCGGGGAAAAAACCGAGGACTGGCTGGACCAGAACAGATAGTAGGCGCCGTTCCTGTACAGCAGATGCGGGCGCTCCATTTCATTGCATACGCCATCCGCGCTGAGGATTGGCGGAAGGAGCGCCCAATCGCTCGGATCGGCGGATATGCATCGAGCCAAGCCGACCACGCCATTATATCGCTGGGGAGAACCGTGTAGCGAAGCGGTAAACAGCAGATATTGTCCACCATCGCGCGGGTCCCGGAAGTAACCCGGGTCGCGGAATCCCTTGATCAGGCCCGGCTCGGCGGGCGGGGTGTCAGTACGGACGTAATGCGCTCCATCGCTCGTGACCGACTCGACCGGAGGGCTCCAGTCAATGACCGCGGGCAGTTTTCCGCTCAGGGTCAGGCGGCCACTCGTCTGGACGAGCCGCTGCTCGAACCGGCGGGATGGATCACCGGGTCGTCCGGCGGCGGTAAAGAACAGTGTGACGACCCCGTCGACCTTGTCATAGATCGCCGACCCCGACCATTCCCGCGTGCCCGGTGAAAAGCCATCGGGCAGGAGATTGCCACAGTCGATCCACTGCGCTTCCTTGCGAAGAAGCAGGCGAATTCGCGCGCAGTCGTGCCTTTGGTCGGGGTCCTCAAGCCGAGGAGCCGACAGGACCATCCACAATTCACCATCAGAAATCTCGGCGGTCGAGCCGTCGGGCAACGCCAGGGGCCACATGTCCCAGAGGTCCAGCGATTCGATAATCGGATTGATGTCGGCCGCGGTTATCAGCGGCGCTTGCCAGCCCTCATCATTTCCAATCAAGGCGAGGTGACGCGGCAGCCATAGCGATGTCATGCCACTGTCTCGCGCCCAAACCGCCGGTTCATCACTCTACTCGCCGTTCGGCGCCTGACGTGGCAGCCCAATTCGCCGGGACCATATCAGGCTCCGCGATGATTTCAACAATCGATTGCATGAAACGAAGGAAAGCGTCCGGAAGTCAAGAAAGAGGTTGTCTTTCAGTCGCTTGAGGTGGAACCCCGTACAATCAGTTCGACGGGAAGCTCGACGGAGCCGACCTCGTCGCCCGCGGCTAGCTTCAGCGCGAGTTCCACGAGCAGCTCCGCTCCGCGCCTGATGTCCTGGCGAATGGTCGTGAGCGGCGGATTCGTGTGCGCAGCGACGGGCGTGTCGTCGAAACCGACGATGCCTACGTCCCGCGGTGTTCGACGGCCGGCCTCATTCAGGACCTGGATCATCGAAATGGCGATCAGATCCGATGCGGCGACAACGCCGTCAAGCTGAACGGCCCCCCGGACCAGGGGCAGCAGGTCCCGGCGGGCTTCCTCCGGCTCGAACCTGGCATCCACGACAAGCGCCGGGTCGTAGGTCAATCCGCGGCGGCGGTGCGCTTCGACAAAGCCTTCGAAGCGCTGGGCGATTTCCGGCAGGCGACGATCGCCCAGGAATGCAAGGCGACGGCGGCCGCTGTCGAGGAGTTGTGAGGCTGCCAGATCGCCGCCCATTCGATTGTCGGACCCGACCGTCGTGTAACCCGCCGCATCGACTTTGGCGCCCCATGCCACCACCGGTGTTCCGCGATGGGCCGCGGCCGCTATGGCTTCATGCGCGAGGCTTTGGCCGATGACGATGACAGCGTCGGCGCGGCGGGTTTCGACAGCCTTGCCCACCCATGCGTAATCGAGGTCCACCACTTTGGACAGCAGCATGTCGTATCCACGCGACGCCGCCGCATCGGCCAGATGTCCGAGGATCAGCGAGAAGAACGGGTCCGAGAGGTGCTGCGCCTTGTCGTGAAAAAGAGGGATGACCACGGCGAGTGTGCGGGTCTGGCGTGATCGCAGCGATCTGGCGACCGGGTTTATGGTGTAGCCGTGTTCGGCCGAAAGCGCCTGAATACGAGCCCGGGTCTTTGCCGCGATCGTGGGATGGTCGGCGAGTGCGCGAGACACGGTGGATTCCGATACCCCGGCCAGCGCGGCCATATCCTTCATCGTCAGTGGTGGGTCGGAAGTGCCATTCATGGGCGCGCCTTCGGAAGTCGTCCTGCCCACTCATAGCGAGATTGGGGGCGCCTATGCAATTTTCACAAAAACCGGGCGGTTCTTATGTTTCAAACGGTGTTCTTACGCTTGGCTCGCGGAGCTCGGCGCCACCCACAAGACGCCCGCGCGTGGCGTGCCCCCGTGGGGCGGAGCTGGCGAGAAGCGCCCTAAGTGGGCGCGCCCCAAAGGAGCGACGCTGTCGCGGGTAAGAGCGCGGCCGGCCGGCCTTCAACGTTCGATCTCTCCGCGCCCGAAACCTCGTCGATGAATGCGAGACGCGGACCCGCGCGATAGGATCGTCACCCGAATGGGCCGAGACGCTCTTGGGCGGCTCGTTGAGCGCAGCGAATAGAACCTGGTCCCGCAGAGACGCGCTCAGCTATTGGAACGACCGCCGATTGAAGATCCCATGGGGCGGGGTAGCGCTCCGCTCGGCCATCAGCAGAGTGAGACCGCTGTACCAACCACTCGCCGGAGGCCGCCTGATGCACGAAGATCAATCGCAAGACCAAACCGCCATTCGAACCGATCTCGGGGCGATCTTCGTCTCGCTGGAACTCAGCCGATCGACCTGGCTGATCACGTCTCTGTCGCCAGGGGCCGGCGAAAAGCTGTCCAAGCACTCGGTCTCGGCCAGCGATATTGGTGCCTTGCTGACGCGGTTCGCTCAGCTTCAGCAGAAGGCCGCCGCCCGCCCCGACAGGGTGTTTCCGATCATCGCCATCCAGGAGGCCGGCCTGGACGGGTTCTGGATTCATCGTGTGTTGAGAAGCGAAGGAATTGAGAGCCATGTCGTTGATGCAGCGTCGATTCTGACGTCGCGCCGACGGCGCCAAGCGAAGACGGATCGTATCGATGGTGAGACGCTGGTCCGCACGCTTCTAGCCTTCAAGCGCGGCGAGCCGCGGGTGTGCTCGATGGTCCGACCGCCGTCCCCGGAGGAGGAGGATCGCCGACGCCTCTGCCGCGAACGGAAGACGCTGCTCGCGGAGCGCATCAAGCACACCAACCGGATCAAGGGACTGCTCTGTGCACAGGGCATCTTCGATTATGACCCGCTTCTTCGGAACCGGCGTACTCGGCTGGATGACCTGCAGACTGGAGACGGACGACCTTTGCCAGCGCAGCTGAAAGCGCAGATCAGCCGGGAGCTCGATCGCATCGAGTTGCTGATGACCCAACTCAAGATCGTCGAGGCCGAGCGCGACACTCTGATCGAGCCCACGAGCGAAGCAGCTCCGAAGCCGGCGGTCATGTTGGCGCAGCTGAAGGGCATCGGCTCCCAGATCGCCACGGTGCTGTGGTCCGAAGCGCTCTACCGCCACTTCGACAATCGACGCCGGGTAGCGGCTTACGCTGACTTGGCGCCGACGCCGTGGAAAAGCGGCTCAATTGATCACGAGCAGGGCGTCTCGAAATCCGGCAATCCCCACCTGAGGACGACGATGATTCAGGTGGCTTGGCTGTGGACCCGTCACCAGCCCGCCTCAGCGTTGAGCCAGTGGTTCCTCGAGCGAGTGGAGCGCGACGGCGGTCGGATGCGAAAGACTACGATCGTAGCTTTGGCGCGGAAGCTCCTGGTCGCGTTCTGGAAGTACGTGACCAGCGGTGTCGTCATCGAGGGGGCGGTCATGCAGGCCACCTGACAGCTCCCAACCCCATTCCCAGGGCCCGATCAGTCCTGACGGATCCACGCGGGCGGACCGATTGCAGCCATGGCTCTAGCTAGCCGTAAATGAAGAATGGTTCCGTCCTCCTGAGAACAACGCCATCGAATGCGGGAAGTTGGTTCGGCCGACGCAACGCGGCCACCGAATGTGAGGTTGATCTGGCCTTGATGGCCAAATCGGACGACGGGCTTAGACATTGGATCCCGAAAGGACGCGGTTGGATCGCTGACGTCTGCTTTGAAGCACGCAACTGGCGCTTTCGACCCATTGCGCACCTTGAGCAGGGTCGGCTCAGCCCTTCACTCCGCGGCGTGCTGGCTGGACGTGCGCCATCCCGTTGCGGAGGCCACGCGGAACGCGGCCGCCAGCGCGGGGAGCAGCATGACCACCACACCCAGGATCAGCCCAGCCTCGAAGATGTCCGCAGTGACAAAGGTGCGATCGCCGGCGGTCACCACGCCCGGCGGCGGGCTCAACCACGAAGGGATGTTGGCAAGGACCGTCGCGATCCATACGGCGGAGGGCAGCAGCCAATAGGCGCGCCCGGCAGGAGGCCGCGGCGCCCGCGAGCGCGCCTCGAACAGGGCGAAGAGCTGGAAAAAGGCCCAGCTGGTCAGCAGCCATCCGACGAAGTTGGTGAGGGGTACGCCCAGCAATCCGCCGGGATGCCGATAGGTCCAGAGCTTCAAGACAGTGGCCCCGACCGGATCATAGGCGAGGTCGTAGCCAGTGACGATGAGGCTCGCCACGACGGCCGTCGCGACTTGGCGCAGCCGGCGTGCGCCGTTGACTTCGGGGCCGACTAGGATCTTGGCCATCACCCAGGCTGGCCAGGCGGCGGTGACGTAGGAGAGCCCGACGAATAGGGGAACCTGGAACAGACGCGGGCCTGTCAGATTGTGGGTCACCCACCCGAACGGGAAGCCGGTCAGCTGATTGCATGCCTCCGAAATCAGGGCGACGGCGAAGACGATGCCGACAAAGGCGGCCGCGCCCTTCCAGCCGGTGGAAGCCGCTGCGTGCAGGACCACGAACAGCAGCAGGAAGGCCACCTGCAGGTCGTACGTCAGTGGACTGGCGGCCTGACTTGGCAGCAGGCTCAGCCCCAGGCTGGCCAGCCAGAGAACCGCCGCAGCCAGGCTTAGCCGAGCGAGCACCCGCGGCGCACCGCTCCGACCGCCATGCGAACCTGCGTCTTCCATGATCGCCCACCCCGCACCGAGTTGAAGTTGGGCGTTCGCCCGAGGACGGACGTTCGCCGATAGAGTCAGGACCCTCCTCAGCCTGTCCAGGCTTCCGGGGGCTTGTTGTAGGCGCCTTCGAACGCGATCTCCGGATCGACAGAGAGGCCGAACAGGGCGCGATAGCCTTTGTGGTTCTCCCGGTGAACAACCCCGCGGGGAAAATCGGCTCGGCTTCCGGGTCCGCAGATGAGCGTTTCCTCCGTGGCGGCGACAGTGACGACATTCTCGCCTTCGAGCACGAAGATCATCGAATCGAAGTCGTGCCAGTGGTCTTCATTTGTATCGGGCGGCACGTCGAGCAGAAGGGGGTGGAAGCCGGCCGCGCGGATCGCGTTCATGGCTTCGTCTTCGAGCGCGAAGGCGCCATTTGTCTTGGTGATGCCCATCACCGTCTCCTGCGTGAGATGAACGAGCTCGTCGACGGACAAGGCTTCGCTGCTGGCGAGCCGACGCCGCACTGCGCCGAGTAACTCCAGTCTGCGCCTATCGGCCGCAATGCGGGCGCGGAAGGCGGCTTCCTGCAGGCGCAGCACCGTGTCGAGCTCGGCGAGCTGATCTCCCAGAACTTCGACAATTCGTCTCAGCGGCACACCGAGCGACTTCAGCGCTAGCACTTGATGCAGGCGCGCCATCTGCTCTGGTCCGTAAGTGCGCCATCCCGTGCGCGTGCGCAGCGGCCGCACGAGGTCCATGGACTCGTAGAGCCGCAGAGCCTTGGTGCTGACGTTGAGCCGGCGCGCAGTCTCGGCCGGAGTGAAGAAGCGGGGCTGGCTGTCCATGAGCGATACCTATCTCTTGCACCGGACCTTCTTGCAGGTCTGCCCCAGGGGCAAGGTCAAGCTCCTTTCGGCACTGGTGGCGCCCATTCGCCCTCGGCCACCTAGTTGAGCCCTTGAGAGGATCTGCTTTGGCGCAGTGGCGGCCTTGACATCAGAATCCCCATGTGAGGCTGCAATATCCGCCGGTGTGAGCTTGAACCACTCTCCGTTGGCTAGCCGATCGGCGAGGCGCCGATGCCAATAGGCCTCGAGGCCGGCCGGATCGTCGGTGCGAACATGGTGCTCGATCGTCGCCTCCGCCGGAAGCGCAATAGTAATCTCTTTGAAGCGCCGCTCGATGTTGTCGGTACGCCCAATCTTGTGGTGCTCTCCCGAGCGGATCAAGTAGACGAAGCCGTCCACGGGGCGGGCCGTTCTGGCGGGCTTGGCGATGGACACAGCCACGCGGGGACCGAGGAAGGCCGCCACGTCGGCAAAATCTGGCCGGCTCGAAACCCAATCCCGAAGACGATCCAGTGTCGCTTCCTTGTTCCCAAAGTTGCTGTGGAACGTGCCGTGGCCGGGGAAACCAGGATTGGCGCGGCCATACATTCGAAGTTCGCCTTCAGT
>JANXTX010000227.1 GCA_025352165.1 Caulobacteraceae bacterium | reverse complement strand
TTAAACATTGGCCGGAAGCATAAAATGCCACTGCATCCGGACCATATTTTTCAATAATAGTTTTAAACACCGCAGCCGTACAACGCCTTGCGCATGCGCTCATGGTTCTCGCCGCCCTGGCTGCGATGGCCCTCGTCGACGAGGACGATCATGTCGGCGCTGTCGTTGTGGCACTCCGGCAGCTTCGAGGCGCTGGCGAACTTGTTGATGATGGTGAAGATGATCCGCTCCGCGCCCCGACCGATGCGGCGGGCGAGGTCGCGCCCGGAAGAGGCCTTGGCCCTGGCGCTGTCGCGATCGGCGACGGATGAGCCGAAGGCGCCGGCGGTGAGGAAGTTTCCGGCGAGCTGTTTTTCCAGATCGCGGCGATCGGTGACGACGATGACGCGGCAGTTCTTCAACGCCTCATCCAGCAGCAGCGCCTTGCACAGCAGGACCATGGTCAGGCTCTTGCCCGAGCCGGTGGTGTGCCAGATGACACCGCCCTGGCGCCCGCCGTCGGGTCGGACCGTGCGGACGCGTTCGGTCAGGGCCTTGATGCCGAAATACTGCTGATGGCGCGCCGCGACCCGGCCGATCTTGCGGTCGAATAGGGTGAAGGTGCGGATGAAATCGAGCAGACGGTCGGGCGCGCACAGGCTGATCAGCAGGCGGTCCTGTTCGGTGACGGCCTGCTCCTCGCTCCACAGGCTGATGAAATGCGCGGAGACCTCGGCCACGCGGCCCCGCAGCAAGGCCTCGCGCGGATCGGTTTCCAGGGCCTCGTTCTTGATCCGCCTGAAGTGGGCCTCGTCAAAGACTTCCTCGCGCCACAGAGCCCAGAACTTCTTCGGCGTCTTGATGGTTCCATAGCGGCCCCTGGTCATGCCGATGGCGAGGAGAAGTTGGGCGTAGGCGAACAGTTGGGGGATCTCGTCCTGACCCTGGTTGCGGATCATCTGGCTGACACCTTCGTCGACCATCGACTTGTTGGGATTGCCGCTGTCGGGGCGCTTGGCCTCGATGACAAGGAAGGGAATGCCGTTGACGAAGCCGACGATGTCGGGACGGCGGGTGTGGACGCCGTCGGCCGCCAGCACCTCCATCTCCTCGGTGACGGTGAAGCGATTGGCGGCTGGCCGGCGCCAGTCGATGATCGGCACCGTGACGCTGCAGCGCTTTCCCTCGACGAATTCGGTGACCGTGACGCCGAGGGTTAGGGCGTTGTACAGCCGCTCATTGGCGGTGAGCAGGCCCTCGTTCAGCGGCGGTGAGGCCAGCTCGCGGACGATCTGGTCGATGGCGTTGGTCGACAGCGGCCAGATCTTACCCTTGTACTCGAACGTCCGCTGGCGGAGTTCCTCGATGAGGACGCCGGTGAGCAGCACCCCTTGGGGTCCGCCGCGCGTGGCCAGGCATTCGGCGGGCGACATGTAGCTCCAGCCCAGCGCGCACAAGGTGGCAAGGGCGGGGACGTGGGAGGTGTAGAGCTCGGTGGTGTTGGGGGCGGTCAACCGTGCGCGCCCTCGGCGATCCTGACGCGCCGTTTGCCGGTGAGGAGTTGTTGCATGAGGGCGGCTTTTTCCTGGCGGAGAGCGGCGGCGACGGGCTGAAGATGCTCCTCTTCAAGCTCCGCGGTAAGGATTACCTCCGCGATCTGGCGTTGCTCTTCTAGCGGCGGGACGCTGATGGGAGCGCCCTCGATCGCATCAATGGTCAAGCCGAAGCGCGTCGCACCGTTGGCCCTCGACATGAAGTGATGACGCGTGTGGCGATCTTCGAAATAATATTTGAGAAAGCGTCCGTCAGTTCCCGTTCGCGGGCGAACGATCGCTAGATGATAGCCGCAGACCAAGTCTGGAGCCGTCGTCTCCACGTAGGCCGGGATTGCAATATCGTCGGGTGTTTCTGAATCCTTGGTGATCAACACATCACCGACCTTCAACGCAAATTTCGAGATTTGCGCGGGCGCAGCCGTCGCCCGCATGAATAGCATATCCGCATTGATGCGGGACCAACGGTACACATCCATGTAGTTGCAAAGCCTGATCGGCTCTTCGTTGGCGTCGGATTTCTTGTCGACGTTCGACACAATAATGCGCGCCGCCTGATCAAGCTGCGTACGCCGCCAATCGCTCGAAAACCCCGCCAAGCGTCGCTTGCCTGTGAGCAACTGCCCCATCAGCGCGGATTTCTGGGTGCGGGCGTTGGCGATCAACGCCTCCACCGTTTCGATGGCGCGGTCCCAGGTGGAGAGGATTTCCCCGATCCGCCGCTGCTCCGAAGCTGGCGGGATCCGTACGCGCAGTTTCAAAAACTCGCTTTGCCCAAGGGTCTTGTTGCGGCCAGCGCCTCCGGGGGACGCAAGTGTCAGCAGATCCTTTCCATAGGC
>JANXTX010000198.1 GCA_025352165.1 Caulobacteraceae bacterium | reverse complement strand
GGAATAGATCGGCCGCTCGGCGCGCTTGGGGATGAAGTAGTACATCATCCCGAGGAACCCGGCGGTCAGGAAGAAGCCGACCGCGTTGTGACCATACCACCACTGCACCAGGGCGCTCTCGACGCCAGCCCAGACCTCATAGCTGCGGTGATTGAGGAAGTTCACCGGCACCGCGAGGTTGTTGATGATGTGCAGGATGGCGACGGTGACGATGAACGCGAGATAGAACCAGTTCGCCACGTAGATGTGTGGTTCCTTGCGCTTCCACAGCGTGCCCAGAAAGACGATCAGATAGGCGACCCAGACGACGGCCAGCCAGAGATCGGTCAGCCACTCGGGTTCGGCGTATTCCTGGCTCTGGGTGATGCCGACGAGATAGCCGAGACCGGCCAGTACGATGAACAGCTGATAGCCCCAGAACACGAACCAGGGCGTGACGCCGCCGAACAGGCGGGCGCGACAGGTGCGCTGCACGACATAAAACGACGTCGAGATCAACGCATTGCCGCCAAAGGCGAAGATCACCGCCGAGGTATGCAGCGGCCGGAGGCGACCGAAGTTCAGCCATCCAGCGTCGGGGAAATAGAAGATGCTCGGAAATGACAACTGTGAGGCGAGGATCACGCCCACCAGCATGCCCGCCGCGCCCCAGAACAGCGTCGCGATGACGCCGGCGCGGATGACGCCGTCCATATACTTGTCGGGGGTCGGGCAAGGCGCGCCCGAGGTGATCCCGAACAACAACGCAAACGCCCCCAGCGTGAAGGCGAACATGAAGATGAAGCCCTGGAACTGGAACAGCGGATCGCTGGAAAGCGCCGTGGCGGCCGTCGCGACAAGCGCGCCGATCACACACAGAATAAGCAGAATGGGGCCGTCGGTGCGCGCCCGCGGCTCCTGGCTGGCAATAGAACTCATCGGTTGTGACCTGCCCCGATCTTGGTGATGGGGTCTGATCGCCGTTTGCCGGTGGTCGCGCTTTGATCGAGGTCAAGGAATTGGCAGGCGGGCAGAGGCTAGATCAGTTCACGCCCTGGGGCGTCGGAGGTTCATCGAGATGGGTCGCGCTAAGGCTCTAATTGCAGGTCCGCGGGAGCGGAACGCGGCGGCGATCACGATGATAGCCGTCGGGGCGGCGTGGCTGACCTGGCTGATGGGACCAAGTTTGGCATCTTTCGGGGCAGCCTTTGCCTACGGTCCGATCTGCAGCCACGCCGCTCCCTTCGGCGCGCATTGCCCGGCCTGCTATGCGGCGGTTGCGCTGATCGGGATGGGCATGTCGCTGGCGTTCAGCGGGCGCGGAAACCATTCCGGAAGAAAATGAACCCCGAGCCGAGTTGGCTCACCACGAAAAGACGGCCGTTAAATCACCGTAGATACGGTATGTGGACCAGGGTTTTCAGCCGGGGAAAATCGGGGAAAATCGGGACATGATATAATTGCACTTGGGGAAACGCAGGTTGTGCGCGCCGGAGCCGGACGTTATGGCACGCGGGGCGCGACCGCCCGCCAAGTGGGGGCCTTTACGTCGCCGAGACATTTAAATGGTTGAAATATATCATGTCCCGGTTTTCCGTTTTCCGGTTTTCCGGGTTTTCCGGGTTTTCCGGGTTTTCCGGGTTTTCCGGTTTTCCGGTTTTCACGCCTGACCGCAAAGCCCTCCACAGAATGATTTAATATTGCAAAATATATCATGTCCCGATTTTTCCCGATTTTTCCGATTTTTCGGAGGTGTTTCGTCGATCGCCTTCAAGATGCGTGCATCCGCCATCACCTTAACGGGAGGGAGGAAAAATATGATCAATACGCCCCTTAGCTGGAACTGCTCGCCCGTGCCCTCGCGGTGATGAAGCCACCGCCGAGGACACGGGAGGGCTGGTCGGCGTCATAAAGGACGCAGGCCTGGCCGGGGGCTACGCCTTCTTCGGGTGATTCGAAAATGACGGTCGGCGCGCCGTCAGCGATGGCCAGATGCGCGGGCAGAGGTTCGCGGGTCGAGCGCACGCGGGCGAGAACGTGCCTATTGCTGTTGGCGGCGGTCTCAAACGTCGGCTCGTCGCCCAGCCAGTTGATCTCCGAAAGGCTCAGCGAGCCCGCCAGCAGCGCCTCGCGAGGGCCGACGATCACTTCGCGGCGGTCCGCGTCGAGGCGGACGACGAACAGCGGGTCAACGACTGCTATGTTCAGGCCGCGGCGCTGGCCGACAGTATAGCGGGTGATGCCCTCGTGCCGGCCGAGCACGCGGCCGTCGAGATGGACGATGTCGCCCGGAATGGCGCCGTGGGGCCGCAGGCGGTCGATTACCGTGGTGTAGCGCCCCTCGGGTACGAAGCAGATGTCCTGGCTGTCGGGCTTGTCGGCGATGCCGAGGCCAAGCTCGGCAGCAACCGCCCGTACCTTCGGCTTCTCGAGATCACCGAGCGGGAAACGCAGATAGTCGAGCTGTTCGCGCGTCGTCGCAAACACGAAATAGCTCTGGTCGCGACCGGCATCGCGGGCCCGATGCAACTGGGGGCCGGCGGGCGTAGCGACACGGCGGACATAGTGTCCGGTCGCCAGCGCCGCCGCGCCAAGGTCACGGGCGACCTCGAGCAGGTCGCGGAACTTCACCGTCTGATTGCAGCGAATGCAGGGAACCGGCGTCTCGCCACGCAGATAGGCGTCGGCGAATTCCTCGATCACCGATTCGCGGAACCGGCTCTCATAGTCGAGCACGTAATGCGGAATGCCGATGGTCTCGGCGGCCCGGCGGGCGTCGAGGATATCCTGGCCGGCGCAGCACGCCCCCTTGCGACGGACAGCGGCGCCATGATCATACAGCTGCAGGGTGACGCCGACGACATCATAGCCGGCGCGCTTCAGCAGCGCGGCGGTAACCGTCGAATCAACGCCTCCGGACATCGCCGCGACAACGCGCGCGCCAGCCGGCAAGCCGGTCGCGTCTCGCGCGATCGCCGCGACATCGTCAGCCTTGAGAGGGTCGGCGAGCATCAAATGCAGTCCAAGTATCAATCGCCGTTATGTAGTCGCTCACCGGCCGCATGGCGAGGCGGCCTTGCGCGATCTTTCGCTTGCGAGCCTGGGGTCGGCGTCGCTAGGGTCCGCCGTGGCGAGGCGCTGGGGTCTGCGTGCACGACTCGGGACGAGTTCCCGTTGAAGCGCCGTGTGCTTCCCCTGGCCAGTGAGTGGTTCCAGTCAGCAGCGGAAGAATGCCCATCGAAATCGTCCCCGTAGAGACCAAGGCTCAGTTGGAGCGCTTCATCCGAGTGCCGATGCGCCTGAACGCCAAGGACCCGAACTGGGTGGCACCGCTGATGTTCGAGCGGCGCGAGGCGCTGTCGAAGAAGATCAACCCGTTCTTCCGGCACGCCGACGCACAATTCTGGCTGGCGACGAAAGATGGCCGCGACGTCGGACGCATTTCCGCGCAGATCGACCATCTGGCGCGGACCGATCCGGCGACGCCGACCGGCTATTTCGGGATGATCGCGGCCGAAGACGACCCGGAGATATTCACCACGCTGTTCGCGACCGCGGAGGACTGGCTGCGCGCGCGTGGGCGAGTGCTGGCTCTCGGCCCCTTCAACCTGTCGATCAACGAGGAGGTCGGCCTGCTGATCGACGGCTTCGATACGCCGCCGATGGTGATGATGCCTCACGACCAGCCCTACGTCGCCGGCCGCGTCGAGGAGCAGGGCTACGCCAAGGCCAAGGATGTCGTCGCCTACATCTCCGATACCTTCGTTTTCAGCGACCTGATCGAAAAGCGCCTCAAACGCCCATTGCCCAAGGGCATGGTGCTGCGCCCCCTGCGAATGAACAAGTTCCGCGAGGAGGTGGCGATCTTCACCGACATCCTCAACGACGCCTGGTCGGAGAACTGGGGTTCAGCGGCGATCACCGAGGCCGAGGCAAAGTACCTGGGTGATTCCCTCAGGCTGATCCTGAAGAAGGAATGGTTCTGGTTCATCGAGATCGACGGCGAGGCCGCGGCGTTCATCGTCATGCTGCCCAACATCATCGAAATCATTCGCGACCTGAACGGCAAGCTGCTGCCATTCGGCTGGGCAAAGCTGATCTGGCGCCTGAAATTCCAGCCTATCCGCAGCGCACGCGTCCCTCTGATGGGCGTGCGCAAGAAGTTCCAGAAGGACCGGCGCGGCGCGCTGTCGCCATTCGTGCTGATCGACGCCATCCGTCCGCACGCCGTCCCTCAAGGGCTGAATCGCGCGGAATATTCGTTCATTCTCGAGGACAACATGCCGATGCGGCACATCCTCGAAGGCCTGAACGCGCACGTGTACAAGACCTACCGAATCTTCGGTAAACGTATTGATACAAATGACGGGACCACGACCATCAACGGGACTTCGGTC
>JANXTX010000160.1 GCA_025352165.1 Caulobacteraceae bacterium | reverse complement strand
TACGAAGGTCCGATCGTTGTGAAACTCGGTCCAGTCTACCGTCTTTCTGCTCAGCACCATGGCGTCCTCGCCGGTGCCGCTGCTATACGTGCCCTCAAGAACCGTCCCGTCTTCCGCGGTTGGCCCTGCTCTCCAGAATCCACCCCAATTCGGGAACGATTCACCATACCAACTACCGTCGCTGACGATGCAGATATTCTGGATACCCGCGATGCTGTAGTTGCCGGGGGCCAGGGCCGAGGCGTGCGCCATTGGGGCCAGGGCCAACGCTGACGCCATCACCAGCGCCGAAGTGAAAAGTGCTGTTTTCATTATCCGTCTCCCGAACGTTTGTTGACATGGCGCGGGACCTATCCCGCGTCGAAAACATTGGGGTTTCCCAATGATTTCCGATGTAAGCCTCATATTGCCGCCTGATGCCAGACAAATACCTGTGTTCTCAGGTAACGATTTCGTTATCGCGGCATTCTGGTCAAATAATGAGATTCTTGAGCCCCGACTTTGATGATTTCATGTCGTCATGATCGCTAGCTTCATCATTAGGTATTCTAACCATCGCATTCAAAAATGGCGTCGTTATTGCATCTCGATGCATTCTGGTGCATTGAGGCGCATCATGGTGCATCGGCTGGCATCGCGACTGCTTGAGTTGGGGCTTCAATGTGTGCGTGGGGGCGCCATTGCGGAGGGGCGTCGCTGGGTTTTCAGGACTTCCTCCAGCTGGCCGCATCCTTCGAAGCGTTCGAAGGCAACGTTCGCTGCAAACCCGGTTCCGCCCGCTTCGGCCGCATCATCATCGGCAATTCCGACGCTGGCGTGGCCGCCTGTTCAGATAGCGCCGTCAACCCGGCGCACTGGCCCGGCGCACTGGATGGTGAGCGAGTTGTGGGCGCTCGCGGTCTGAGCCGCCTACGGACGTTGCTTCTTCGGCAGCGCCGCGACCTGGGCAGCCGACAGAGGCTCGATGCCGCCAACCGGGCAGCTTCGTCGGCCGATCTCGGAGTGGAAGAATACCTCGACATCATTTGCCGTGCCCGGGCAGATGAACCCGCCGGGCCTGGATAACATGCCGATGGTTTCCGCCCATGTGACGCCATCGCACGTTGCGAACAGGTGCAGCCGATAGACGTCGCTGATCCCAACACGGATGTTCATGGTGCGCTCGTCGACAGCTACGAAGTTGTTGACGTCCCGTTCATGAAAGCATGCGCCAGATTGGACATCGGGAGGACCGGCGGCAAGAGCCGGTCCGTATCCCGCGATCAGGGCCAGTGCAATCAGAGAACGGAGGTTCATCGGTGGTCGCCAATACGGGAATGTGTGCGTCTGACTGTGTCAGAGCTAGGGCGGAAGCCGCCGAGGCGCAATGCAAATGCCGCCGCCACCGAGGCGGGGCGGGCGTCAACCGTCAGGTTCAGCTCGATCATTAACTATTAGTTCTCTGTATGTTCTGTTGATATTAATTCGACTCTTGAAGTTGCTTACCTGAAGCTGCCCGATTGGGTCAGAAAAGGTCATTTTGTGGCATTGCCACCCAGTTAAGCCCATGGTAACCCATTTGTGACGCGCGAAGCTGGCGGTTGTGGGTTTTAGAGGCGGGATGCCGTGTTTCTCTCGACTTTCGAGAAACAACTGGACGCCAAGCGGCGCATCGTTCTGCCGCATGAATTCCGCTCGCTTGCCGCCGGCCCCTTCGACGGCGTCTACTGCTTTCCTTCCTTCGAGGCCGATTGCATCGAGGGCGGCGGCCAGGCCTTCTTCGACGCCTATAATGGCGTCATCGAGGAGTTACCGTTTGGCGATCCGTTGCGAACCGCGCTGTCGACCTCGGTGCTGGGCGGCATGGCCAAGCTGTCATTCGACACCGCCGGGCGGATAATCCTGCCTGAGGCGCTCTGCGTCGAGTTTGGCATTATCGACTGGGTGTCGGTAGTGGGATTGGGTGATCACTTCCAGATCTGGTCGCGTGACGCCTTCCGCGCCCACAGCACGCGCCAGCGCGAGATTGCCCGCGAGGGGCTCGCCTCATTGCGCGCACAGCAGCGAATGGCCCGCCTTGGAGCGGCGACATGACCGCGGCGCCGCACACGCCGGTTTTGATCTCCGAGGTTCTGGAGGCATTGTCGCCCGCGCCTGACATGCTGGTCGTCGACGGGACTTTCGGCGCCGGCGGTTATAGCCGCGCCTTTCTTGACGCCGGTGCGACAGTCATCGCCTTCGATAGGGATCCCACGGCTGTCCGCTTCGCCGAGCCGCTAGACGCCACCGGCCGTTTTCAGCTGGTCGGTGCGCGTTTCTCAACCATGCTGGCCGTTGTCGGTGAGGCCGGGGCCGATGGTGTCGCGCTCGATCTGGGGCTTTCGTCCATGCAACTTGACGAGGCCGGGCGTGGTTTCTCGCTGATGCGCGATGGCCCCCTCGACATGCGGATGAGCAGTTCGGGAATATCGGCCGCCGATCTCGTCAATGAGGCGGACCAGGTGGAACTGGCGCGCATTCTATATGTCTACGGTGAGGAGCGGCAGGCGCGCCGGGTCGCGGCCGCCCTGGTGCGGCGTCGCGCCGAGGAGCCCTTCGCCCGGACCCTTGATCTTGCAGAGGTGGTGGAGCGCGCGCTGGGCGGGCGTCGCGGCGCCCGCACCCATCCCGCCACGCGAACCTTCCAGGCTCTTCGCATCGCCGTCAACGACGAGCTTGCCGAACTGGAAGCGGGGCTGCTTGCTGCCGAGCGCGTGCTCAGAACCGGTGGACGGCTGGCGGTCGTCACCTTCCACTCGCTTGAGGACCGCATCGTCAAATCCTTCCTCAATGCCCGCGCCGGGCGGGAGCAGGCGGCTTCACGGCACGCCCCCCCCAAGGCAGATGGCCCGCCCGCGAGTTTCCAGTTGATCCACAACGGCGTGAGATCGCCAGGCGATCAAGAGATCACCGCGAACCCGCGTTCGCGTTCAGCCAAGCTCCGTGCCGCCGCCCGCACCGGGGCGCCCGTCTGGAGGCTGGCGGCATGATGTTCACAAGCGTTTTCAGTCGCCGTCTGCGCGGTTTCCGCATTATCGATCTGGTCGCGCTGTCGCTGGTCGGCGTGCTGGCGCTCGGCTCGTATGTGTTTACGACCTTCGCCGGCGCGCAGAGCGCGAGAATCGCCGCCGTGCAAACGCAAATCAATCAAGAAAACAAGCGCATTCACCTGTTGAAAGCCGAGATTGCCCATCTTGAGGACCCGAGCCGAATCGAGCGCCTATCAACGCAATATCTTGGCCTTCAGCCCGTGGACCCCAAGCACGACATCACGCCCGACGCCCTGCCTCAAGTCGCCAGCGCCCCGGCGCCGGTTGCGGTCCCACAGAATCCGAAGCCATGACCACCGCCGACGCCCCATTTGAAGATATCGCGGACCGCCCGTGGGGGACGTTCTGGCGCGGACTTGAGGGGCCGCGCCGCTGGTTCGAGAAGAGTCGTGGCGCCGAGACCACCGAAGATGCAGTACGCATGCGCATCTTCTTTGTTATGGCCCTGTTCTGCGCCGCATTTGGCACGCTGGCGTTGTTCGCCGCCCGCGCATCGTTGTTCTCCGGCTTGGACCGCGCTGGCGCCGCCGGCCAGTTGATCCCGGGTGCGCGCGCCGATCTGCTCGATCGCAACGGCGAAGTGCTGGCGATGGATCTGATGCGCTACGGCCTGTACATCCAGCCTCGCGATGTCTCCGATCCCGCGGCAACGCAGGCCGCGTTGCTGACCGCCCTGCCGATGGTTCCCCCGGCGCGACTGGCCGTTGCCTTCCGGGGCGATCACAAGGAATACTATGTCATCGGCGGACTGACGCCCGAGATGAAGGATCGCGTGCACGATCTTGGCCTCGGCGGGGTGGAGTTCCAGGAGGAGAGCGCGCGCGCCTACCCGCTCGGCGTAACCGGGGCCCATGTGATTGGTTTCGCCGGCAAGGACGGCATTGGTCTCGCCGGCGCCGAAAAGGCGTTCGACGTAGACATTCGCTCAAAGGCCGGCCGGTCCCCTGAGCAGCTTTCGATCGACCTGCGGGTGCAGGGCGCGCTGCAGGATGAGCTTGATGCGGCGGGCGATCACTTCGGGGTCAAGGACGCCGTCGGCATAGTCGTCAATGTGCGCACGGGCGAGATCCTGGGCATGGCCAGCTATCCGTCCTTCGATCCGGGCGCGCCGGCCAAGGGCGATCCGGCGGCGCTGGTCAACCACGCCGCCGCCACCGTCTATGAGCCTGGTTCGGTGTTCAAGGTGTTCACTCTGGCGATGGGTCTCGACTCGGGCCTGGTCAATATCAGGAGCGTATTCGACGTCTGTTCGCCATTGGTGCTGCCCGGCCAGACGATCCACGATTACGACAAGGGCGACTGCACCCTGCCGCTCTGGGAGGTGTTCACCCACTCCTCAAACATCGGCGCGGCGAAGATGGCGGTGAAGGTCGGCGCGCCCGCCATGGCCAAATACTTCCGTGATTTCGGCCTCTATGGGAAGGCGCCGAGCGAACTGCTGGAGTCGGCCCGCCCACTGCTTTCGAAGAAGCTTTCGATCAACATCGTCGCCACCAACGCCTTTGGTCAGGCCATCTCTGTCAGCCCGCTGGCGCTGGCCTCCGGGATGAGCGCCATCCTCAACGGCGGCGTTTATCGCCCGCTCACGCTTCGCAAGCTCGACGCGGGACAGGCGCCGGCGCCGGGACGCCAGGTAATCAAGCCGTCGACCTCGCGGGTGATGCTGGGCTTGATGCGTCTGAACGCGACCAACGGCACGGGCCATTCCGCGGACCTGCTCGCTCCTGGATACATGGTCGGCGGCAAGACCGGCACGGCCACCAAGCTGGTGAACGGTCGCTACGATCTCGGCAAACGTAATCTGGCGTCATTCGCGGGGATCTTCCCGACGACAGGCAGCTTCGACCAGGATCGCTATTACGTTCTGGTGATGATGGACGAACCCCACGTAACCGCTGAGACCGGCGGGTTCACAACCGGCGGCGCCGTCTCCGCTCCGATCGTCGGCCGGGTGATCCGCCGCATTGCCCCGTTCCTGAACGCACCGCGCGTGGTGTCACCATCCGACGAGCCTCTGCCCGGGGCGCCCAAGGATGCTCCCGCCGCCACTGTCCTCGCGGGTATCCAGCCATGAGCACGGCAAGACTGTCAGAGCTGTTGTGCCGCGACCTGCTCGTCGACCCGGTCATCCTGGGCGTCACCGCCGACAGTCGGCGAGTGCGGCCCGGCTTTCTATTCGCGGCGCTTCCCGGTTCGAAGGTGGACGGTAAAAGCTTCGTCACGCAGGCGCTGGCGTCAGGGGCGGCGGCGGTGCTTGCCAATGAGGATATGCCCGACGTTTCGGCGCCGGTGATAAAGGTTGTCGACCCTCGCCGGGCCTATGCATTGGCGGCGGCGGCGTTTTTCGGTCGCCAGCCACGCATTTGCGTTGCCGTCACCGGGACCAACGGCAAGACGTCGGTCGCTACTTTCTGTCGGCAGATATTTGCCGCCTGCGGTCATTCTTCCGCCAGCATGGGGACGCTCGGCGTGCGCGCCGGCGATGAACAATTGACCCCTCCGGGCCTGACGACGCCTGACGCGGCCGATGTCTCCGAGATGCTGGCCCGGCTCGCCGACCGCGGCGTTTCCCATCTTGCGCTTGAGGCCTCATCGCATGGCATCGACCAGCGCCGCCTGGATGGCGTCAATCTGGTTGCGGCGGGCTTTCTTAATCTTACGCAGGACCATCTCGACTACCATGGCACCATGGGGGCCTACCGCGCCGCCAAGCTGCGCCTGTTCGAATCTTTGCTGCCGCGAGGCGGTGTCGCGGTGCTCAACGCGGACTCAGAGGCGTTCTCCGCGTTTGCGGCCGCGTCGGTGACCAACGGCCATACCGTTATGTCCGTGGGCGCCATGGGTCAGGGACTGGTGCTCACCGGACGTACATTGACCCCGCATGGGCAACGTCTCGGCATCAATGCCTGGGGCGCCCGCCATGAGGTAAATCTGCCGCTCGCCGGCGCCTTCCAGGCGTCCAACGCCCTGGTCGCCGCGGGACTCTGCATCGCCGCCGGTGAGAGCTCGGACCGGGTGCTGGCCGCTCTCGAATACCTCGAAGGTGCGCCGGGGCGGTTACAGCGGGTCGGGTCAAAGCCGAGCGGCGGCGAGGCCTATGTCGACTACGCTCACACGCCTGATGGCCTTACCGCCGTGTTGACGGCGTTGCGCCCACACGCGTCCGGTCGCCTGATCGTTGTGCTGGGCGCGGGCGGAGACCGAGATCGCGGCAAGCGTCCCGTGATGGGCGCTGTCGCGGCCGACCTCGCCGATATCGCCATCGTCACCGATGACAACCCTCGCTCCGAGCCACCGGAGATGATCCGGGCGCAAGTTTTGGCGGGGGC
This sequence comes from Caulobacteraceae bacterium, assembly GCA_025352165.1. Taxonomy (GTDB): domain Bacteria; phylum Pseudomonadota; class Alphaproteobacteria; order Caulobacterales; family Caulobacteraceae; genus Acaudatibacter. The sequence goes on along the minus strand of JANXTX010000160.1, from coordinate 4,817 downwards.
TTCGGGATTGCATGAGATCGGCGGTCGCCGCGAGGCAATTCGCGCGGCGGTGGCGCTGCTCGAGGCCGGCGATATCCTGGTCGTGGCCGGCAAGGGCCACGAAACCGGCCAGACCATCGCCGGCGTCACCTACCCGTTCGACGATGTCGAGGAAGTCCGCGAGGCGCTTGGTGAATAGCGGCGCGCCACTCTGGACCTCCGAGGCGATTGCTGTGGCGACCGGCGGCCGCGGCGCCAACGCCTTCGTCGCGACCGGCGTGTCCATCGATACGCGCACGCTTGAGCCGGGAGATCTGTTTGTTGCGCTTACAGGCGCCCGCGACGGCAACGAATTCATTCGCGGCGCCCTGGCGGCGGGGGCGGCCGGTGCGATTGCGTCGCGCGCGGGCGATGGCCCGCGGGTGCTGGTCGACGACACCTTCACCGCGCTGAGAAGTCTTGGCGATGCGGCGCGGACCAGGGCGTCAAATGCCCGCCGGGGCGCCGTAACGGGTTCCGTCGGCAAGACCAGCGTCACGCAGGCGGTGCGGGCGGGGCTCGCCCGTGCCGGCGCGTCACATGCCTCGGTAAAGTCCTACAATAACCACATCGGCGTACCGCTCACGCTCGCGCGCATGCCGGCGGAGACCCGCCGCGCGATCTTCGAGATCGGCATGAATCACGCAGGCGAGATCACCCCGCTGTCGCGCATGGTGCATCCGCACGCCGTGGCGATCACCAATGTCGAGGCCGTGCACGTCGAGAATTTCGCCGATGGTGAAGCGGGCGTCGCGGCGGCAAAGGCGGAAATCTTCAACGGACTCGATCGCGGCGGCACGGCTATCCTCAACGCTGACAACCGCTGGTTCGAGTTTCTGAAGGGCGCGGCCCGCAGAGCCGGCGCCAAGACGAGGGTGTTCGGCTCCGCCAGCGGCGCCGATGCGCAACTGCTGCGGTTCTCGCCCGCGCCGGGCGGCGCGTCCGTCGAGGCTCGCATCGACGGCAAGGCCGTGGAATATCCGATCCGGCAGTCGGGCGCGCATTGGGGACCGATGAGCCTGTGCGCCCTGTTGATGATGCGCGCTCTCGACGTCGACCTGGACACCGCGCTGGCCGCGCTCGCCGACTTCGAGCCGCTGGCGGGCCGTGGGGTGGAGCGTCGGGTGTCTGTAGCCGGTGGGGTCATAACACTGATCGACGAAAGCTATAACGCCAGCCCTGTCTCGGTGAAGGCCGCTCTGGCCAACCTTGGCGCCCGGGCGGTCGGCGGGCGGCGCATCGTCGCTCTTACCGACATGCTTGAACTGGGAGATTTCGCGGAGGAGCGCCACGCCGAACTTGCCGAGGCCATCGAATCGGCCCGCGTGGATCTGGTGTTTTGCGCTGGGACATTGATGAAATCGCTCTGGGAACAACTGCCGGAAGGCCGACGCGGCGCCTGGGCCGGCGATGCCGATGGCCTGGCGCCTGTGCTGGTCGACGCTTTGGCGCCGGGCGACGTTCTGATGATCAAGGGGTCTAACGCCTCGCGAGCCAGTGCGCTGGTGGCCGCTGTCGACGCCATGGCCGACACAAGAAAGGGGGGCGGCTGATGCTCTATTGGCTGTACCTCCAGCTCGAGGCCCATCATGTGGTCATCCCCGGCCTCAATCTGCTGCGCTATCTGACCTTCCGTGGCGGGATGGCGGTTGCCACCGCGCAGCTGGTCGTGGTGGCCATGGGCTCGCGCTTCATCCGCTGGATGCAGGCCAAGCAGGGCAAGGGTCAGCCGATCCGCGAGGACGGTCCCGCCCGCCACATCATTGAAAAGGCCGGCACTCCGACCATGGGCGGTCTGATGTTCCTAGCCGGGATCACCGTCGCCACTCTGCTGTGGGCGGATCTCAGCAACATCTATGTCTGGGTGGTGCTGCTGGTCACGCTGGCGTTCGGCGGCCTCGGTTTCATGGATGACTACGCAAAGGTCACCAAGCAGACCACGGCGGGAATCTCCGGGCGCATGCGGCTGCTGGTCGAGGCCGGCGTCGGCATCACCGCGGTTTTCCTGATGGTCCATTTCGGGCAGCCTTCCCCGGAGAACGCCAACCTCTCCACGTCCCTTAGCTTCCCGATCTTCAAGGACGCGGTATTCAATCTGTCGTGGCTGTATCTGATCTTCGGCGGGCTGGTGATTGTCGGGGCTTCCAATGCTGTGAACTTTACCGATGGACTGGATGGCCTGGCGACGGTTCCGGTAATGATCGCCTCGGCAACCTTTGGCCTGATCACCTATCTGGTCGGAAACTTCCTGTTCGCTCACTACCTGCAGCTACACTACGTGCCCGGCGCCGGCGATCTGGCGGTGATCTGCGCGGCGATCGTCGGTTCGGGCCTGGGCTTCCTCTGGTACAATGCCCCGCCGGCGCGGATTTTCATGGGCGACAGCGGCTCGCTTTCGCTGGGCGGCGCGCTGGGCGCGATCGCCGTCGCTTCCAAGCATGAGATCGTGCTGGCCATCGTCGGCGGGCTGTTCGTCGTCGAGACGGTTTCGGTGATCATCCAGGTGCTTTGGTACAAGCGCACGCGCAAGCGTGTGTTCCTGATGGCGCCGATCCACCACCATTTCGAGAAGCTGGGCTGGTCGGAGCCGACCGTCGTGATCCGTTTCTGGATCGTGGCGGTGATGCTCGCTCTGCTCGGCCTCGCCACTCTCAAGCTGCGATAGGGGAGGGGTTTCGGCGCGTCATGATTCCCGTTCGCTGCTTCGAGGGACAATCTGTCGCCGTGTTCGGGCTGGCCCGTTCTGGGCTCGCCTCGGTGCGCGCGCTTGTCGCCGGTGGAGCACGGGTCGCCGCCTGGGATGAGCGGCCCGGCGCGCGCGAAGTCGCCGCCGCCGAAGGTCTCGAAATGCTCGACCTCGCCGAAGCGGACTGGTCGGAATTCGCCGCCCTGGTGCTTTCACCGGGTGTGCCGCTGTATTTCCCCGAATCTCACTGGACGGTACGCAAGGCGCGGGCGGCCGGCGTCGAGGTGATCGGTGACATCGAACTGTTCGCGCGAGCGGTGGCCGATGCGCCAGACCACAAACGCCCCAAGGTCGTCGCCATCACCGGAACCAACGGCAAGTCGACGACCACGGCATTGATCGGTCACATGCTAAGCCACGTCGGCCGCGATACCCGCATCGGCGGTAACATCGGCGCGGGCGTACTGGGCCTGGAGGATATGCACGGAGGCGCAGTCTATGTGCTAGAGCTCTCGTCCTATCAGCTCGACCTGACGTCCAGGCTGAAGCCGGACGTCGCCATCATCCTCAACATCACCCCCGATCATCTCGAGCGCCACGGCGACATGGAACGCTATGTGGCCGCGAAAAAGCGCATCCTGTTCGGGCAGGGCAAGGGCGACACGGCGATCATCGGCGTCGACGAGGCCTGGGGCCAACAGATCTGTACCGAGATCACCGCCGCCAATCGCCGTACGATCTGGCCGGTCAGCGCGCGCAAGTGCATGGGCAAGGGTGTCTACGCGCTGCAGGGGGTACTCTATGACGCCACCGACGGCCGGGTGACGGAGATTGCCGATCTTACCGCGGCGCGCTCCCTGCCGGGTCGACACAACTGGCAGAACGCCGCGGCCGCCTACGCGGCGGTACGCGCGCTGGGCGTTTCGGTCAGCGACGCCATCGAGGGGTTAGTCAGTTTTCCGGGACTCGCCCACCGCATGGAGACCATCGGCACGCTTGGTGATGTACGCTTCGTCAATGATTCCAAGGCCACAAACGTCGACGCCGCGCGTCAGGCGATGAGTTCCTACCCGCGCTTCTACTGGATTGCCGGCGGACGTGCGAAAGTCGGCGGCATCGAGTGCCTCGCCGACCTGTTTCCATCGGTGATCAAAGCCTTCCTGATCGGCGAGGCGCAGGAGGAATTCGCCGGCACGCTCGAAGGACGCGCTCCCTGTGTCAGGGTCGGGACAGTCGACGCGGCGGTGGCCGCCGCCTGGGCCGATGCGCGCGCGGCGGGTCAGCCGGCCATCGTGCTGTTTTCGCCGGCGTGCGCCTCGTTCGATCAGTTCGCTGATTTCGAAGAGCGTGGAGAGGCGTTTCGGGCCGCCGTTCATGCACTCGCCCCTCAGGACATGGAGGTCGGCTGATGGCTACCAGCGCTCATGCCTTTCCCCGGTCGGACCGTTCGCGACTGGGCGTCTGGTGGTGGACGACGGACCACTGGCTGCTCGGCGCCACCCTGGCCCTGATCGCGCTGGGGGTTCTGCTGCAGTTCGGCACCAGCCCCGCCGCGGCGCATCGCATGAAGATCCCCTGGCCCTATCACTTCTCGGTTCGCCAGTGCATTTTCGCCGCCGGCGCTACCGTCATCCTGCTGACCACGTCGATGCTCTCACCCAGAGGCGTCAGGCGTACGGCGTTTTTCGTCTATATCGTCTCGATCCTGGCGATGGCCGTGCTGCCTTTGATGGGCCATGCCGCCAAGGGTGCGACCCGCTGGGTGGAAATTTCCGGATTCACCCTGCAGCCCTCCGAATTCATGAAACCGGCGCTGATCGTGCTGGTCGCCTGGATGTTCGCCGAGGGGCGAAAACGCCAGGGCGTTCCCGGGCTGACCATCGCTTTCGCGCTTTATCTGACCGCGGTGGCGCTGTTGCTGGCCGAGCCGGACATCGGCCAGACAGTGCTGATTACCGTGGCCTTTGGCGCGGTCTTCTGGATGGCGGGCCTGCCGATGGTGTGGATCGCCATCATGGGCGGGCTGGCGGTCTGCGGGCTCGGCAGCACCTATTTCCTGTTCCAGCACGTCGCCTCCCGCGTCACCGGCTTCCTCGCCACCGACAAGACCGGC
>JANXTX010000147.1 GCA_025352165.1 Caulobacteraceae bacterium | reverse complement strand
GTCACCAACTGCCCATCCTCCGCGCAGCCCTGCAGCGCCATCACGAAAAGCACTCAGAACTTGAGGTGACATCAAAGGCCGCGTAACCATCAACCCACGCAACGCCGCCCCGCGTTTTTCAACATCGGGCGGGACATTCCCCGGCGCTTGTCTGAGGCGGCGCATAAATGCTAGTTCTTGCATGATAACTTGAATGGTGCACACTTGGTATTTCCCTACCGCGAAGCATATTGAATCGGTTAAACCGGGGGCCTAAGAATTATGAAATACGTAGTTCCATTCAGCTTCGTCAGACAAAGATTCGTCGACTTAGGGCGTGCCGGCAAGGCGGCCGGAGGAAATCATGCCGGGGGCTTGTCCGAGGAGATGCTGATCGAATTGGCAAAGCTATTCCTTATGAGCGTCGATGTTGATGAAGCTTGGTATCGCAAGACAAATCCAGATGTCGATGAGGCAATTATCGATGGCGTGCAGAAGTCAGCAAAGGAACACTTTGTTCAATCTGGCTATTTCGAGGACCGCCTGCCAGCTGAACTGACCGTCGACGAGACTTGGTACCTTTCCCAATACCCGGACGTGCAGCAAGTATTGAAGGAAGGTATAATCAAATCGCCGACACAGCATTTTCATGAACATGGCTATCGTGAAGGCCGTCGGCCATTTAGAAACTAGCGCGTCGATGCGGTCAGAGTACTCACATTTACGGCCTGCCCACGGCGAGGCGTCTGGGTATGCTTGCGGCACTGGGCGCGCGGATTGTGTTGCCTCACCTACGTTCCCGCCGCCGCTTTGTGGGTGATGAGAGGCCAGGGGCAGAGTCCCGTTCTTGTCCCCCGCAATCGGAGCGGGGGAGGCGCCAGTGCAGCCGTGGTAGAGGGCGCTCAAGTACGGGTGACGGACGATTCAGGTGGCGAATTTGATGGACAGATCTATCGGGCCGTCGACTACTTCCTTCACGGCTGGGCGTGGCGGCGAACGGAGCCCGACAGCCGACTTTCCGTGGAGATTTACGCCGATGAACGACTGGTCGGCGAGGCAATCGCCAATCTCATGGCAGAGCGCCTTGCGCAGAGAGGCATTGGCGATGGTCGCTATTTTTTCAGGTTTCGACTCCCGATCAAGCTATTCGATGGTCAACGGCGCAGGATCAGCGCGCGGGTAAAGGCGACCGATTTCTGGCTCTGGAGGAAGGAGCCATTGTTTCTCGAATCTCTGCCTTTGGACGTCGAGGGAGATGTCGCATTTCTTTCGCGCTACGCGCTGATCGACCGGGATTGGTATCGAGGGAAATATTCGGACGTCATGTCGTCGGGGATCAATCCGATAATGCACTGGCGCCGCTACGGGGTCGATGAACGTCGTTCACCAAACCCATACTTCGATGTCGAGTTTTACCTTGATCAACTCCCCGCCGACGAGCGGGGTGCGACCGATCCAATAATCCACTATATCACTAAGGGCGAAAAGCAAGGACTCTCTCCTAGTCTATTTTTCGATCCCCAATGGTATCGGGAAGAATATCAGATCGATACGACCGAATGCGCGCTGGATCATTATATCCGGAATGCTGCCACCTGGGATTTCAGTCCCCTGTCTAATTTTGATGTAAAACAGTACGTCGCGGAAAATTCGGAATTGTTGGCCTCTGGCGAGGATCCGTTCCTTCGCCACCTGGGTCACTCCGCCTCCCCCAGGCTCGGCTCATCCGCGAATTCCGACGCCAAATTAACCGCGGGATCGCCGCCCCTTCGGAAGCAGGTGGATGAGGCCCTTGGCGCGCCGCCTATTCGGCTTCAGGTCGATAATGCCCGTGTCGACGATCAGGGGCTGCTCACCATCGAAGGTTGGGTCGTCGCATTCACCTCAGTGACTTCGGTCGATATTTTGGTCGACGGCGACCGCCTTGGCGGCGCCGAGTTTGGATTGCTCCGGGACGACGTGGCAGAGACCTTCGGCGACTATCTGAACCCAGCTCTCAGTGGGTTCAGGTTCGTCACCGACACCCGCGCCCTCGGCGAAGGCAAGCGAACCTTCATCATCCGGTGCGCCGCCAAAGGCGGCGTCATTCGCGAACTCTCCGTGCCATTGGTCATAAGATCTCAAGCAGAGACGCTGTCGGTGACACCGCCCGATACCGTGCATGTGAATTGCGACCAATTCCAGCTCACGTCCGACGGCGGGCTGAGGATCGAGGGCTGGGCGGCGGCAGCGGCCGGCGTCGAGGCCGTCCTGCTATTCTTCGACGGCGTCGATGTGGGTCAGGCGCGCCTTGGCCTCGAACGGCCCGATGTCGGCAATACCTACCCTGAAATACCGGGGGCCCGACACGCGGGCTTTACTTTCGCTGGAATCGTAGCGCCTGATGGCGTCACCGGCGAGCATGTCGTGTCGATTCGAGTCAGGACGCCCCACGGCGTCTTCCGAGGCCCGCGAATCCTTCTCACGGCGTTGGCCGCGAGCGAGCCGGCCGCCGACGACGGCGAAGACACACGCGTTCACTGCGATGAGATCCACCTTGGAATGAACGGTGCTTTGAAGGTGGAGGGTTGGGCCGTATGCACTGTAGGTGTGCAGGCGGTTGTCATGTTTCTTGACGGGGCGGAGGTGGGCGAGGCGCGCATTGGGATAGAACGCCCAGATGTGGGAAGCAACTTTCCGGACCATCCGGGCGCCCGCAACGCCGGCTTCGTTTTCGCCGCGAATGTCGCGGCGGATGGGATCATTGGCGAACATATTGTTTCCATTCGTGTGAAGAGCCCAATGGGCCTTGGACGTGGCTTGCGATTGCCCGTGGCAGCGGTTCCTGTCGCGGATGTTCCCAGCCCTTCGGGCGCAAGCCAAGTCAGCCAAAAGTTCGCTCTATGGATCGATTCACCGACAATCGTAGACGGCGTCGCGACAACACCTGTCCGGAACAATCTATCGGTTGCCGGTTGGGCGATCGCTGAATGCGGTGTTTCCGGTGTTGATATTCACATTGATGGAAAGCGTGTCGCGGGCGCCTACTACGGTTTGAAGCGGGAGGACGTTGCCGCGATCTATCCCGACCATCCTGGATCGCTTCTCAGCGGCTTCGCCACGATGTTGCCAAATCGTGCATTGCCGAAGGGCGAACACCTCGTGTCGGTGGCCGCACGCGACAAGCTAGGAACAGAGTACAAGGTCGACTTCACAATCGAGGTCGAGGAGCCCGAACACGAACCGGCCGGTCCTTGGTCGTTACGTCGACGGATGCCAGCATCGGAGATCGAGCTCGGCAAGCGTGTTCTCAAGGCGGCCAACTGGCACCCTGCCTTTTGCCTGTTATTGCGCATCGGCGACGGCGATGACGAAATTGTGGGCGCGCGTCAGACGCTGGCGTCATTACGCGCTCAGGCTTACCAGAATTGGTCACTCAAAATCGCGCCGCTTCGACCGTCAATCATATGGGATCAGTTAAGGCCCCTATTGCTCGATGGCCTTGACGATCTAGGGGATCGCATATCGTGGGTCGATCTGGGGGCCCCTGCCGAGCCGCTCAAGTGGCCCCAAAGTCACGCCTGGTCAGAAAGCACCCCGATGTTCGGAGGCGCCCTCCAAGGGGGAGATGAGCTCGGCGTGGATGCGTTGCTGGAAATGGCGATTTGGACGGCGCTCCACCAGAACGCGGACTTTGCTTATTCCGACGAACGTCGAATGAATCCTGGATCCGGCGTCGTGGAGGCATTTTTCAAACCGGATTGGTCGCCGGACCTGGCCTTGTCGACAAACTACATTGGACGCCTCTGGATAGCGAAGGATGCGCTACTGGAGGATGTCGGCGCTAGCGTCGCCGACCTTCAGGACCATGGCGAATATGATCTCATCTTGCGCTGCCTGGAACGGGCAACGAACATAGGCCATGTTCCCTGCGTGCTAAGCGAACGCGTGAACCCGGGTGAGGATCAGGCGCTGGAACGGAGCGCTTTGTCGCGCGCCTTGGTGCGGCGCGGCATCGCGGGGGAAGTAAGAGACGGATTCGCCCCTGGCCTTTTCGAAATCGAGCGAGGTCACGCCATCACAGGTCTGGTCTCGATCATCATTCCCACCTGCGCCGCCAAAGGCTATATCAAAACCTGCATCGATACGTTGCGTGCGCTCACATCTTATCGCAATTTCGAGATAGTTTGCATCGAAAACATTCCGCCGGCCTTGATCGAATGGCGGGCATGGTTGAAATCGAACGCCGATATCGTTTTGACGACAGAAGAGCCCTTCAACTGGTCCAGGTTCAACAATCTGGCCGCGGCCCTTGCCACGGGCGAATACCTGGTTTTTCTCAACGACGATATCGAAATTATATCTCCCAACTGGCTTGATGTCCTTCTCAGTCACATCGCGCGGCCGGAGGTTGGGGTCATCGG
>JANXTX010000129.1 GCA_025352165.1 Caulobacteraceae bacterium | reverse complement strand
TTCTACCGCAGCAGCTCAGGCTGGTTTGGGACCTGCTCCTGAAAGCCGATCCCGAGGGGCCGTCCCTCATCATCTCCGCAGCTGTACGACACTGATTTTCTACGACATTCTTCTTCTCCTTGTGTCTCTGCAGCACACATTATGTCCCCTTATATTCCGCCTGTTTATTTCGCTCGCGCGGAACTCGGCCAATCCGTGCGACTTTTTCAACATACCTTCCGATCAGGTGGTCGAAATGGGGATGCAGGTGGCTCTGTAGCTGAGCCGCCGTCGACTTCATGGACGCCAAAAGTAGCGCTATCGCCAAGTTGCAATCAACGCGCGAAGCGCGCCAGCCTGATCCGAGCTTAGACACCGCTTTGGCAACACGATGCAGTTTTGAGAACTCGTGAAGAAAAGGAAGCGTTTCCTGTCTTCGCTGAACGCAACGAAGCCCTCTCGCCTTATGTTGAAATCGAACAGTGACGAAACGCGTCTCACTCCAACGGCATCAATGTGCCAATCGACGGACTGGCCTTCCAGTGACGACGCTTTTGACAGTCTCACCGACAGCCTTCGCAGGACAATATAGGCAAAACAATATCCGAGCCCAACGATGATCAAGGCCAGGTAGGTCGGCTTTGAGAGGTGGAGTAGTTACGGATTACGTGGAGTAGTTACGGATTACGGCGACATGATACCAATTGACGAATTAGAATGCTGATGATGATTAGACAATTGAACGCGTCTCACCGCAATTCCAAGGCACTTTCTTCATACGCCCGGAAACATTGAGGGCCCGAACGATGTTCGGACGGCGCATTTCGCGATCCGCCTGACTGAAGCTGATTGGGCTGGCGGTGGTGGTGATTTTGGCGATCGTCCTCGCCTGCGCTCCAATGGCCACGATCACTATCCGGGTAGACCTGCCTCCGGCTTCGGCGGTTCCGAGGACGCCCACCTCATCCGAATGGCTGGCGGCGCTGGCCTGGCTCATCGGTGGACTGGCGGCGGTGTGCCTGGTGATTGGTGTTCCCGTCTGGCTGGTGATCAGAACAGCCAGGAAGATCATTCAATCCCAGCCAAAGGCTGATTGATAAAATCACCGTCGCGTTCAACCGGTTTCGCCCGACTGGTGCGTGGTCGCGCGTTTGAGAACTTCCTGAGCGGGCAAGCGGAACCAAGATAGCCCGGAGACGTTTGCCTTACTTCATAACAAGCCAAGCCGAACCGCGGCCGCCCCGGCCATCCGACATAGGACGCTCCCGCCGTGGACAAGCCGACCGGCCCCGGCGCTCCCTTGTTGGCGGTCTCCGACCAGCGTCCAGGCACTTTCGTAGGCAAGTCCGCGCCAGCCTCGGGCGATAGCCTGCGGGTGAACAACATCAACAAGACCTATGGCGCGCGTGTCGTGGTCAGGAACATCAGCCTGCACCTGGCCCCGGGCGAGGTGGCCGGCCTGCTGGGTCCCAACGGGGCGGGCAAGACGACCTGCTTCTACATGATCACCGGCCTGATCGCGGTGGACAGCGGGACTATCGTGCTCGACGGGCGGGACATCACCGATATGCCGATGTTCGAGCGGGCGCATTTCGGCCTGGGCTATCTGCCTCAGGAAACCTCGGTGTTTCGCGGTCTGAATGTCGAGCAGAACATCATGGCGATCGCCGAGATGTCGGTGGCCAGGCGCGACCGGGCGCGCGAGATTACCGATGAACTGCTGAAGGAGTTGCATATCGAGCAACTGCGGAAAGTCCCCGCCATTGCGCTGTCAGGAGGCGATCTCCGGCGGGTGGAGATCGCCCGCGCGCTGGCCATCAACCCGGCCTACATGTTGCTCGACGAGCCGTTCGCCGGGGTCGATCCGCTGGGAATCGACGACATGTGCGATGCGATCGCCTATCTGCGGCGGCGGGGCCTGGGCATCCTGATCACCGACCACAATGTGCGTGTCACCCTGGCGATCGTCGACCGCGCATCGATCATCCACGATGGCGAGATGCTGTTCGAAGGCTCACCCGACGATGTCGTGAACGACCCGGAGGTGCGACGTCACTATCTGGGCAAGGGCTACAGGTAGCAGGGGCGGGTCTTCCTCCCCTGGCGGAGTTGGGGTGCCGTCCCTTCTCCCTCTTTAGACCCCCGCAAAACACAGCCTCTCCGCCGGACGGCAATAAGCCTGCATCTTCCGGCCCGGCTATCTCGACTTGTCGCCGACGCTTGCCTTGGCCTGGGGAGCCTCGGCGGCCCAGTCGACCGGGTGGCCAAGCAGGCTTTGCGCCAGGATCTTGAACTCGTACTGGTTGCCTGAGCTGAAGTGAACATACAGGGCGTCGAAACCGGCGCCCTCGCCATAGCCGACCTGTGACTCGACGACACGCGTGTGTCCGGCGTCGATAGGTTCAATCGCGATCACGGTGCGCAACGCGGCCAGCAAAGCGAAATCTGGCGGTGCGTTCTTCGGCACATGGACGTTGTGGTATGCGATCAGTCGCCCCGGTACATACGCCACAATCTGGTTACGGATATTCTCCCGCTCACCAAGGTGCGAACTTATCGAGTACGAGGTCTCCTGCACCCCACCATTCATCAGATCGACGTGAGCGACCGGGCCAGCCCAGCCGTGTAGTCCATCATCCGTCGCGAACGCCGCCCAGACCTTGTCCGCGGGCGCGGCGACCTCCAGCGTCAGCTGCTGCACGCGTCCGCTCACCGGATCCCGAAAGCTGGTGTCCCTGATGCTATAGCCAAGGGTCGCGGAGCCTGTTTCGGCCCCGCTCGCGGAGGAACAGGCAATCGCACCCACGGCCGCGAGGCAAAGGATCAACGCGCCGCGCATCAGTGCCAAAATCCCAGGATCGCGCCGATGGCGGTGAACTGCAGCGTCGCGTATCCGCCGTTGATCGTGAACAGCATCATGCCGCGCCGCTCGAACAGATAGTTCATTCCGATCGCCGCGGTGACCCAGCACAGCCCCGCCGCGAAGCCCGCGCCGACCCCCAGCATCGGTGAAGGGTTGGGGCCCAGGAACAGCGCGAACACCGCCGACTGCACGAGTGACAGCACGAACGCGGCGCCGAAGATCAGGGCCTTGTTCGACTGCGCCATCGCCGAGTCGCTCACGCCGGCCGCCGCCTGCCAGGCCTTGCTGAAAAGCGCCGAGTACCAGATCCCGCCCAGCAGGAAACTCGACAACGCCGCCGCCAGGACGGCCAGCCAGTTCACATGAGGCATCGAAAGTCTCTCCCGTTGAAGCTTGTTTGCGTCACGCCGCGGCCTCTTGCCGGGCGCCGTACTCCAGCAGCGTCATGTGCCGGCGCAGCTGCTCGATGTTGCGGTCGAAATAGGCGACGTCGCGATGGGTACGGGCCTGCATTACGCCCCCCTCCATGGTCGTCAGGATGAATTCCGCCAAGGCGGCAATGTCGGTCCCGCGCGGCAGACGCGACGCGCCCGCGGTCAGGCACTCGCCGATCGCAGTCGTCCAGTTGGTGAAGTTCCGCGCCAACAGGGCACGCACAGGCGGGTCCGGCTCGTGCAGCTCCAGCGCCAGGCTGCCGATCGGGCAACCGAACAGGCATTGGCTTTCCGCCAGCGCCAGGCGATAGCGCGCCAGCAGCGCGAAGATCCGCTCGATCGGGTCCTCGATCCCCCGCCATGCCGGCTTGAGCAACATCTGGTGAATGCCGTCACGATAGAGTTCCAGCACGCCCAGCAGCACGTCCTGCTTGCCCGGAAAGAAGTGATAGAGACTACCGCTGTTGGCCTGACTGCGGCTCAGGATGTCGGAGATCGAGGTCGACCCGTAGCCCTTCTCCGAGAACAGATCCATCGCGGCAAGCAGGATGCGCAGGCGTGTGTCGATCGGCATGGCAAACTCTTAGTTGATCAATCAATCAAATCTCGGATCGGGCCGGCTGTCAAGAGGCCTGAGCGGTGATCGAGCCGTGTTTGGCGGTTGTCTTTGTTACCATTCAAGCCTCAGGGCGTAGAATAGACCTGGGCTATGCCGGTTGCAGGCGGAGATTCAGGAAAGTATTTCCCCAGATATCGCAGATTTTAAGAGGATAAGAGACGATGGCTCATGGCCATTGCGGCGTCTTTCCTTCGGCGACCTGTTGGCCGAAGCCCCGGCGCAGGTGGAGTCCAGATTCCATCGGTAACGCCAGGGTGTGCCGCCGCGCGGCGAATGTCCTTTCTCCTCCTCTTAAATCCGCGTCATCCGCGGACAATCTTGCGGCTTCGCCGCGACAACTGAACTTGCCGTTTGGTCACCGCCTTTATCATTGATAGGGGTAGGGAAGGCTTTCGCCTCCCCTACCTCCGAACCGTACGTGCGGTTTTCCCGCTTACGGCTCTCCAGTTGGTGGTTTCCTCATCGGGAGTGTCTCGCCGATCGCCAGGCTGTGTTCATTGCGAACAGCCCGGCGTCAGCGAAGAAGGCGTTTGGCCAGAGTTGATGATCGCCATGGGCGTGTCCGAAGCCCGGTCGCTTGTCCTGCTTGCGGAGTATCGCTCGCAGCCGGCGTCGAACGAACCCGTCCATGCCCGAGAAGGTGTTGTGATGGACGTGCTTGAAGTACCCGAACCAGCCGCGCAGCATCGGGTTCAGGTCCGAGACGATCGTGTCGAGGCTGTCGCCCCGTGAGCGCCCGGTCCTGGCCCGGATCTTGTCGCGCATCTTCTTCAGGCTCTTCCTGCGCACCAGCCGCAGACCGGCCTCGAACCGGTAGCCGAGGAAGTCGAAGCCTTCCCCGACCCGCCGGCAGTCGCCGACATGCGTCTTGTCCGGATGCATGCGAAGGCCGTTGTCCTCCACCCAGCGAGCGATCGTGGCCAGGGCTTGGTCGGCCTCCTCGCGGCTCTGGCACAGAACCACGAAGTCGTCCGCATACCGCACCATCCGATGGCCGAGCGAGGCCATGAGTTCATCCAGCGGATGCAGATAGATGTTGGCCAGCAACGGGCTGATCACCGCGCCTTGCGGCGTGCCCGTCGTCGGCGTCCATCGCTCCAGACCATGCAGGATGTCCGCTCCGAGCCAGCCGCGCAGCAGTTGGAGCAGGCGACCATCGCTGATCCGTTCCTCCAACCGCTCCATCAGCCGCTCGTGCGGGATGTTGTCGAAGTAGCCCGCCACGTCGGCGTCCACCACGAAGGTGAAGCCATCCTTGATCAGCCGGTCCACTGCGCGCAACGCGTCATGACAGCCCCGCCCCGGGCGGAAGCCGTAGCTCCCCTCCAGGAAGCGGTGCTCGAAGATCGGTTCGATGACGAACTTGACCGCCGTCTGGACGATCCGATCCTTCACCGCCGGTATGCCCAGCGGCCGGGTCCGGCCATCGTCCTTGGGAATCTCCACCCGTCTTACCGCCTGCGGTCGGTAACTCCCGTCCCGCAAGGCTCGTGACAGCTCGGCCAGATACTCTTCCGACCGCGCCGCGAACCGCTCGATGCTCACACCATCCACGCCCGCCGCCCCGCCATTGGCCCGGACCTTCGCCCAGGCCGCCGCCAGGGTGGCCGGCGCCCATACCTTATCGATCAGGCTGAACCATCTGCCCCCTTTGACGCCGTTGACCAGCGCCGACACCATGCGTTCGGTCCACACCGAAGCTTCCACCTTCGGACCCGCTTGCGGCGTCCCTCCGGTGTCTGCGCCTTGCTTAGCCCTCCCGGGCACTGCCGACGCTGTTGCTTGCTCCGTCATGGCTTTCACGCCTCCACCTTCCTGCCCCCCTTCCCTAATCCCGGCTTTGCTAACCGGGCCTCTCGCGACGTCTGTCACTCGGAAATGAGCCGGGAACATCGTCACATCGGTACTATGAGGGTTCTGACTCCTGGCAGCCTCGCTTACGGCCCCCAGGTCTCTCCGCTTACTCCGCCTTGCCTTCCCAACATGCCACCCTCAACCACCCGATGTGCGCCGAGCGTCGCATCTCATCACCTCATCGCGCTCGATCGATCCCCTCGCGAGGACCAGGCTTCGCCAAACGGTCGCAGGCTCGCCCACACACCCAGCCGAAACAGGTTCGTCAGCCTGCAGCCTGCCGGTTCGCTTCCAGTTGCTCTCCACCCCGCCTCACGACGACGCAGTTACCTTCCGCTTCATGCTCGGTGACTTCACATGGTCAGGACTCCCACCCAACTGACAAAGCGCCCTCACGGACGCACGACCGCCGGCTTCCAGCCGGCAACCGGCGTAGCCGGCGTCTTGTCTCGGCGCGGACAATTGGAGCGTGGCAAAGATGGCGGCTGGAA